>NZ_JBFACT010000073.1:0-44686 GCF_040640995.1 Amycolatopsis sp. NPDC021455 | reverse complement strand
CTGGCGCAACCGCCACTGCCACCCGAAGCGTCACTTCGCCGTCAACTCCAAGATCCGCCGACCGGATTACCTACCCAACGTTGCTTGATGCGGCAGTAGCTGCCGGCCGGGACGCGGCGGCGGTACTCGGCGAGCAGCGTGTGCGGGTCGCTGGCGTCCGGGATCCAGTGCAGCATGGCCACCATCAGCAGGCCGATCGGTTCGCCGAAGTCCAGCCGGTGCATCTCCGGGTCGGCGAAGATACCGTCCGGATCCGTGAAGTCGGCATGCACGATCGTGGCGTGTTCGCTGGTGCGCAGGAGCATTTTGCTGTGCGCGACGGCGATCGGGTCGCGGTCCACGTAGACGACCCGGCAGCGCGGGTCGATCTCCCCGGCGATCTGGTGGACGTTGCCCACCGTGGGGATCCCCGAGCCGATGTCGAGGAACTGCCGGATGCCCAGGTCCATCAACGTGCGCACGACCCGGACGAGGAACGTGCGGTTGAGCCGGGCGACGTCCCGGATGCCGGGCATGATCTTTTCGGCCTGTTCCGCGGCCTCCCGGTCGGCTGGGAAATTGTGCGCGCCGCCCAGCAGGTAGTCGTAGGTCCGGGAACTGCTGGGTTTCGTCGTGTCGATACCCGGAGGAACCCATTCCGCTGCCCGACGTTGTGTCTCGGCGAGCTCGAGCTGGACGAGGCCGGCCTCGTCCAGTGCGTTGGCTTCACCGAGCCGGTCGCCGAGCTCGCTGTGCAGGCCTCGAGCACGCGCCAGCGTCTTGGCGGCATCATGGAAGCTGCCTAGCAGGCGCTGGAGACGCCCCAGGTCTACCAAGGTCGCGGCTTCGGCGGTGACGTCGCCGGCCGCCTGTTCCGCGCTGAGCACGGCCTGGTGGATGCGGTGGTCATCGAGCCAGTGTCCGTGTTGTTCGAGGAACGGGTGGAAGGCGATCGCCAGCTCGGCCGCCCGCCGTATCTCGCCGTTGGTGGCACCGGAAATGATGCAGGCTCCGATGGTGGTCCGCTCCGCGCTCAGCCAGGCGATCGCCTCGCTTTCGGTCGCGAACTGCCGTGCTGGAATCGGCGCCCGGACGATCAGTTCGAGCCGAGGCGTGGCGCTGTGCACGAAACGGTGCGCCGCGCGGACGGTGTCGATGTAGTGGTCGAGCAGGCGTTCGAACGCGCCCGCGTCCGCGCCCGGGTCGGTGAGCGTCCGGCTGTAGGCGCGGGTCAGGTCGTGCAGGCGATAGCGCCCGGGGGCCGGTTCGTCCAACAGGTGGTTGAGGTACAGCACGTCGAGGTGCTCGCGAGCGGTCTCGACGGTGGTGTCGTCCAGTGCCGCGGCCGCTTCCGCGTCGATGTTGCTACCCGGAAACAGACCCAACCGCCGGAAAAGACGCTGCTGGTGCGGGTTGAGGTCGCGGTAGGAGAGGTCGAACGCGGCGGCCACGCTCCGGTTATCGGCTCGCAGAGTCTTCAAACGGTTGTGGGAACGGGTGAGGTCGCCGGCCAGCTGCCGAGCAGTCCAGCCGGGGTGACAGCGTAACCGGCCCGCCGTGAGCGAGATGGCCAGCGGCAGGTATTCGCACAGTCTCATCAGCTCGTCGACCGCGTCCGGATCGTGCTGCCCGAACGTGTAGCGGTCGAACATCGCGGCTGCGTCTTTGGGCGAGAGCGTGTCCAGGGAGACGCGGCCGGCGTCGGCGATCGATTCGAGCCGTCGTCGGCTGGTGATCAGCACCAAGCTGCCGGTACCGCCGGGCAGCAGTGGCCGGATCTGCTCGTCTCCGACCGCATCGTCAAGCAGCAGCAAGATGCGCTTGCCGGCCATCTTCTCCCGCCACAGCCGGGCGCGGTCATCGACGTCGGAGGGAATGGCCAAGGTCGGGACGCCCCGCAGAAGCAGCAGCGAGGCGAGTGCGTCGGTGGAAGCTACGGCGGGTTGGCCGGCGCTGTGGCCGTGCAGTTCCAGGAAGATCTGGCCATCCGGGAAATAGCGCGCCAACTGGTAGGCAGCGTGCACCGCGAAGGTCGTCTTCCCGACTCCAGGCATACCGTCGACGACGTGAATCGCGGTGCCCAGTGTGTTCTGCTCCGCGGCGGCGGCAACGGTCGCGGTCAGGAGGTGGAGCTCGTCGACGCGTCCGGTGAAGACCGGCACATCCCTCGGCAGCGTGCTGCCTGCGTTACCGGGATCCCCGACTCCGGCTGCGGCCGGCTGCTGCGTTGACCGGACGGTGGAGGTGAGCGAACCGGCCGCGGCGCCTGACGAGTAGGGATGGTCGGGCAGGCTGATCCATCCGGTTGTGGCGGTTTCTTTGACGCTGACCTGGACCGACCGGAAAGCTCCGATGTCCGCGACGGTGCTGTTGCGGACAACCTCGTCGAAGAACCACGCCGAGGTGATCAGCGCCAGCGTGCCCGGTGACTCGGCCAGCGCTGTCTTCAGCGGCGGTGCGTCGAGCAGGCGAAATGTCCGGTTGATTGCGGGGCCGGTCACGCCCTGGTCGTCGTAGGCGACTTCTCCGGCGTGCAGAGCCACTCGCACCCGGATACGTTCCTGTGGCCGGTGAGTTTCGTTGTGCCGGCGCAGCTCCCGTGCCAGGGCGGCAGGCAGAGTCTCCACCAGGGGACCTTTCGAGACTTGCGCTGGTATCAGGACGAATGTGCCGTCACCGGTGTTTTCGTGGCGGCAGTCGAACCACGGAACGCGGGCCTCGTCGAAGGCTCGCCGCAGCGCATGGTCGAGGCCGTCGCGAATCGTCAGCCGGTGTGGCGTCGTCCGGTCCGGATCCCCGTAGCTCTCGATGTCGACCGCCAAGATCGAGCGATGAACGAGTTGTCGTGAATGATTCATTTCACCCCCGCAAGTTCAACGTGAGTTTAGAAGGCCCCCGGCGGAGGTACAGCCCGCCCGCGCTCAGCGGTGCCAACTGCAGGACGAATGGTCGTGTGAGCGTGACCGGCGGCGCTCAATCGACGGCGACCTCGTCACTGCGCTAAATCTGCATAACGGATCTCAGGGAGCCTGTGTTACTGTCGACCCCCCGGGGGCTGGTTCGGCTAACGACTGTTTGGAGATCCCGCGTCCGGCGACGTGTCAAAGGCGCTACGCGCCTGACCGCGGCTACTCGTCTTGATCCACCATCCGTGTGGCCGATCAACTGCGCCGGATACGACGCGGTGGAGAAACGCTACAAACCACACCTCCGTGATTGTCGAATCGATACAACTGCGCGGCTGGATTTTCCCTCAGTATGGAGGTGTCAGGACAACTGCGATGCGGAGGCCGTCGGAAATGATCGGGTCGAGTGAAGTCTCCGTCGCTCGGGTCACCGGCGATCAGGGGGACGCAGGCCGCGAACGGCGATCGTGGTGGGTGCTGGCGTCGTCGGGTTGTCGACCGCGTGGTTCTTGCAGCAGCGCGGGGTCGAGGTGACCGTGCTCGACCGCGACGGGGTGTGGCGGCTGTCCCGGCAGGCGGAGGCTGAGCGGGAACGCCGGGCACGAGTCAAGACACGCCGACGGCCCTTCAGTTGCGGCTGCTCGAGACCGTTGTGGCCGTCGCTGCGGAGAAGAACTCCACTCTCGTGCTTCCGTTCCCGGTCGAACTGCTTCGCTTCCTCGAACAATCATCCGGCGTCTCCATCGACTGGGGGTGCGTTGGACGCACCGAACGCCACATTGGGGCGCAACCCGGGCCGCTGTCGACGAACCTCGGACGCGCGACACCGGCGGTGGACTCCGGGCTGTGCGTGTGGCATCGGCCGACTCCCCGGTGCTCGTGGCGGCGCCCTGGGGCCCAGCCCTCGTTGGGGATGTACTGCGGCCGGATCGTGCCGTAGCGGATGCCGGGGAAGCCGCCGATGGCCATGCATGGGTGAACCAGACGAACCGCGGCGACGCTTTAATCCTGGCTTCAGGTTGATCGGGGAGGATGAGCGGCAAAGCATCGACGGGAAGGGGGCGGGCCGGCGTGCGGATCATGATCGCGGATGACGAGGCGGCCATCCGTGAGTCGCTGGAGCGGGTGCTCCAGGTCGAGGGTTACGACACCAGCACCGTCGCCGACGGTCTCGCCGTGCTCGACGGGGTCGGTGACGACGCGCCGGATCTGCTGATCCTCGACGTGATGATGCCCCGCCTCGGCGGGTTGGAGACCTGCCGGCGGTTGCGGGGTGCGGGCCGGGAGCTGCCGGTGCTGATGCTGACCGCCCGTGACCAGGTCTCCGACCGGGTCGCGGGGCTGGACGCGGGCGCCGACGACTACCTGCCCAAGCCGTTCGCCACCGAGGAGCTGCTGGCCCGGGTGCGGGCCCTGCTGCGCCGGCGCACGCCGGCCGACGGGGAGCCGCAGATCCTGTCGTTCGCCGACGTCCGGGTCGATCCCGACAGGTTCGAGGCATGGCGGGGCGGGCGGCCGCTGCACCTGACCCGGACCGAGTTCTCCCTGCTGCAGGTCCTCGTCCGCAACGCGACCCGAGTCTTGACCCGCGACGCGCTGTTCGAGGCGATCTGGGGCTTCGACATGAGCACCACCGCCAACAACCTCCAGGTGTACGTGAGCTACCTGCGCCGCAAGATGGAGGCCGGGGGCGAGCCGCGATTGATCTACACGCGGCGCGGCCTGGGATACACGTTGCGGGAAACTCCTCCGTGAGCAGGCCCGCCGGCCGGGAACCGCGCCGGCTGACCCGTTGGTGGCGCCGGCGGTCCCTGCGGACCAGGATGACGGTGATCGCGGCGACGGCCATCGCGGTCAGCGTGTTCGTGGCCTTCCAGGTGTCCAGCCAGCTACTGGCCTGGGAGCTGCAGGACACCGCGAAGGACCAGCTGCGCGCCGACTCCCGCGTCCTGGCGGCGAACGCGGAGCGCGCCGGTCTGGCGCAGGCCCAGCTACCGCCGTATCCCGGATTCGGTGAGCTGGTGCGGGTCATCCTGCCCGACGGCTCGGTCCGGACGCCGGCCGGCCAACCCGCGCTGCCCCCGGTCAGCGAGGACGCCGAGCGCGTGGCGCGGGGCGCGTCGGCCGACCTGATGGAGGCGGGCGACAGCGACGACGACGGCTACCTCGTCTACACGCTGCGGGCGGGCGATGGCGCGGTTCAGGTGGCCCGCGTCGCCGATGACAGCCCGCTCAACGAGTTCGGGTTGGGCATGCTGCTGATCGGGCTGCTCTGCGTGGCCGGCGGCGCCCTTGTCGGGCGGACCGTGGCGCGGACCGGGCTGGCCCCGATCGACCGGCTGACCGCCGCCGCGGTCCGGGTCGCGCACACCCGGGATCTCGACGCCGGCATCCCGGACGAGGGAGGTGGGGAGATCCGGCGGCTGATCCGGTCGATCAACGACATGCTCGCCGCGCTCCGGGAATCCCGCCGGGCCCAGCGGCTGCTCGCCGAGGACGCCGCCCACGAGCTCAAGACCCCGCTCACCAGCCTGCGCCTCAACGCCGAGCTGCTGATCCGGCTCGATCGGCGGGGCACCCTGGACAGCGCACTGCCGCCGGAAAGCCGGACCCGGCTGCTCAACGACCTCGGCGCCCAGGTGGCCGAGTTGAGCACCCTGGCCGCCGAGTTGACCGACCTGGCGCGCGGTGACGTCAGCGACGAGAGCACCGAGGTGCTCGACCTCGCCGACGTGGTGGTGGCCGCCGCGACCCGGGCGCGTTCCCGGGTGCCCGACATCGAGGTCGCGCTCGACGTGACCTCCGTGTGGGTGAGCGGGCGTCCCGCCGGCCTCCAACGGGCGGTGCTCAACCTCATCGACAACGCCGGCAAGTGGTCCCCCGCGGACCAGCCGGTCGGAGTCCGGCTCCGTGCCGAGGGCGCGTCGGCGGTGCTCGAGGTCGACGACGCCGGGCCGGGCATCGACGCCGCCGACGTGCCGCGGGTGTTCGACCGGTTCTACCGTGCCGACAGCGCCCGGGCGTTGCCGGGATCCGGTCTGGGGCTGTCGATCGTGCAGCGGGTCGTCGACGCCCACGGCGGCCGCGTCACCGTCGCCCGGTCCGCACGCGGTGGTGCGCTGCTTCGGATCGAACTTCCGGCTGCGTCGATCCCGGGCCGCACCGATGACTCCACTGTGGACAGTCAACTCAGTACCGTGGTACCAACGCCCTCCCCGGAATGCCGACCGCAGTACGATGAAACGGGACGGAATCCGGCCTAGCGTTCAGGTTATGACGAAACCTGATAGTCCACTGCGGAGGCTCGGGGCGCCCGCCATGGCGCTGGCGACGGTTTTCGCTGTCGTCGCCTGCGGGCCGGGCGCCGGCACCAGTGCGGCGCCCGCCGCGGCCGGCTCGCACAGCGCGCACGCGGGCGCGGCATCGGCTCCACCACAGCCGCTGCGCGCCGGCGAGCGGTTCGTCGACCTGAAGATGGCCGAGGCCTACACGCCCGCGCCGCCGGAGGGCGGCGGCACGGACGAGTACCGGTGCCAGGTGATCGATCCGGGCCTGACCAAGGCGGCGTTCCTGACCGGGACCCAGGTCACGCCGGAGAACGTCGCCCTCGCGCACCACGCCATCGTGTACGTGGTGCCGCCGGGCGGCGCTGCCGCGGTGCGTGAGCAGGACGCGAAGACCCCCGGTCCCGGCTGGCAGTGTTTCGGCGGGACCGGCGTGAAGGGCGCCGAAGTGGAAGAGGGGGAGGCGACGTGGGTGGACACCTGGGCGCCGGGCGCCACGGAGACGCTGTTCACCCAGGACGTCGGCTTCAAGCTGGAGCCGGGCAGCCTGGTCATCCTCCAGATGCACTACAACCTGCTCGCGACCGACGGCAAGCCGGGCGGGTCGGACCGCACGGCGGTGCGGCTGCGGCTGACGGACGGCACGCCGCAGACCAGGGAACTCGACACGTTGCCGCTCGACGCGCCGACCGACCTGCCCTGCGCCGCCGGCGAGTCGGGTCCGCTCTGTGACCGGGCGGCCTCGATCGCGGACGTGACGAAGCGGTTCGGGCCGGACGTCGGCGGCACCGCGGACCGGCAGGTGGAGGAGTGCGGCCAGAGCGCGCCGAAGCCCGGCGACACCCAGACGTGCGACCACAAGGTGGAGGCGCCGGCGACGCTGTTCGCCGGTTTCGGCCACATGCACCTGCTCGGTCGGGCCATCAAGGTCGAACTCAACCCCGGCAAGCCGAACGCCGAGGTCGTGCTGGACGTGCCGCAGTTCGACTTCGACAACCAGCGGCTGGTGAAGCTGCCGTCGCCGGTGGAGATCGGTCCGGGGGACACGCTGCGGGTGACGTGTACGCACGACGCGGGGCTGCGCAAACGGCTGCCACAGCTGAGCAAGCTGCCGCCGCGCTACGTGGTGTGGGGCGACGGCACCAGCGACGAGATGTGCACGGGCATCATGACGGTCTCCCCGCGCAAGTCCTGACGAAGCGCCGGACGTGTGTGAGCAGCTCGGAGCTCACACACGTCCGCATTGGACTGATGAAAGGCGGCTTCTCTTGTCCCTCAAGCCTTCCCCTGGCGAAACAACACCACGGGCCGATACGTCACTACGGAGACCTATTTGGGCACTCCTGCCGCTCCGCGTCTTCCTCGGCGGCACGTTCCTCTACGCGGGCCTCTCCAAAATCCTCGACACCCACTACCTGGACCACAGCTCACCCCTCGGCGTCCACGCTCAGATGCTGCACGCCGCGACGACCTCCCCGGTCGGCCCGCTGGTGTCCTTCGCCGCCGATCACCCGACCGTCTTCGGCCTGGTCATCGCCCTCGGCGAGGTCGCTGTCGGGCTGGGTACGCTGCTCGGGCTGTTCACCCGCATCGCCGCGCTCGGCGGGTTTCTCCTTGCGCTGAGCTTCTTCCTCACCGTGAGCTGGACGACCCGCCCGTACTACTTCGGCGCCGACGTCGTCTTCGCAGCCGCCTGGACCCCGCTGCTGGTCGCCGGCGACGCAGGCCTGTTCTCCACGACGGACCGCCTGCGCGCCGCGATACGCCGTCGTCGCCCGCCGAACCACGCCCCGGACGACGCCGAGCGACGCATTCTGCTCTGGGGCGGCCTGATCACCGCGGCGGCCGCTGCCGTCAGCGGCGGCGTTATCGCCCTTTCCCGTCGCACCACCACCAACCCGAAACCAAGCCGGCCGGCAGACCCGGGACCGAACTCCCGGATGGTGATCGCTGCGGTCTCCGCCGTCGCCGTCGGTTCGTCGACAAGCTTCACCGCACCGAACGGTTCCGCCGCATATCTGGTGCGTCCCTCGGCCGACACCTTCATGGCATTCCTCGCCACCTGCACACACCAGGGCTGCCCCATCACGGCCGCCGGTTCCGGCTTCCGCTGCCCGTGCCACGGCTCCACTTTCGACGGCAACGGCCAAGTCACCGGCGGGCCGGCAACGAAACCCCTGACCACCGTGCCGGTGCGGGTCGTCGACGGGCAGATCACCACCGCGTGACCGCGCGAGGTGAAGCGCTAAACCGGCCGGGTGAGTCTCAGGTCGTAGGCGAGGATGACGGCCTGGATCCGGTCCCGGGCACCGATCTTGGCCAGGACCCGCCCGACGTGGGACTTCACCGTCGACTCCGACAGCGTGAACCGTTGCGCGATCTCGCCGTTGGTGAGGCCGCGGCCGATGGCGACGAAGATCTCGCGCTCGCGGCCGGTCAGGGAGCCCAACCGGGGATCCTCCCGCACGGGCCCGCAGAGGTCGTCGCCGAGCCGGTCGGCGAACGCGTCGATCAGCCGCCGAGTCAGCGCCGGCGCGATCACGGCGTCCCCGGCGGCGACGGCCCGGATGCCGGCGATCAGCTCTTCCGGTCGGGTGTCATTCAGCAGGAAACCGCTCGCCCCGGCCCGCAGGGCGGCGAGCGCGTACCGGTCCGCATCGGACGTCGTCAGTACCAGGATCCGCGAACGCCCACCGGCGGCGGCGATGCGCCGGGTGGCCTCGATCCCGTCGGCGCCCGGCACGCGGATGCCCATCAGCACCACGTCGGGACGCAGCTCGGTGGTCCACCGGACGGCCTCGGCGCTGTTCTCGGCCTCGCCGACGATCTCGGTGTCGGGGGTGCTCTCCAGCAGCATGCGAAACCCGAAGCGCTGCAGCGGCTGGTTGTCCACCACGAGCACGGAGATCATGAATGGCTGCCTTTCAGGGTCGCGTAGCCGGTCCTGCTGCCGTAGAGCGCGGCGCGTTCGGCCACGAGACCCGCGTCGCCCGGCGATGCCAACTTCATATCGAGCGAACCTGAAACGACTGTTAAAACGGCGCTCGGTCCGGTTGGCCGGCGGCGTGGGTTCGTCCGGGCGGCCGCAGTCGCAGGATGTCCACCCCGAGTACGAACGTACGTACCCCGAACATCCGGCCGGGTGGACGAAGGCCGTCTCGTCGCTGAGTTCGCCGCCGAACCCGGCTGCCATTCGGCGGGCGGCGAAGAGGCCGAGGGCGCCGGTGAAGACGCGGGTCCCGGCCAGGCGGGGCGGATGATCCGGACGGCCAGGGCGAGCAGGAGCGTGGCGGCGCCGACGACACCTTACGAGTGTCAGTTCGGTCCGGCAAGGCCGGCGGTCGCGGTGACCTCGCCGGCCCTGCTTCCGGTGGTCAGTCGGCGATGTGATCTGGCGGATGGTGCCGTGTCCCGGGACCCGGGTCCTGACACAATGGACCTGTGTCTGATGCTCCGTTGCCAGAAGCTGCCCTGGCCTTTCTCCGCAAGCCGAACCCGGCCGTCATGGCGACGGTCACGTCGACCGGTCGCCCCGTGTCGGTGGCGACCTGGTACCTCATCGAAGATGACGGACTTCTCATGCTGTGCATGAACGCCGACCGGGCCCGGCTGAAACACCTGCAGAACAACGGCCACGTGTCGCTGACCGTGCTTGCGGCGGACGATTTCGGCACGCATGTTTCCGTCCAGGGACACGTCGTGTCGATCAAGCCCGATGAGGGCCTCGCCGACATCGATCGGCTCTCCAGGCACTTCCTCGGCAAGGACTACCCCGCCAGGGAGAATCCGCTGGTGACGGTCCACGTGGCGATCGATCGATGGTTCGGGTGGTCCGGAGGCCGGCCCCTCCAGTACTGACGCAAAGGTCTCCTGTGGCGCGAAGCGGCAGCACTGTCCTGTGTGGACCGGTCCGGTGAGGGTGATCCGGTCCTGCCAGGCCAGTGCTGCCGCGCTGTCGGCGCTTGGTGCCGGGGATTCACCCCCGGTTCATGCAGTCCACCCAGGACTCGGTGGTGACCACGATGTCGGTCGGGAGGGTTTCGGTCACGGTCCCGTCCGACACCCAGATGTGTGCGTGGTACGTCGCCATCGGCACCGACGCCGGTCCTCGCACGCCGACGAACCCGTTGACGTTGATCGAGCCGTCAGGGTTGTGGAAGTTGGAGCCCGGTGGGAGGTAGTACTCGGTGGCGGTCCAGCCGGGAGGCAGGTCGCGCATCCCGAACTCGAGGTCGGTGGTCCACGTCCCGCTCACCACGAAGATGAAGTAAGAGGCGTGGGTACTCCCCTCGGGACCGTATTGAACGCACATCCGGCTGGTCCTGTCGAACTGCTCCAGATGCCACGTCCGGCTCGGCGATGCCGTCTGCGCCGACGCGACGACGGATGTGCCGACCAGGGACAACAGGAATACCGAGGCCAGGACGAGCACCGATCTGGCGATCCGAATCATCACTCTCACTGAATCCCTCCTGAAACCGGCGCGAATACGTATCGGTTCACGCTAACGACCGGATCTCAGAGCTCTCTGAGAATCGTGGTTCGGGTGAGCGGCGTCGCCGGAGAGGTGCTCCGTGACGCAAGACACGTCCGGCCGCTGCCTTCGCCGGCAGCGTCCCCGAGACCGGATGCGGTGCCGATCGCTCCGCCGTGATGCAATGGACAGCGGTACGCAGCACGAGCGATCGCGAGATGGGATCGCCGGGGAGCGAGCTGCTTCGCACAGTGGAGAAGATGCGATGTCCGACACCCCGGTCGCGGCGGAGCTCGCCGGTACCAGGCGCAGCACTTCGGCCACGGTACCGCCGAACATCCTGCGTGCGCTCGCCGCCACCGCCGCGGAGGACGGTGTCGACCTGGGCCCGTTGTTCGCGAGCGTGGGCCTGGACGAGTCCTTGCTGTCCTCGCCCGATCTGCGGGTCTCCTATCGGCAGGGCGCGGCGGTGATCGAGCAGGCCGTGGCACTGATCGGGGACGAGCGCCTCGGGCTGCGGGTGGGCGCTGCGCAGCACCCCACCACCTGGGGCTTGCTCGGCTTCGCGCTGATGGCCAGCGACACCCTGGAGCACGCGATCACGACCGGCGTGAAGTACCAGAACCTCTCGGGAGCGATGCTCGTCTGGTCGGCCGCGTGGGAGCCGGACGGGTTCGTGGTCCGGGTGGCGCTGCCGGATCCGGCGCTGTACCCGGCCGTGGCGGTTTTCCTGATCGAGGAGGCCTTCGCCAGCGCCGTCGCGCTCATCCGGCTCGGGTTCGGCTCGGAGTTCACGCCGGGCCGGGTCGAGTTCGCCTTCGCCGCTCCCGGGGACGCCAAGCCGTTCGACGAGCTGTTCGGCTGTCCGATGGTCTTCGGAGCCGCGCACAACCGGCTCGTCTTCGCGCCGGCCTGGGCGCGCACGGTCCTGCCGGGCCGCGATCCGGTCGCTCATGCCTCGACGCTGCAGCTCCTGGACGGCGAGCTGGCGGAACCCCGGGTCCGCCAGGAGCTGCTGGAGCTGCTGGAGATCTCGATCGCGCAGGCGTTGCCGACGGTCCCGACCTTCGCCGAGCAGGCCCGCCGGCACTCGGCCAGCGAACGGACGTTGCGCCGTCGGCTGGCCGAGTGCGGCACCACCTACGAACAGCTGGTGGACGGCGTGCGGCGGGAGCGGGTCGAGCTGCTGCTCCGCCGGCCCGAGCACACCCTGCGCGACATCGCTCACCAGGCCGGGTTCTCCGACGAGCGGGCGCTGCGGCGGGCGGTCCGGCGCTGGCACGGCATCGGGCCGCTCGAGCTGCGCGACCGGCTCGGCTAGCGGGTCCGGATCCAGACCGTTTTCTCCCTGGTCCACTGGTCGAACGCGGTCGTGGACTTCTCCGCGCCCCCGAATCCGGACTGCTTCCAGCCGCCGAAAGGCGCGGTGAGGTCGCCCTCGCTGTAGGCGTTGACGGACACCACCCCGGCCTCGATGCCGCGGGCCAGGCGCACCGCCGCGTCGAGGTCCCGCGTCCAGACCGACGCCGCCAGGCCGTACGGGGTGGCGTTGGCCAGGCCGATCGCCTCCGCCTCGGTGGCGAAGGCCTGCACGGTGACCACGGGACCGAACAGCTCCTCGGTCAGCACCGCTTCGCCGGCCGGGACCTCGGTGAGGACGGTCGGCGGGTAGTAGGCGCCGTGCGGGTCCAGGCCCCCGGGCAGATCCGGTACGTGCACGCGGGCTCCGGCCGAGCGGGCCGCGTCGACGGCCGCCGCGACCCGGTCCCGGGCGGCCGGGCTGATCAGCGGCCCGATCCGGGTTCCGGGATCCGCCGGATCGCCGATCGGCAGCTTCGCGGCCGCGGCCACGAACCGGGCGAGCACCTCCTCCGCGATGTCCTGGTGGACCAGCACGCGCGAGCCCGCCGTGCAGTTCTGGCCCATCGTCAGGAACGCCGCCTCGATCATGTTCTCGACGAGTTCGTCGCCGAAGCCCAGCGCGTCGGCCAGCACGATCTGCGGGCTCTTGCCACCCATCTCCAGGGACACGCGCTTGAAGTTGGTCTCGGCGGCGTCCGCCAGGATGCGCCGCCCCGCCGCCGTGGACCCGGTGAAGGACAGCGCGCCGACGCGCGGGTCACGGGCCAAGGCGGTGCCGGTGACCGGCCCAGGACCGGTCAGCACGGTGAGCACCCCGTCGGGCAGGCCGGCCTCGGCCGCGAGCCGGGCGAGGTGCAGCGCGGAGCGAGGCGTCGCCTCGGCGGGTTTCAGCAGCAGGCTGTTGCCCGCGGCCAGGGCCGGGCCGACCTTCCAGGCGGCCATGGCCAGCGGGTAGTTCCACGGCAGGATGGCCGCCCCGACGCCCACCGGCTCACGGCAGACGAGGCCGAGGTGCCCGGGCCCGGTCGGGGCGATCCGGCCGAACAGCTTGTCCGCCGCTTCGGCGAACCACCGGATCGACTCGATCGCGCCGGGGACGTCGCCGTCGCGGCACTCGGTGATCGGCTTGCCACCGTCCTCGCAGTCGAGCCGGGCCAGCAGCTCGGCATCGCGTTCCATCAGCCCGGCCAGCCGCAGCAGGACCGCGGCCCGGTCCCTCGGCACACGCCGGGACCAGGTGCCGGAGACGAACACCTCCTCGGCGCGCCGGGTCGCCGCCGCGACCTGCTCCGCGTCGAACACGGGGACGGTCGCGACCTGTTCGCCGGTGGCCGGATTGACGACACGCAGATTCACGCTTCCCCCACCAGTTCCCAGTGCCCGCCGTCGCGGCGGGCCAGTCCCCGGCCGCGCAGCTCTTCCAGATACCGGGCCATGCCCCGCTCGCCCTTCTTGCGGAACAGCGGGATGAGCCGCGGCAGCAGATTCGGCGCCAGCATCGCCAGGCGCACCAGGTAGGACTCGCTCGGTTTCGGATAGACCTCGAGCCTCGGCCGGTCCAGCAGCCGCAGCACCGCCGCCACGACGTCGGCGGGCTGCTGGGGCGGGTCCTGGAACTGCAGGGCGTTGCCGCCGTCCACCGCCTCCTGGCGCAGCATCGGGGTGTCGGTCGCGGACGGCAGTACCGATCCCGCCAGGATGCCCTTGTCCCGGAGGTCGAGGGCGATCGACAGCATGGCGCCGCGCAAGCCGAACTTCGAGGCCGTGTAGATCGGGGTTTCCCCGAGCGGGAAGATGCCGCCCAGCGAGACCGTGGTGACCACCCGGGGGTCGGCCGCGGCCCGCAGCAGCGGGATCGCGATCCTCGTCGTGATCAGCGGGGACAGCAGGTTGAGCTCGATCTCCCGCCGGATGCTCTCGACGCTGCGCACGTCGAACCGTTCGGCGCTGGTCATGCCCACGTTGTTGACGAGGACGTCCAGCCGGCCGTGCGCGGCCGAGACCCGGTCGAACAGTCTCTCCACCGCCGCCCGGTCCAGCAGGTCGCAGCCGATTCCGGTGTGCCCGGAGCCGGGCAGCGCGGCGGCGACCCGCTCGGCGCGGGCCGTGTCGATGTCGGCGACGAGGCACGCTGCTCCCTCGGCGGCGAAGCGGTGGCAGAGGGCGCTGCCGATGCCGCCGGCCCCGCCGGTCACCAAGATCACCTTGTCGCGCAACGGATAGCTCATGGCACGACCACCGGCGTCGGCTGGGCCGCAGGTTCCTGCCCCTGGGTGGGCCAGCCCATCCGGGCGGCGACCTTTCCCAGGTACTCGACGAACGCGCTGCTGTCCACGTACCCGGTGTGCCGGGGTGAGTCGACGAACTTCAGCCCACCGGACAGGTCCGGCCGGTCGGTGCGGATCAGTTCGCCGAATCGGGCGGCGGCCGGCCGGCCACGGCGGTCGTCGTCGATGAATCCGGCGATCAGCTGGGCCTGCGTGTCGAAGAGCTGGTAGGCGCCGGAGTTGGTTTCCACGAAGCCGACGCCGAACAGGCCGCGGTGCTCACGCGAAAACGCTGACAGGTACAGGTCGGGATGCTGCTCGTCGCCGAAGTACTTCTGGGCGACCGGTACTTTGTGGACGTATCCGGTGGCCAGCAGGATGAGGTCGAAGTCGTCGCTGGTGCCGTCGGTGAAGTACACCGTGTCGCCCGCGGTGCGGGCGATCCCCGGCTTCGCGGTGATGTCTCCGTGCTGCAGGTGGTGGATCAGCAGCGAATTGACCGCCGGGTGCGTCTCGAACAGCTTGTGGTCCGGCTTCGGCAGCCCGAGCCGTCGCGGGTCGCCGTTGAGGATGCGCAGCAGGAGCCCGAAGACGCGCTGTTCGAGCCACATCGGCAGCTTGGGTCCGGTGTGCGCCAGCGTGTCCACCGGCCGGCCGAACACGTGCTTGGGGATGAACCAGTAGCCGCGGCGCATGCTGATCACGGCGTGGTCGGCCGAGCGTGCCGCGTCGCAGGCGATGTCGCAGCCCGAGTTGCCCGCACCCACGACCAGCACCCGCTTGCCGCGCAGCTCGTCGGCGCTGCGGTAGGAGACGGTGTGCCGGATCTGCCCGGCGAATTCGCCGGGCAGCTCGGGAACGTTGGGGTGCCACTGCGCGCCGGTGCAGACGACGACCTGCCCGTGCACGCTCTCTCGGCCGTCGTCCCGGGTGACCGTCCAGGTGTGGTCCGCGTTCTTCGCCACGGACTCCACCCCGGCGCCGAACTCGATCCGGTCGGTGAGCCCGTAGGCGTCGGCGAAGGAGCGCAGATACGTGAGGATCTGCTGTCGCGGCGGGTAATCGGCGAAGTGATCGGGCATCGGCCAGCCGCCGAATCCCGACAGCGTCCTGCTGGAGATGAAGTGGGCCGACTCGTACATCGGGCTGCCGGGGTTGTCGATGTCCCACAGGCCACCGACGCCGGTGTGGCGCTCGATGTGCGTGTACGGCAGGTTCCGCTCCGTCAGCGCCCTGGCCACCGCCAGCCCGGCCGGTCCTGCCCCGATGACGCAGGTGTCGTAGGTCGGGTCCGTCACCGGCCCACCTCCTTTTCGCTCTTCGTGGGTGTGAGACGACAGTAAGGAGGTGATGGCGGGAGGTAACGGGTTCTCGCGGCCACAGAGGGGACTCCAGCGGCCACGCGACCCCGGGTGGCCGCGAAGGTCCGCAATCCGGCCGACGGCGCCCTACGCGCCGCGTTCGCGGTCTTCTTACGGTTGCCGCTCAGCCCCTGCAGCACCACGAGAACGAGGACGCGCCATGACTCTGTCCGGTCGAGATCCAGCGCAGGGCAAGGCCGGAGCCCGCCGGGTCACCGCCCTCGTCTTCGCGGCCCAGGGCACCGCGGTGGCGGCGGTGTCGACCACGATCCCGGCCGTCCAAGAGCGGTTCGGCCTGCCCGCCCTGGCCACCACCGCGATCCTCCTAGCCGTCGCGCTCGCCGCCGGCGCGGGCAGTTTCCTGGGGATGGCCACCGTCCGCCGCCTCGGGCCGGTCGCCGCGATGCGGAGCTGCGTCCTGGCCGTGGCGGCCGCACTGCTCGGCATCGCCTGGGCTCCGGACACGACCGTCCTCGTCGCGGCGTACGTCCTGTTCGGACTGTCGGTCGGCGGCATCGACGTCTCCGCCAACACGCGGGCGGCGGCGGTCGAGCGCCACTACGGACACAGTATCTTCGCGTCCTTCTACGCGGTGTGGAGTTGCGCCGGCGTCGCCGCGGCACTCCTGACCGCCGGCACCGGCCGGCTGAACTGGCCCGTCGCGGACACCCTGGTGATCCAGGCCGCGGTCGTCGTCGTACTGGCGCTGGGCATCCGCTCGCACCGGCTGCCCGGCACCACGCCCGGCCGGGCACCCGCCGCGGTGGGCACGAGGAGCTGGGGCAGGCTGGTTCCCTTCGGCATTGTCCTGCTGGTTGCCTACGTCATCGATGCCAGCGTGTCGACCTGGTCGACCGCCTATCTCCACGAGACGCTGGCCGCATCACTGACCGCGGCTCCGCTGGCCTATGCCGCCTACCAGGCGGGCACGGTGCTCGGGCGGGCCGGCGCCGATCGCCTGGTCCGCCGGATCGGACCGGTCGCGGTCGTCTGCTGGGCCACCGCCCTCACCGCCGCCGCGGCAGCGGGCCTCGCGTTCGCGCCCACCTGGCCGATCGCCGCCGCGGCCGCGGGCCTGACCGGGTTGGGCGTCTCGGCGTTCGCACCGTTGTGCCTCGCCTCCGCGGGCCGCCTCCAGCCGGACGCCGCCGAAGCGATCCTCGCCCGCCTGAACCTCTTCAACTACTTCGGCGTCATCGCGGGCGGAGCCGTCAGCGGAGTCCTCGGCTCCGCCGGACAGTTCCGCCTCGCCTACGCCGCCCCGGCCCTGCTGGTTCTCCTCCTCATGGCAACTGCCCGGTCCTTCACACCGTCAGGGCGGAGAGCGGTGCGGTCGGCGGATTCGCCGGTGGTGACGTGACCGCCGAGGTCACGGTGTAGACCGTACGACAAGACAACCCTCGCGCCGACCGAGACCACCACCGGTGTGGAATCATTCCGTCATGGTTTCCCCGTCCCACAACGTCAAGCGAGACGAGCTGGGTGACTTCCTGCGCCGGCGGCGGGAATCCCTCGCACCGGAAGACGTCGGACTCCGGTCGAACGGCCGGCGCCGCACACCCGGGCTCCGCCGGGACGAAGTCGCGGCGATGGCGACCGTGTCGGCCGTCTACTACGAACAGCTGGAGCAAGGCCGCGGCGCCCGCCCGTCGGGGGTGTCTTGAACGGCCTCGCGGGAGCGCTGCGGCTGTCCGTGGACGAGCGCGACCACCTCTACCGCCTGGCGGGACAGGGCGCGCCCGCGACTCGTGATCCCGCGGGCTTCGTCGACGCGGGCCTGCTCAGCGTCCTGACGGCGGTGGAGCGCACCATGCCGGGATTCATCTCCGACGACCTGGGCACCGTCGTCGCGCAGAACCTCCTCAACACCGCGTTGTTCGGCTCGTTCACCGGACGCCCGGGACGGGAGGCGAACCTGGTCTGGCAGTGGTTCACGTCGCCGACGTGGCGCTTCAAGCTGGAGCCCGAGGAACAGCACGAGCAGACCGGTCGCGCCTACGTCGCCGATCTGCGGGCGATCACCGGGCAGCGCGAAGGCGAAACCGACGCCGCCGACCTGGTGGCGGCCCTCCTGCGGGCCAGCGCCGAGTTCGCCGCCCTGTGGGACGACCACGAGGTGTCGGTGCTGCACTGCTCGACGAAGCGGGTCGTCGATGATCGTGTCGGCCGTCTCGACCTGGACTGCGTGGTGCTGCTGAGCCCGTTGTCGCGTCAGCGGATGCTGCTGATGAAGCCCGTGCCGGGCAGCGGAGCCGAAGAACGGCTGGCGTTGCTGGACTCGATACTTCGCTGACGATCACCCCCGTACTCGTTGTACGTGGTTGCGAGGGTGGCCGGTTCTTATGGTCGGCGGGGTGAACATCATTTCTCCGGTGGTGCTCGTGCCCGGTATGTGGCACGGGAGCTGGGCCTGGTCCCTGGTCACCGAACGGCTCGCCGGTCGTGGCGTGCCGTCGATCGCCGTCGACCTCGACGGGCATGGCCTGAAGCGGCATTCGCCGACGGCCCGCTGGGCGCGGCCGTTCGACTCCGCGGCCTACGCCGCCGAGCCCACACCGTCCGCCGGCGTGACGGCGTCGTCAGCGGCGGCGACGTTGGTGGAGCAGCTGCGGCGGATCGGTGGCGGCCGGCCGTGCGTGGTCGTCGCCCACAGCATGGCGGGATGCGTGGCGACCGCCGCCGTCGAAACGGCGCCCGAGCTGTTCGCCGAACTGGTGTACCTGGCGGCGTTCGCCCCGGTCACCGGAGTCGGCGCGGTGCAAAGCCTGGCCACGCCGGAGAACGCGGGCGAACAGGTGTCACGCCTGCTGATCGGCGACGCGGCGGCGATCGGTGCGTTGCGCATCGATCCCGGTGACCGCGCCCGGCATGCCGACATCCGCGACGCGTTCTACCACGACGTCGAGGAGCGCACCGCCGAAGCGGCGATCTCGTTGCTCGGCGACGACGGGCCACTCGGCATCCCTGGCGAGGCGGTTTCTGTTACGCTGCAACGGTTCGGTGCGGTGTCTCACACCTATATCGTCTGCTTGGACGACCGGGCCGTTCCGCTCGCATTGCAGCGGCGCTTCGTCGACGAGATCGATGCCGTCTCGGCTCATGCGACCACGGTCGTCGAGCTGGCGACGTCGCACTCGCCGTTCTTGTCCGCTCCGGACGATCTGGCCGCCGCGATTGCGCTGGTGCACCAGAACGCGGTCAGCGTCCACTGACCTGACCTCGGTTGGCCGGGCGATGCCACGGAGTTCGTCGATGCCGAACCAGCGGCCGCCGCCGTTCACGGGCAAGGCCTGGGGATTGTGGACACTTTCAACCGATCCGGCCCGGGAGCCGTGTCCCCAGTGTGACGACACTTCTCGCGGAGGACGCCCGGCGGGGCGCAGCACAGAGGTGGCTCGTGCGGTACGCCCTCGCGCTCATTGCCCTCGTGCAGGCCGGGCTCGGGTTCGGCGTGCTGTTCCTGCCCGCCGGCCCGCCCGCCGACATGGTGGCCATGCCCGGGATGACGCACCCCGGCGAGCCGGGCTTCGCCGGTGTTCCCTGGAATCTCGCGTTGGGCGCCGGTTTGCTGTGCGTGGCCCTGTACCCCCGGCTGGCGGGCGTCTGGCTGCCGTTCTACTGCGGCATGACCGTCGTGCTCGGCGTCGCCTCGGTGAGCGACCTCGTGCGCGGCCTGCCGATCACCGGGCGGATCTCGACCCACGCCTTGACCGTCACCGGCCTGATCCTGCTGCTCGTCGTCTACCGGCGGGTCCGCCGTGCGGTCCCACGCTCCGCGGTCAATCCAGGCAGAACTCGTTCCCTTCGGGATCGGTCATCACGATGAACCCGGCGCTGAGCGGAGCTGCTGTTGCGGTGTTCCCCCGGCCGCGCCCGGTTCGGCAAGCTGACCCTGGCGGAGCTGTCCGGCGGCACCACGACGGTGTCGAACCTGGGCGGTCGGGCTGACCATCGACCACCGCGTCGCGGACGGGGCGGGCGGACGCCGCCAGGCTGCTCACGACCCTGAGCGAGATCCTGGCATTATGATGCGCCCTATGGTGAAGCAGGCGGCGGCCGTCGTGTTGGCCAGCGGCGCGGGCACGCGCGTCGGGGCCGGGGTCAACAAGGTCTACCTCCCGCTCGCCGGGCGCCGGGTCGTCTCGTGGTCCCTGGCCGCGTTCGCTCGCGTCCCGGGGATCGGGCCGCTGGTGCTGGTCGTCCGGCCGCAGGACGACGAGCTCGTCCGGTGGGTGCTCGACCGCGAGGTCGACGGCGCCGCGGTCGAGGTCGTCCATGGCGGCCGGACCCGGCAGGAGTCCGAGCTGAAGGCCCTCCGCCACCTCGCCGAGCGCATCGACCGCGGCACCGTGGACACCGTGCTGATCCACGACGGAGCACGCCCGCTCGTCAGCCCGACGCTGATCGAAGGCGTGCTCCACGAGGCCCGCGAACACGGCGGCGCGATCCCGGGGCTGCCTGCCGAAAACGTCGCCGTGGTCGCGGACGACGGGGAAACGCTGGCGGAACTCCCGTCGGCGTCGATGGTCCTCGCCCAGACCCCGCAGGCGTTCCGGGCCGCGCCGTTGCTGGAGGCCTACGAGGCGGCCGCGCGAGCGGGGTTCGACGGCACGGACACCGCGTCGGTGATGGAACAGTTCTCCGCGGTTCCGGTGCGGTGGATCCGCGGCGAGCAGGAGAACCTGAAGGTGACCTACCCGCACGACCTCGTGGTCGCCGAACATGTCCTGGCGTCGGTGGACTACCGCAGGTGAGGAACGAGCAGGAGCAAGATCGAACACCCGGCCCTGGAATGCTCCCGGTGCGCCACCGAGACCGCGCAGCTGCCGAAGACGGTGGCCGTCAAGCCGAAAGACCTGCTCACCGACATCAGCCTGGTCTGGGGTGTGGGCCGGCCCGGCGGACGGCCGGCGCGAACGGCCGGCCGGGGACGTCAGCCCGGCAGGCGGTAGCAGGCCCGGCCTCGCCCACGCCGGCCTCGTCATGGGCGAGGCTCACCGCGTCACCGCGCGTTGTCGGCGGCTCGACCCCCGGGCGGCGGGCGTCCGCCGCCGGCCGATGAAACCGGGTCGGTCCATCAGGTGGTTTCCTTGGCTCGGGTGCGGTCAGCTTCGCAGGTAGGTCAGGACGGCGAGTACCCGGCGGTGGCCGTCGGCCTCGGGGAGCTCGAGTTTGGTGAAGATGTTGCCGATGTGTTTGGCCACCGCGGCGTGGCTGATTTCGAGCGTTCGGGCGATGGACGGGTTGTTGTGTCCTTCGGCCATCTGCCCGAGCACCTCCCGTTCCCGGGTGGTCAACCGGTCGAGTGGGTTGGTCGTGCGGGGGCGGTTCAGCAACTGCCGTACCACGTCGGGGTCGATGACGGTCTCGCCGGCCGCGACCCGCGACACCGCGTCGGCGAAGTCGGCGACCTCGCCGATGCGGTCCTTGAGCAGGTAGCCGACTCCGGCCCGGCCGGACGGGCCGAGCAGTTCGGCGGCGTACGCGGTGGCCGCGTACTGCGACAGCACGAGGACCGCCGCGCTCGGGTCGCCGGCGCGGAGGGTCACCGCGGCACGCAGCCCTTCGTCGGTGAAACCGGGCGGCATGCGGACATCGGTGATGACCAGGTCGGGCCGGTGCTCTCGGGCGGCCGCCAGCATCGAGTCGCCGTCGCCGACCGCCGCCACCACGGTGTGGCCCAGTCCTTCGAGCAGGCTGACGAGTCCGGCCCGCATGAGCGCGGCGTCTTCGGCGAGCACTATTCGTAGCGACACGGCAGGTCGATCCGCACTGTGGTGGGTCCTCCTCGTGGGCTGCTGATCTCCAGGGTGCCAGCCACGACGGCCACCCGGTCGGCCAGCCCCCGCAGGCCCGTGCCCCGTGACGGTTCAGCGCCGCCCCTGCCGTCATCGACGATGGTCAGCACCAGCCGTTGCTTCGCGAGTCCGCCACTGATCCGGATACGAGTGGCCGCGGCGTGCCGTACCGCGTTGGTCAGGGCCTCCGAGACCACGAAGTAGGCGGGGGATTCGATCTCGGGCGGCAGCCGGCCGGGCGGGTCGAGGTCGACCTCGACCGGAATCGGACACCGTTCGGCGAGTTCGCGTACCGCCTCGCCCAGCCCGAAATCGGTGAGGATCTGCGGATGGATGCCGCGGATCTGGTCCCGGAGGGTCGTGAGGGCCAGCCGAGCCTGCTCGTGGGCCTCTCCGACGAGTTCACCGGCGCGTCCGTCCGCGTCGGCCAGCTGCCGCTCGGCCAGGCCCAGCTTCATCGTCAGGAGCACCAGGTGTTGCTGCGCGCCGTCGTGCAGGTCTCGCTCGATCCGGCGGCGCTCGGCCTCGAACGAGTCGACCAGCCGGCTGCGTGACCGGGCCAGCTCCTCGACCTGACGGTTCATCTCGGTGCCGGTGGGCGCGAGCAGCCACTTGGCGAAGGCTGCCTGGGCACCGCCGAGCACGCTGATTCCGTACAGGGTGACCACCGTCGCGGGCACCCCGGCCAGCCCGGCCACGGCGCACGCCTGCCCGACGGTCTCGACCGCCCAGGTGCCCACCGCGAAATGAACGTTCAGGCCCAACCCGACCCAAAGCGGCAGCGCCAGCAGGAGGAGGCAGAGGAACAGGACGAGCACCGCGGCGAGGTCGAGGAGCGCCAGCACCGACAGCAGGCAGGCGCAATAGCCGAGTTCGCGCCAGGTGGCGGCCTCGGTCACCCGCAGCCGCACCCACGCCCAGGCGCCCGGGGGCGCGGGTGCGTGCGGGTCGGGGACCGCCGGCGGCTCCAGGAACCCGAGCCGGGTGCGCTCCAGCGCCCCGATCGGTACGCCGACGAGCAGCAGCAGCGGCGGAAACAGCAGCAGCGGCAGGAAGGCCAGCCAGGCGATCGAGATGACCGCCACGCTGCCGACCACATAGGCCAGGCTGCGCCATGGCCATCGCGACAGGACGAATCGGACGGGGTTGCCCGTCATCGCCCGCCACACGCTCGTCGCCACGGTCACGACCCTACGACGCAGCAGGAGCGGTGTTCAGCCCGCACCGATGACGTCCAGCAGCGTGGTGGCGGGCTCGAGCGCCGAGAGCGTAGTGGCCCCTGCCAGGAGTAGCAGCAGGCATGCGGTCAGAGCCGAGACGACACCGAGTGTGGTGTGCATGAATCTGACGCGGGTGGCGCCCGGGTCGCCGGTGATACGCCGCTTCCAGAAATAAGCGCTCGCCAGGCCGGTTGCCACCATCAGCGTGGCGGAAATCGCCACCATGACCCAGTGGTATCGCTCGATCTCGCCGAGAAATATCGTCAGCGCGGGGGAACCGGCATGCGGGCCGGCCGATTCCGTCAGCCCTTCGTGCATCTCACTCAAAACCTGGGCGAGTTTTCCGTCGGCGGTTGTGCCGGGTAGCAGCCCCAGCAACCCGACCAGCGGTACGGCGGTCACCTCGATGTTCACCATCAACACTCCCATGGCGAGGACCGTCAACACCGCGGCGGCCGTGGCGACCGCCGCGTACCAGGGCCGGGCTCGCAGGTATCGCTGCCACAGCGCGGTGGTGAGCAAGGCGAAGACGATGACCGCCAGCGCGCTGATCGCCACTTTGATCGCATGCCATTGGAACCAGTAGTCGACCAGTGTCGTCAGGCGGGCGGGGAACGCCGGGGTTCCGCTTCGCCAATACTCGACGAGAGCACTTCCGAAGGCATCCTGCAATTGCGTGTAATCGTAAGCCCCGAAGGTCGGCTTCAGAAGGGCGGCGGGGGCGAGCACGAATGTCGCCACCAAAGCTGCGGCGGCCGCCAGCAGCAGCCCGATCACGGCTCTCGAATGCAGTCGAACAGTTTTGCGGTCGGAACCTGGTGGCGTGATCGGTCGAAATCGCATGGGACGACGGTAGAGAAGGGCCGCTCGGAGCGCGATGGTGCAGGAGCTAGCACAACCGGGTGAGGCTGCGCTACCCGTGCGGTATAGCCGGCTCTACCTCAGGTCGAGCGGATCCACGCCCAGTGGTGGCCGGCAAGCTGAGAAAGCCTCTTGTCGTGCCGCGATCCGCGCCTGGGCTGTCCGCCGCGGTCAAGCGTTGGCACCCGGTGGCGGGGCGACAGCGGGGCGTGGTGTCGAGGGCGCGGCTGACTCGGCCTTGTCGCGCGCGGTCCGGAACGGATCCGGCGCGATCTCGTCCGATCGATCGCGACGCCGCCGCCGTCAGTTCGCCGCTCGACGACCCGCCTGCGGCCGAGGCCGGCGCGACCGGCACTCCCGCGCGCGCCGCGGCAGCGCCGCCCCGCCCACCTTGCGAAGGACGCCTGGACCACCCGCGCCGACGACCACCCGGCGGCCGAGGCGGATTCGCGAAACCGCCGAACCCGGCGGCCGTGTGACCCCGCCGGACGGCCTCGCCTGGTTTAGCCTGGTCCGCGGCTGTACCCGGGTTGACGCGGGGGCCTCGAGGCGAGGGGAGCGGGATGACCAAGGCGCTGATCATCGGCGGGGGCGTCGCGGGCCCGGTCGCGGCCATGGCCCTGCAGAAGGCGGGCATCGATTCCGTCGTCTGCGAGGCCCGCGGGACGGACACGGACGACGTCGGCGCGTTCATGACGATCATGAACAACGGCTTCGACGCGCTGCACGCGATCGAGGCCGACAAGCCGGTGCTGGAGGCGTCGTTCCCGGCGGATCGCGCGGTGTTCTGGAGCGGCTCGGGCCGGCGGCTGGGCGAGGCACCCATCGGGGGCGGTCCGGCCGGTGGGTACGGGCCGCACAACATCAAGCGGGCCGAGCTGTACCGGGTGCTGCACGAGGAGGCCGTCGGGCGCGGGATCGAGATCGAGCGCGGTGAGCGGCTCGACGACGTCGACGTCGAGGCCGAGCGTGGGGTGGCGGCGATCTTCGAGGACGGCTCCCGGCGGGAAGCCGAGCTGCTGATCGGCGCCGACGGTGTCCATTCGGCGACCCGGGTGCTCATCGATCCGCGGGCGCCCGAGCCGCGGTACACCGGGACGGTCGTGTTGTGCGGTTATGCGCGGCAGGCGCCGGTCGATCCGATGCCGGGTGCGTACCGGATGATCTATGGCAAGCGGGTTTTCTTCGCCTACACGACCGCGCCCGACGGGGAGACGTGGTGGTTCGTGAACCTGCCGCGGCCGGAGCTGTCGAAGGTGGAGCTGGCCTCGACGTCGGTGGCGGAGTGGAAGCGGCAGGCGACGGCGTTGCTGCGCGACGACCGCTCGCCGGCGGCGGCGATCGTCGAGGCATCGGAGCAGATCCGGGCGAGCAACGGCTACGACATCGCTTCGACGCCGAGGTGGCACGCGGGCCGGATGGTGCTGGTCGGCGACGCGGCGCATGCGGCGGCGCCGAACGCCGGGCACGGTGCGTCGATGGCGATGGAGGACGCGGTCGTGCTGGCCAAGTGCTTGCGTGACGCGCCCGAGCCGGGTGCGGCGTTCCGGGCGTATGAAGCGCTGCGCCGGGAGCGGGTCGAGCGGCTGGTGGCGACCAGCGCGAAGATGGGCGGCACGGCCACCCCCGGCCCGATCAAGCGGCTCATCCGGGACGTGGCGATTTCGAAACGGCTCAAGGGCGGGCCGCGCAACACCGCGGCGTGGCTGACCCAGCACCACATCGACTGGCTGAGCCCGGTAGCGCTTGGTTCACCGAGTGGCGATGAGGGGCCTCTGACGTCGGGCTGACGCGGTGACCTGGTGGATCGAGCGACAGCGGCAGCGCGGTTCGCCGGGCTTCCCGGTCTTTGCGCTGAGCGCAATGATTACCTGCCGATTTTCCCATTGCTGTCAGGTCCGTCGCCAAGAGAAGCTGGTCTGGCCTCCATCGCTCAGGCGGGCTGGTCGCGCGTTTCGACCGCCGCTCGTTCCTCCCTTTCATCCAGGAGATCCGACCATGACTCGTATCGCACTCGTGACCGGTGGCAACCGGGGTATCGGCCGCGCCGCCGCCGACGCACTCGCCGACGATGGCACCGACGTCATCCTCACCTACCGCGCCAACCCGGACGAAGCCGAGGACGTGGTCGGCAAGCTCGTGGCTCGCGGTCGCACCGCGGCCGCCCTGCCCCTCGACCTCACCCGGCCCGAGACCTTCCCGGCCTTCGCCGAGCAGCTTCGCGCGCACCTGCGGAACCGTTGGGAGACAGACCGGTTCGACATCCTCGTGAACAACGCGGGGTTCGACAAGCTGACCCCGTTCGGCCAGACCACCGTCGACGTCATCGACGCTCTCTACGCCGTGCACGTCCGGGGCCCGATCCTGCTCACCGAACTCCTGGCTCCCATGGTCCGCCAGGGCGGCCGGATCCTGTTCACCTCGAGCGGCCTGACCCGCTACGCCGCCAACCCGGCGTACTCCGTCTACGCCGCCATGAAGGGAGCCATCGAGGTCTACACGAAGTACGCCGCGAAAGTGCTGGGGCCACGTGCCATCACCGTCAACGCTCTCGCGCCCGGTGCGACCGCGACCGATTTCGCCGGCGGTGTCATCCGCGACGACGACGAGTACCGGGCCATGGTCACGGCCAATCACGCGTCGGGCCGGGTCGGGGAGCCGGAAGACGTCGGCAACGCCGTCCGGGCCATCACCGCCGAGGCGGCGTCGTGGATCACCGCGCAGCGCATCGAAGCGTCCGGCGGCCAGAGTCTGTGACCGGGAAGCCGTGCCTTCGCTGAATGTCGAAAGTGGACGGACGCCCACCGCGCGAGCCGCCTTGGCCGCCGCGCCCCGTCTTCGCGGTCAGTCGCTGAACCCGGCGCCGGGGTCCGGGCGCACCGGTACCCCGGCGGCGTGGTCGGCCAGCCCGGTCGCCATGTCGTGCATGAAGCGGCGCAGGTATCGCTGGAGGAACCAGCGCATTCCCCAGCGGGCCGAATAGGTGCCGTGCCACCGGATCCGCATTCGGCCGCCGGGCAGCTCCGTCAGTTCGACCGCGGCCCGGTAGCCGGTCAGCTGCGGGTTTTCGACGCCCTCGTAGGCGAACCGGCGTTCCGGCTCAAGCGCGGTGATGCGCTCCTTGGTGACGACCTTTCCGGTCCGGAACGCGCGCACCGCGCCGACGCCGTCCCGGCCGTCGGGGGAGAGGCCGGTCGACTGCGCGGTCTCCAGGGCGTCGACGCGGGACCAGGCCGGCCAGCTGTGGGCGTCGAGCAACAGGGCCCACACGGCCGCGGGCGGTGCCGCGGACTCGGCGGTGACGTCGTAGGACTGCATGGAGACAGGCTAGGGCCGGTGCTGTTCACCGGCCCAGGCCCGGAATTGCGGTGTGCCGGTCAGGAATTGCGGTAGGCCGACGGACGGGTTCCGGTGTGGCGCGCGAACGCGGCCGACAGGGCGCCCGGGCTGGTGAAGCCGCACCGCGGGGCGATCCGGTCGAGCGTCAGGTCGGTTTCGCGCAGCAGCCGCTTCGCCTCGTCGACCCGCAATCCGGTGAGGAACCGGTGCGGGGTCTGTCCGGTCGCGGCCCGGAACACCCGGACGAGGTGGTAGACCGACAGGTGCACCTCGTCGGCGAGGTCGGCCAGGGTGATCGGCTCGGCCAGCCGCTCGCGCAGGAACGCGACGGCCGCGCGCACGCGGGCGTCCTCCCGGGCCGGGGGCCGGCCGGCTCGGAGCCGGCCGTGCCGGGTCAGCAGGTGCATGGTCAGGAAGGCCGCCGCGGTCTCGGCGTACAGGTCGTCGGCCGGGCCCGGGGAGCCGAGCGCCCGGACCGTTTCCTCGAGCAGCGGGTCGCCGGTGGCGACGGAGGCGGCCATGGCCTCGAAGTCCGGGATGCCGCCACCCAGTCGCGCCACGGCGGAGTCGACGGTGTCGCGCGGGATGTGCACCTGGACGCTGCGCATGTCCGGGTCGCCGTGGTAGCGGCGGATGGTGGCCTGGTGCGGGATGCCGAGCTGGACTCGGCCGGGGAGCCAACGAGTGTGGACGGCCCGGCCGCCGTCACGCGTCTCCATGTCGGCCCGCCCGGAGACCGGCAGTACCAGGTGCAGGTCGGCCGCGGCGGGCAGCGCCATGTCCTCGGCCACCGGGACGTGCTCGAACCGCTGCACGAGCAAGGAGCGCCAGCCCGCGTCCTCCCAGCTGCAGAACGTCCGCCGGACGAAGCGCTCCGTCTCGAAACCGGAATACGGGCGCAGGTCGAACCGGGCCGAGTCGAACACCATGATCCCGAGGTTACCCACGGCCCACCGCGAACCCCGCCGATCACCGGGAGCAAGAAGCCCGACCGGTCGCACTGTGAGGTCGTTCACACGTGGTCACAGCCGAGTGGAAAGCGGTGTCTGGTGGGCATGACGAACAGGGAACAGACCTCGGTGCTGATCACCGGAGGCAACAAGGGACTCGGTTTCGAAGCGGCCCGGCGGCTCGGGGAGCGGGGCTGGACGATCTTCCTCGGCTCCCGGGACGAAGGCCGGGGCCAGGCGGCCGCCGACAAGCTGGCTGCCGGTGGCGCGAACGTGGTCATGGTCCCGCTGGACGTGACCTCGGACGAGTCGGTGGCCGACGCCGTCCGGCTCGTGCGGAAGCACACCGACCGGCTGGACGTGCTGATCAACAACGCCGGCGCACCAGGAAACGCTGTCCCACCCGCGGAGGCGACGGCCGAGGAGATCCATTCCGTCTACGACACCAACGTGTACGGGCCGGTCAGGGTCACGCACGCGTTCCTCCCCCTGCTGGCCGCGGCGGACAATCCACGGGTGGTGATGGTGTCCAGCGCCGTGGGTTCCTTCGCGGTCATGGCCGATCCGACGCAGCCCGCCTCGAAAATGCACGAGCTCGCCTACAGCTCGTCGAAAGCGGCGCTGAACATGATCACCGTCCGCTACGCCCAGGCGCTCCCGAACATCAAGTTCAACGCCATCACCCCCGGCGAGGTCGCCAACCGCAAGTTCGCCGCCACCGACATGAACAACCACACCGGCCAGCTGACGGTCACCGAGGGCACCGACCCGATCATCGAACTCGCGACGCTCGACGCCGACGGACCGACCGGGATCTTCATCGATCGCCTCGGCCCCGTTTCCTGGTAACCGCAAGCCGGCCCGGAGGCTGGGCCACGGAGAACCTCGGCGGACACAGCAGGGCCGGCGGCCGGCGCGCCCCGGCCCTGCGTGGCTACCTCAGCAGTTCGGGCCGCTGTACGGGTTGTAGAACGTCCGGGCTCCGCCCAAATCGGAGCCGGCCGCGTAGACGTGGACGGTGACCGCCCAGACCCCGCAGCCGCGGGTGTCTTCGCCGGAGAAGGCGCCCCACGTCGTTTTCGAGCCGTACCCGCCGCTGTTCGCGGTCCTTGCCCCACACCCCTCATCGCCACGGTCTCGACCGCCGTTATCGCGTTCGGCGAACGGCTCCGATGATCAAGGAACAGCTGCCGGTAATCGTGAACCGCCGGAGATCATGTTCTTCGGTTGCGCTGCAGGACCGGCAGGGAGTCGGCGACAGCGACGCAACCGCCACCACCGGCAGCCGTGACTTCGGGTCGAGTCAAAGCAGCCCGGCGGTGGCGGCGTGCGCGGCGGCCGCCGCTCGCGACGACACACCCAGCTTGGTGCGGATGTTCGACACGTGGCGGTGCGCGGTGTGGGCGCTGATCCCGAGCCGGCGCGCGATCTCCTGGTCGCTCGACCCTTGCGCGACCAGACGCAGCACATCGAGTTCGCGTTCGGAGAGCTCGTGGCGTGGCGAGCCGGCCCGGCGGGCGGGCCGGCCCGCGCCGAGGAACTCCCGCACGGCGTGGACGAGCCCTTCCACGTCCCCGCGCCAGGGCAGGTGGTCGGTGCCGTCGAGCGGCACGAAGCCGGCGCCTGGGATGCGGGCGGCGACGTCCTGGCCCAGGGCGAACGGGATCGCGCGATCGTCGCGGCGGTGCAGGACGAGCGTCGGCACCTCGATCGTGCCCGGCTGGTCTCGGACGTCGAACGCGTACACCGCCGCGAGCGAGCGCGCCGCTTTCTCCGCGGTGAGGCTTGCGCGCTGGAACCGGACGAACTCGTCGCGTTCCGCTGCGGTCGCGGTCGGCAGGAACAGGTCGGCGAGCACCCGGGATCCCACGCCCCAGTGCCGTCCGACGACCGCCAGCAGGGAATCGCGGGCCTCCGGCGTGGCGATGTCGGCGCCGCGGAGGTAGCTGCCGTAGAGGACGAGCCGCTCCACGCGGCCGGGGTGGGCCGCCGCGTACGCGATCGCGGCGCAGCCGCCGGACGAACCACCGAACAGGCTCACCTTCTCCCCGGCCGCGTCGACGACGGCGCTCAACGCGGCCACTTCTTCCGCGAGCGACGTGGCCAGCGGCCCGGCCGCGTCGGACATGCCGACGCCGGGCCGGTCGTAGCGGACGAGGGTGAACCGGTCGCCGAGCAGGCCGGCGAACCGGCGGAACGACGGGTTCCGCCAGTCCAGTTCGAGGTGCCCGCACCACCAGCCGCCGACGACCAGCGGTGGTCCTGCGCCGACGGTCGCGTAGGCGAGGGGGCGATCGTTGGGGCCACCTGTGAACCGCACGAGCTGGTCTGGTCCCGGCATTCCTCGAGCGTAGGCCGTGGCCCGGACCCGCGTGGCCCGTTCCGGCCAGCCTCCGGAATGGCACGAGCGGGTGATGCGGTGGGCGGCCGGTGGCTGATGTGCTGCGTCGCATCGGCGGTGTGAAGGAGGAACGATGGCCGGAGGGGACAGCGTGGGGGTACGGGACGGGCTCTGGGCACGGTTCGGGGCGGCACTGTACGAGCCGTTCCTGCGCCGGGGGGAGCGGCTCGGCATGGCGGGCCGGCGCGGGGACCTGCTGAGGCGCGCGCATGGCCAGGTGGTCGAGATCGGGGCGGGGACCGGGCTCAACGTCGGGCACTACCCCGCGACGGCGGAGGTCGTGCTGACCGAGCCCGCACCGGCGATGTACCGGCGACTCGAAAAGCGCGTGGCGGGCCGCACCGGGATGCGGCTGGTGCGGGCCCGGGCGGATGTGCTGCCGATGGCGGACGCGAGCGTCGACACGGTCGTGTCGACGCTGGTCCTCTGCACGGTGCCCGACGTCGATCGTGTGCTGGCCGAGCTCGTGCGGGTGCTGCGGCCCGGTGGGCGGCTGCTGTTCTGCGAGCACGTGCGTGCCGAGGACCCGAAACCGGCGCGCAGGCAGACGCGGCTGGCGGGGCCGTGGGCGGCGTTCGCGCAGGGCTGCCGGTGCGATCGCGACACCGTTGCGCTTCTCAAGCAGCGGTTCGACATCGAGGACCTGGGCACGGCGCGGTGGCGAGGGATGCCTTCGGTGGTGCACCCGCTGATCATCGGGTCGGCGACACCCGGCCCTCGGCTGTCTGCATAGGACACGGCGGCGCGCGGTGCCCGGCGGCTCCTGGACCTCGGCACCGCCTGACGGGAAGGCACTCATCCGCCGGGCGGGCCGACCCGCTCCCGGCTTCTGCCGGGGCACGCTCGATCGGGCCGGTTCTGCCGGACAGGAGCACCAGGCACGGCGAAGCGCGGGCCTCGCCGAGGGCGTCGCGGAGCTGAACCGGTCTCCGAGCCCGCGGGCGGAAACCTTTCCGGGCGCGGCGGCAACCAGGGGGGAGAGCCGAGGCCGGGACGGGCCGGCCCGGCGGGCCCGAGGAGTGCTGCTTTGCGAAAGACCAGGTCCACTGGTGCCCGGCACGCCGGTACCGTGCCACCGGGACGCCGGCGGCACCGTGGCCGCTGGATGGCGATCGCCCTGGCGGTGGGTGTTCCCGCGCTCGTGGTTCCCTGTCTGGCGCTGACCCGGGACGGCTCCGAGCCGGTGCAGGTGGACTCGGCCGCCTACTACCAGTTCGTCTCGGCGCGCGACGACACCGCCCTGGCCGTGGCCGCGGGCGACGCCGCGGACGGGGCCCGGATCCAGCCGGAGAAACGCGCCGCCGGCGCCGCGAGCCAGCAGTGGCAGCTGAAGCCGCTGGGAGGCGGCTACTGCCTGCTGGTCAACCACAACAGCGGAAAGGTGCTGGGGATCCGCGGCTCCGCCACGGCGGCGGCCGATGTCGAACAGCAGCCGGACACCGGCGCCACCACCCAGCAATGGCAGCTGCGCGACGTCGGCGGCGGGGCGGTGAAGATCGTCTCGCGCGACGGGGCGAGGGTCCTGAGCGTGACCGGCGGCACCGACCGCCGTGTGGTCGCCCAGCCCGCCGACCGGGGCAGCGCCGACCAGCGGTGGAACCTGGCGAAAGCCGCCACCCCGGCCAAACCGGCGGCCCCCGCGGTGGCCGCGGGCGGCGGCACCGTGGCGTGGACCGCGTCGGGCCGGGTGCCGCACTTCTCCACGGACCAGGGCGCGAGCTGGACGGTGTCCGCCGGCCTGCCTTCGGGCGCGACCGTGGTGGCCGACCGCGCCGCGGCCGGCACCTTCCACGCCCTCAGCGGCGCCACCTTGTTCGACGGCACTGACGGCGCCAAGAGCTTCACCGCCCGCGCCGGCGGGCTTCCGCACTCCACCGACGGTGGAGCGAGTTTCAGCAGGCCGCGTGGGGTCCAGGTGGCCGCCGCCGTCGGCTTCGGCAAGTCCGCGCCCGGTGCGAGCTACCCTGTGCGCTACCCCGTCCGCACGGTCGGCGGTGTCACCGGGATCTTCCGGTCCGCCGACGGTGGCGGTGCCTGGCCGCGGGTCGACGGCGACCTGCACCAGTACGGCGGGGGCGCCGGCTCCGGCGTCATCACCGGCGACCTGGACGAGTACGGCCGCGGCGTGCTGTACGGCGAGCCGTCATGACCTGCACCGGGCCGGTGTCCGCGCCGGCCCGGCCGCGGGTCGCCACTGGTACGTTGCCGCCTGGGACGGGGGCATGGGCAGGGAGAGGACAGCCGGGACACATGCTCCTCGATGACACGTCGGCGGAGTTCCACGACTTCTTCGAACGGCACTACGCCGAGCTGGGGCGGCTGTCCTACCTGCTGACCGGCGAAGCGGACGCTTCCGACGACCTGGCGGCCGACGCCCTGGTCGCCTTGTGGCAGCGCTGGGACCGGCTGCGTGAGGCCGAGCACCCGCTCGCGTACGCCCGTGGTGTCGTGGCGAACCTGGCCAGGGAACGCGTCCGTAGCGCGACGCGTGAGCGCCGCCGGGTCGCGCTGTTCTGGTCACGGGGCCCGCAGCCGGTGGCGGGTCCGGACGTGGCCGCCGTGGTGGACGTCCGGGCGGCCCTGGACCGGCTGCCCTTCGGGAAGCGGGCCTGCGTCGTCCTCCGGCACGCCTTCGACCTGTCGGAAAAGGACACCGCGCGAGCACTGGGCATCTCGGTCGGCGCGGTGAAGAGCCAGACCTCCAAGGGGCTGGCCGAACTGGAACGCGTGCTCGGGGTGCACGCGGTCAAGGACATGGCGGCGGAGAAGGGAAGCCGGTGAACGAAGAGATCGGCAGGCGGCTGCGCGAGGCCGCCGAGGCCCACCAGCCCGACCGCGACCGGATGCTGGCCCGCGTCCACCGCGGCATGGCCGGCACCACCGCCCCTCCGCCGCGGCCGGGCATCGCGAGGTCCTGGCCCAAGGTGGTGCTCGCCGGCTCCGCCGCGGCGGGCATCCTGGTCGTCGCCGGCCTCGCCGTCGCCGGAAGCGCCCAGACCGCGCCGGCGCGCCCGGACGGCGAGACCACGCTCTCCGTCCCGAGCCCGACGGAAGCGCCCAGCGCCACGCAGTCCCTCACGGGCGGTCCGGCATCGCCGCCCGCGACGGCGAATCCGAACCGGACGACCACGGGCCGTCCGTCGTCGAGCACCCCGCCCCCGGCCGGCCCGGCGGGAAACCGGGTCTCGGACGGGCCGCTGTCGGCACAGGGCGCCGTCGACCCGCACAGCACCGTCTACTGGGCCCAGAGCGCCCTCACCCTCGACACCACCCGCCCCCTGACCGCACTGGTCGTGGAAGTGCGCGTCACGCAGACCGGGGGTGTGCGGAGCACCGGCCAGTGGCAGACCGGGCCCGCCGACGACTTCACCGTCACCGCGCAGGAGAGCGGCGGCGCGTTGGTGTACCGCTGGGAGCTCAAGCCGGGCCGGACCATCCCGGCCGCGCACCAGATCTTCGCCGCCCAATACAACCACGCCGCCGGTTCGCGCCGCGCCGACGCCGACACGTATCGCGTGCAAGCCACCGCCGCCGACGGCGCCCACACGGTGCAGGGTGGCTTCACCCCGGCGGGCTGAGGACGGTCCGCCGGGCATCGTGCACCAGGCCGATGAGACGCTTCGGCATCTCGCGGTGAGGGCCCGTCCGGGTGACTTCGCAGTGCGGGCCGCGGTCTTCGACCGCCTGGATCCGGAGCAGGTCCGGGTGTTCGGCGAAGTGTGCGAGATCGTCCTGGCGGGACTGTCCGATCCGGACCGTCCCGCGGCCGAGCTGCCCTGGCGGCGCTGACGGATCAGGCGTGTCCGGCACCGAAGAGGTACCGGTTGGCGATGTCGATGAGGAACGGGCTGCCGTAGCCGGGGTAGCGGTCCACGATGGCCTTCTTGTAGGCCTCGCCGTCGTCGCCGAGCAGTTCGGCCGCGTCGGCCAGGTACTGGGTGATCCGGTCGTAGACCTCGGGCCCGGCGGGGGTGCCGTGCCCGACGAGGACGGTGTCGTAGCCGGTTTCGCCCGCGAGCCGTTCGATCGCCTTCTGCCAGCCCGCGATGTCGTTGTTGCCCAGGAACAGGTGGATGTCGTGGTACACGAGGTCCTGGGCGACGAGGACACCCTGCTCCGGCAGCTTGATCACCAGCTCGTCGGTGGCTTCGCCGCCGGTGTAGGCCTCGAAGACGAACGGCACGCCGTCGATGACCTCGGTGCCGGGCTCGATGACCACGGTCGGGGTGATGTCGGCGGCCGGCACGACGGCGCCGGTCGGGTCCTGGCTGTCGCCCAGCGCGGCGATCTGGTCGCGGACCACGGAAAGGGCGTGCACCGGCGCGCCGAACCGGGCGGCGCCGGTGAAGTGGTCGGGGTGGGCGTGGGTGACGATCACCCGGTCCAGTGGCTTGCCCAGGCCCCGTGCGTAGGCCGCCACCTCGTCGGCGTAGGCCAGCACGAACTGCGCGTCGACGACGACGACCTGCGCGGGGGTCTCGATCAGCTGCGTGGTGACGTGCACGCTGTCGTCCGGCGCCATGTAGCTGTGGATGCGGACCGCGCCCTTGTCGATGATCGTGACACTGCCGTTCACGGCGATCACTCCTCCTGGTCGGACGGCGTCGGTGTCGCCGTCGTGGTGACCACTTTCGTCGCCAGACCCCCAGGCAGGCGAGATACGCTGCAGACCTGGCATGGTCAGAACCGGACACGGAGGTGTGATGCCGGACGAGCCGATCCCCAGCCTCGGATTCCACCCGCCGGACGCGGGCGTCCCCGGCTTCGAGATCGTCGACCTGGCCACCCTGCACGCCCGGATGCGGCGGCCCGGCGGCCTCCACCGCGTCGACTTCCACTCGCTCACGCTGGTCACCGCGGGAACCGGGACCCGCACCGTCGACTTCGTGACCCACCCCTGCCGTCCCGGCACACTGCTGTGGGTGCGGCCCGGCCAGGTGCAAGGCTTCGGTGACATCGGCACGGCGGACGGCGCGCACCTGATGTTCACCCCGGCCTTCCCGCCGGCGTTCAGCGGCGTCGAGCGCGTGGTCGGCGCGTGGTCCGGCCCGGTCTGCCGTCAGCTGGGCACCAGCCCGGACCACGCCGTGGTGGCGGACTTCATGGGCCGGCTGCGTGCGGAGTTCGACCGTCCACCGGAGACCGTTTCGCCCGAGATCCTCCGGTTGCAGCTTGCCGTGCTGCTCCTGCACGTCGACCGGCTGCCCGGCCCGGGGACCGATCCCCGGGCCGGTGGTGAGATCTACACGCGGTTCCGCGCCGAGCTCGAACGCCGGTACGCCACGGTCCGCCGCGCGGAGGACTACGCGCAGCGTCTCGGCTATTCCGTCCGGACCCTGAGCCGCGCCTGCCTGGCCGCCACGGGGCAGCCGGTCAAGCAGGTCATCGACGGCCGCGTGGTGCTGGAGGCGCAGCGGTTGCTCGCCCACACCGGCGAACCGGTCGCGGTCATCGCCCGCCGGCTCGGCTTCAGCGAGCCCACCAATTTCGGGAAGTTCTTCACCCGCCGCGCCGGGGTCACGCCGGGCGAATTCCGCGACGCGCACCGCTGATCACGGCACCGGTTGCCGAAGCCGCCGAACGGCGGTTACCGGATCGTGAACGCGAAGTCGGGCCTGGCGCTGACCGGCACCCACCCGTTGGGCAGTCTGTCGGCGCGCCCACCAGGTCGAGGCTGTCGCTGATCCGCGGGATGCGATTGCGGGGATTCGGCTCAGGACTTGATGAAGTCGAGCAGGTCGTTGTTGAAGGTGTCCTTGTAGGCGGTGGTCTGGGCCAGGCCGTGCGGGGCGCCGGGATAGACCTTCAGAGTCGCGTTCGGGATGATCTTCGCTGATTTCAGTGCCGCGGCGGCGATGGGGACGATCTGGTCGTCGTCGCCGTGGATGATCAGGGTCGGCACGTCGAACTTCTTGAGGTCCTCGGTGGTGTCGGTCTCGGAGAAGGCTTTGATGCAGTCGTAGGCTCCTTTCTCGCCCACGGTCATGCTCAGCAGCCAGAACGAATCGCGCAGGCCCTGGGACACGGTGCTGCCCGTGCGGTTGGCGCCGTAGAAGGGCTCGCTGAGGTCCTGGTAGAACTGGGACCGGTCGGCGGTCAGCCTGGCCCGTAGGCCGTCGAAGACTTCCAGGGGCTGGCCCTCGGGGTTGGCGCTCGTCTTGAGCATCAGCGGCGGGATCGCGCTGAGCAGCACCGCCTTGGCCACCCGGGAGGTGCCGTGGCGGCCGATGTAGCGGGCGACCTCCCCGCCGCCGGTGGAGTGGCCGACCAGGACCGCGTCGTGCAGGTCGAGGGCGTCGATGACCGCGGCCAGGTCGTCGGCGTAGGTGTCGAGGTTGTTGCCGTCCCAGGGCTGGCCGGACCGGCCGCCGCCACGGCGGTCGTGCGCGATGGCGCGGTAGCCGTGGGAGGCCAGCAGGAACAGCTGATCATCCCAGGCGTCGGCGGTCAGGGGCCAGCCGTGGCTGAAGACGACCGGCCGGCCGGCTCCCCAGTCCTTGTAGAAGATCTCCGTGCCGTCGGCGGTGGTGACAGTGCCCATCGTTCTCTCCTTCTTTCGTGATTGCCGGGAACCAGGCCGTTCCCGGCGGGTCCGCGCCCGTGCCGGGCGCGGGCGTCCCTTGATGCCGAGGCAGGGACAGGGGCGAGGTCGCCTGATGTGCTCACCGGTGACTCGGCGACCGCTCGGTGGCCGCTGCCTGGATCCGCTGGGCGGCTAGCGCCTTGATGACCAGCTGGACGGCGACGGCCAGCAGCAGCGCCGCGAACAAGATTCCCGACAGGGCGGGAGGGATCACCAGCGCGGCGTACACGGCTGGTACCGAGGCGGCGGCGGCCGCGGTACCGACGACCAGCCCGGCGCGGACATCGACCAGGCCGCTACGCCGGCTCGTCACGGTGCCGGCCACGCCGGCCGGGATGCTGACCAGCAGCGCCGTGCCCTTCGCGATCAGGTCGCTGACGGCGAAGCCGGAGATCAGGAGCGGCACGGCGATGATCCCGCCGCCGATGCCGAACAGGCCGGAGGCGATCCCGACCACCAGGCCGACGCCGACATAGCCGAGCGCTACCCCTGCTGTCAGGTGGACCGGGTGGCCGCGCTCGGGCGCGACGGCCAGCAGGCGGACCGCGTTCGCGAGGACGAAGGCGATGAACAGCCACCGCAGCCAGGCCAGCGGCAGGCGCCGCAGCAGCTGGCTGCCGGCGACCGCTCCGGCGACCACGCCCGGCGCCAGTAGGGCGGCGCCTGCGATGCTGACGGCGCCGTGAGCCAAGTAGGTGGCCGAACCGACGACGGCGGCGGGGATGACGGCCACCAGCGAGGTCGCCGCGGCCTGCCGCTGGCCGAGATGGGCGCGCCACATCAGCAGGGGAACCATCAAGATACCGCCACCGATCGCGAACAGCCCGGACAGCACACCCCCGATTGCTCCGATCGCGGCCAGGGTGGCCCAATACCCGCGGCCGCGCCCCGGCGGTCCACTGGGCAATCGCGCGGAAGCAGCCGGCGCCGCAGTCGCCTCATCGCCCCGCCCCGGGGCGGCAGAGTCGCCCGGACCATTCCCTGCTGTGCTCATCGACTGCTCCTCATCAGGTCAGCCGCTTCCGGAAGCGATGTCCGCGATCAGGGTCGGCGGTGATCGGCGTGGATGTACTTCGTCGTCATGGCTTGGTGAACACGGCCAGTGGCTTTCCCGGTTCGACGAGGTAGGTGGAAAGCATGCGGCCCGTTCCGGGGCCGAGGTCCGTGGCGTTGTGCGGCGTCTCGGGCGGGATCAGGAAGCCGTCGCCGGCGTGCAGGGTGAGCGTGTGCCGGGCCTGGATCTCCATGCGCACGGTGCCGGCCACGATGAAGCCGACCTCTTCACCGGGATGCCGGTGCCAGCCGGACTGCACGCCGGCCGGGATCTCGGTGAGCACCTGGACGATCTCGCGGCCGGGGATCGAGGACGCGGCGCGCTGCAGTTCGGTGCGCTTGAGTGTCCCGGCGAGGTCATCGCGGGAGCCGGGGCCGGTCATGGCGTCGGCGCGGTGCCGCGCAGGAAGGCGAGCAGCTCGCGGTTGACTTCTTCGGCATGGGTGATGCCCATGACGTGCGGGCCACCGTCGATTTCGGCATACCGCGCCGCGGGCAGCGCGGCGTGCAGCCGACGGCCCTGACCGTTGATCGGCAGGATCCGGTCGGCGGTGCCGTGCAGGATCAGCGTCGGGATGTCGATCTTGGTGATGTCGTCGCCGAAGTCCACCAGCCAGCCGGGCGGGCACGCCCAGGTCGCCCATGGTGAGGCATCGGCACCGGCGTTCCAGACGGCGCGAACGGTCTGTTCGCTCACCCGTTTGCCGAGGTAGTCGTCGAGGTTGAGCAGGTTCTCGACCAGCCCGGTCAGCCAGGCGAACCGGTCGTCGAGGATCGCCTTCTGCACGCCGGCCACCCCGGCCTGGTCGACGCCCTCGGGGTTTTCGCCGGACTTGGCAAACGACGGCGCCAGGGTCTCGATGAAGACGCAGCTTCTCAGCCGTCCCGTGCCGTGGGTGCCGATGTAGCGGGCCAGCTCGCCAGTGCCCAGCGAGAAGCCGATCAGCGTCACCTCGCGGAGATCGAGCTTGGTCAGCAGCTGGTGGAGATCATCGGCCAGGGCGTCGAAGTCATAGCCCTCGGTTGGCCGGCTCGATCGGCCGAACCCGCGGCGGTCGTAGGCGACAACGCGATGCCCCACTTCCAGGAGGGGGTGAATTTGCGGTTCCCAGGACCGGCTGTCCAGCGGCCAGCCGGCCAGCAGGACGACCGGGTCGCCGCTTCCGTGGTCCTCGTAGTACAGCTCGATCGGGGTGGAATTTTCCTGGCCGACGGTCATGGTGCCCATGGCGCCCTCCTGGGAAGCTCGCTTTCCCGGGCAGCCTGTCAGCGGGGCGCGGCCCTGCCCAGACCCCCTGGCCCGACGGCACAGTCGTGCTCACCCGCGAGTGAACTACGGCCGGCCCGCCGAGATTTCCGGCCAGCCCTACCTCGCCAAGCCAACCAGGCTGGAAAGATGTGGCCATGCCCCGGTCGGTTCTCGTCGTCGACGATGACTCGTCCTTTCGTCAGCTTGCGATCGGGCTCCTGCGCTCATGGGGTCATGATGTCGTCGGGGAAGCCGGCAGTATCGCGGAGGCAGTGGAGCGAGTTACCGAGCTCCGTCCCGACACCGTGCTGATCGACGTCGGGCTACCGGACGGCGACGGTTTCCAGTTGACCGCGCGCATGCAGCTGATGTCGTGGCAGCCCCGAGTGCTGCTGATTTCGTCCGATTCCGGCGCGGCCACCGATTCCGAGGCCCGGCAGGCGGGCGCTGTCGGCTTCGTCCCGAAGACCGACATGGCCGGATCGCAGTTCCGCCGGATGCTCGATGGGTGAGACGGACCGCGCCGTGCGCGTGGTCGTCGGCGAGGACGATGTCCTGATGCGTGAGGGAATCGTGCGCCTGCTGGCGGAGGCAGGGCTCGAGGTCCTGGCCCAGGCCGGGGACGCCGAAGACCTGTTCCGCAAGGTGCTGGCCTACCGTCCGGACGTCGTCATCGTGGATGTCCAGATGCCTCCTCACCGAGGCGATGACGGGCTGGTCGCGGCCATGGAGCTGCGACACCGCCGGCCCACGCTCGGGGTTCTGGTCCTCTCGCAGTTCAACGAGGAGTCCTATGCCCTGGACCTCATCGGGGACCGGCCCGAAGGGGTGGGCTACCTGCTCAAGGAGCGGGTCGGGGATGTCGAGACGTTCGTCAGCGCGATCCGGCGGGTCGCGTCCGGGGGGACCGCCCTGGACGCCGCGGTCGTGCGCCGCATGCTGGGCCGCGATCGCCGGGACGACCCGCTGCGTCAGCTCACGGCCCGCGAGCGGGCCGTGCTCGCCGTGATGGCCGAGGGTAAGTCGAATGCCGGCGTCGCCGCGACGCTCGCCATCAGCGAGGCGGCCGTGGAAAAGCACGTGACCGCCATCTTCCGCAAGCTCGACATCGGCGCCGGAAGCACCGGACATCGCCGGGTCCTCGCCGTACTGGCCTACGTGCGCAACGCCGGGCCACGCTTGCAGGCCCGCGCAGAGGATCGGCCGCCTGGCGGCTAATGGGGCATTCCCGGCGTGGGCGGGAGCGGCTCGCCAACCGGCACCGTAGCCTCCACCGTCGTCCCCATACCCACTGGGCTGATGATGCGAAGCGCGCCGCCGCGTGCCTCGACCCGGTCGAAGAGCCCGGTCAGACCAGAGCCCATTCCGGCCTGAGCTCCGCCGACCCCGTCGTCACCCACCTCGATGCGCACCGCGCCGTCGCTGAGGCCGGCGCGAACCCAGGTGCGGCTGGCGCGGGCGTGCTTGACGACGTTGGTCAGCGCCTCGGCCACGACAAAATAGGCGGTGGTCTCGATCTCCGGGGGCAGCCGGGGCATATCGACAACAGCGTCCACCGGCAGCGGCAGGTCAGCAAGCAACGACTCCACTCCGCCGCGCAAGCCCTTGCGGGTCAGCCCCGCCGGGAGAATCCCGCTGACGAGCTCACGCAGTTGATCAGTAGCGCGCTGAGCGTGCTTGAGTGCTTCCTCGACACGGTCGACGCCGGCCTGCACATCGTGATCGGCGAGTGACTGCCGGGCCAGCTTCAAGGTGATGACCGTCTGGACCAGACGCTGCTGCGCACCGTCATGAACGTCACGCTGCAGCCGCCGCCGCGTCTCGTCGGCCGTCGACAGGACCCGGGCGCGCGAGGCGATCAGCTGCGCGCGGCTCGCCGCGTTGCTCACCGCGGTGCCGGCCAAATTGGCGAACTGCTGAAGACGATCCTCGACCCCGCGCACCAGCGGCCCGTCGGCCGAGGTGGCGGTGAGCATTCCCCACACGCGGCTCTCCAGCGCGATCGGTGCGGCGACCGCGGCGGTCAGGCCGAACTCCCGGGCAAGGGCAGCGTCGGGTTCGACGCCGTAGTCGTCCACGCGCACCGGGCGCCCCGTCCGCCGGACGCGGTCGGGCAACGTGCCGGACGCGTAGGCGATGCGCGTCCCGGGCGGCGCAGGACCGCCGCTGCGGCTCACCACCACCAGCGCCGCGTCCTCCTCGAAGCGGACGAGTGTCATCGGCTGGCCGCCGAGAAGCTGCTGAGCTTCGGCAGCCACCGCCGCGAAGATCGTGTCCGGCGGTCCGCCGCGGGCCACCTGTTCGGCGACGCGCAGCAGCGCCGCCTGCTCGTCAGCCAGCGCCTGGACGTCGGCACGCGCCTGGGAACTGGCAATCGCCGTGCCGGCCAGCTCGGCGAAACGCGAAAGCTGTTCTTCGATCCGAGGCGGCAAAGCCCCCCTCCCAGCTGCCACCAGAGCGCCCCACAGCCGGTCCTCGGCCAGGACCGGCGCCGCAGCGCTCGACGAATACCCCTGGCTCGCGGCCAGCCGCGGCCACGCGCCCGACATGGCCGTCAGCTGGTCGGTGCGGGCCGGCCGCCGGGTTCGCCAGACGCGCTGGGTGGCGCCGTCACCGTCGCCCGAGGCACGCATCCCCACGGTCACGCCGTCCGGCGGGTCGTGGATCGCCACCACCTCGGTCGCTCCGTCAGGCTCAAAGCGCAACAACGTGGTGAAGGCGACGCCGACCAGGCGCGAAGCCTCGGTGACCACCGCCTCGAGCACCTCATCCGGCGGGGCGTCGTGTACCGCGAGCTCGGCCACCCGCCGCAGCGCGGCCTGCTCGGCCGCGAGCTGCTCAAGCTCCTCGCGGCTCTGCTCGTTGGCGATCGCGATGGCCAGCAGTTCGGTGAACGCTGCCAGCTGGTTCTCTGTCCCGGGCGGGAGCTCCTGGTCGTTCGCCGAACCGACGGCGGTAAGACCCCACACGGTTCCGTCGACGATGACCGGCGCACCGACTGACGATCGCCAGCCCCAGCCGCGGATCATCTCGGCCAGCGAACCCGAGGAGCCCGTGTAACTCCTGATCCGGCCCGGACGCTTGCCGTCCCAGATCAGCCGGGCCAGGGTGCCGGAGCCGAACGGGTGCCGGACCCCGATGCTCTGGTACCCGTCGGACTCGTTCCAGCGCCCGATCATGGTCACCGTCTCGTCGTCGTGCAACCGCACGAGGGCCGCGTCGGTCGCGGAGATCAGCAGGCCCACCTCGGTCACCAGTGCCTCGAAGACCTCAGCACGAGCGGCGCCCCGCGCCACCAGCGTCGCCACTCGCCGCAAGGCCACATGCTCGGCAGCCGAACGCCGAAGATCGCCGGGATTCTTCGTGGTCGGTTCCATGGGCTCATCCGGAGGTGCCGGGCCCAGCGCCCACTTCGGTCACTCCAGCGACAGTACTCATCGCCAGGCCGGGCGACCAGATACAAGCTCCCCGCGGCGTGAGCCAGGAGCAGTCAGGGTGGGGAGTTGCGGTGTGCGCCGATCCTGACGAGGTGGTGGTCGAGCAGTGCTGTGGCGGCGGCGGCGTTGTGGTGGCCCAGCAGGAGGGCGTTGGTCAGGCCACTGAGCAGGGCGAGCAGGGTGTCGGCCTCCTCGGTGGGGTCCAGGGCTGGGATCTCGTCGGTGATCCGCGCGGCGAGGGTGTCACGGAGCATGGTGTTGCCCTCGCGGAACCGGGCTGCCAGTGCGGGATCGTTGAGCGCGCGGAAGAAGAAAGCGTTGGCGACCAACGACTCCGTGCGGCTGTCCTCGTCCACTGGCAGCAGCGCCAGCAGCAACCCGCGTAGCGTCGGTGGCTGCGGGCTGATCCGCTGTTCGACCCGGGCGCGCAGGTAGCCGGTTGCGTATCGGAGCATCTCCTGCTTGCTGCCGAAGTAGTGCTGGACCATGCCCTTGGACACGCCGGCCTCGACCGCGACCTCGCCGAGGCTGACCGCCTCCAGGCCGCCGGTACTGGCGATGCGCCACAGCGCCGCGACGATCTCCCGCCGGCGTTGGTCATGGTCGACTCGTTTGGGCATCGGCACCTGCTTGGTGAACGGTTTACAATCCGATCGTATCGCAAACCACGGAGGTGAGCTCATGCGGATCGGCGGGTTCCGGTCAGCGCAGGCGAAAACCGCGTTCGACGCGGTCTACGACGCCGGCATGCGCGCCCTGCCCGAGCCGGTGGCCACGTACGACGTGGCGACCGGTTTCGGTTCGGTCCGGGTGTACCGCTTCGGCCCGGCAGACGGGTCGCCGATGGTGCTGCTGCCCGGCCGCGCCGGCACCGCCGTCATGTGGCGGCCCAACCTTTCCGCGTTCGCCGCCCGCCACCCCGTGTACGCGGTGGACCTGCTCGGCGAGCCTGGACGCAGTGTTCAGACCAGGCCGTTGCGCGACGCGGCCGACCAGGCGGTCTGGTTGGAGGCCGTGCTGGGCGCGCTGGACCTGCGCTCGGTCCACCTCGTAGGAGTGTCTTTCGGTGGTTGGATCGCCTGCAACCTGGCGGTGCGCGCGCCCAGCCGGTTGGCCTCGGTGAGCCTGCTGGACCCGGTGCGCACCCTGGGCCACCTCCCCGCCGCGATGCTCTGGCGCACGATGCTGGCCGGCCTGCCGGTGATCTCCCGCTGGACCCGGCCGGCGTTTCTGAGCTGGATCTCCGGCGGCGTGTCAGTGCCGGCCGACGACCCGGTCGCGGCGGTGATCGACGCGGGCATCCGCGACTACCGGATCGGCGCGCCGCCACCCGAGTACTTCACCGACGAACAACTGCACTCCATCCGCATCCCGGTGCTCGCACTGATCGCCGGACGCAGCGTCATCCACCGCGCCCCGGCCGCACTCGCCAGAGCCCGCACGCTGATCCCTCAGGTACAAGCCGAATTGTGGCCCGACGCCTCCCACGCCCTCTCGGCAGAGTCCGCCGACGAGGTCAACGCGCGAGTACTGCGCTTCGTCGACGCCGTCACCACAAGCGCACCATCCCCGAGCTGACCCCATTGGGGACTTTTCATCCTGATTGTGCTGGTCAGGGGTGTTGACGGTGCTGGTTGTGGTTGTCTCGTAACGGGGTTGGGGACGGGACCTGGCTGGCCGGGGAACGTGGCGGAGCCCCCGCATGTTGATCAAGTCGTGACTCAAGAAGGAACATGCGGGGGCTCCGCACCCACTGTCTCACACCCCACCACCACGCCGATCTCCTACCGCAGCGCGTTGCCGGTCTCGGCAGCCACGATCAGCTGGCTGGCCGGCCTGATCACCGCACACCGGACAAAGATCGGGTCCCGCTGGCGCAAGGTCACCCCCACCCAGCAGGCGGTGCTGGTGCTGGCGATGCTGCGCAAGGACGAGCGGCTCCTGGATCTGGCCGGCCCGAACGGGATCTCGCCCGCCACGCTGCGGCGCTGGCTGCTGGAGGTGATCGGCCTGCTGTCCGGCCGGGCCACCCGGCTCAACCGGGTGCTGCGGCGGCTGGCCGCGCGGGGGCAGGTGGTGGTGCTGGCCGACGGCACCCTGATCCGCACCCGCCGCCGCACCGGCCCGGCGAACCGGGCCCACTACAGCGGCAAGCACAAACA
>NZ_JBFACT010000072.1:0-45273 GCF_040640995.1 Amycolatopsis sp. NPDC021455 | reverse complement strand
AAAACCGCTCCGTTTTATTTCGCTGTCGCGCGGGCGTTGTTGGGTGCCGCCCGGCGCGGCGTCGCCGCCCCCCCACACCACCACCCCCCCCCCTCGACTCTTGGATCACGCGTGTCGACCGTTCCGTCACGCCTGGCCGGCGACGCAGACCTCCGGCTGCGGGGCCGGGGCCGTGGCAGGGCGGGGGCGGCGGGACAGGACCAGCCCGCCGAGGGTGACCGCGGCCAGCAGGAAGCCCGCGCTCACCCCGTATGCCAGCCGGAAGCCGGACGCCAGGGCCTCGCGGTGGTCCACCCCGGCGAGGCTCGCCGTGCGGGAGGCGGCCACCGCGGCCAGCACTGCCGTACCCACCGCCGCGCCGACCTGCTGGGTCGTGTTGATCAGGCCGGACGCCACGCCGGCGTCCGCGGCCGGGACGTCCGCCATCGCCAGCCCCATCAGGGCCGGGATCGCCACGCCGGCGCCGAGTCCCATCAGGAGCAGCGGCGGCAGGATGCCGGCGAAATAGGAGTCCGAGGCGCGGGTGAGCAGCAGCAGGCCCACGATCACCAGGCCCAGCCCGGCCAGCAGCACCGCCCGCGGCCCGAACCGCGCGGTGATCTTGTCCGCGAAGCCGAGCGACGCCACCGCGATCACCAGCGGCACCGGCAGGAACGCGACGCCCGTGTTCAGCGCGTCGAGGCCCAGCACCTGCTGCAGGTACAACGCCGTGACGAACTGGAAGCCGAGCATCCCGGCGACCATCAGCACCATCACCACGTTCGCGCCCGCCACCGCGCGGATCCGGAACAGCCGCAGCGGCAGCAACGGCGTCCGGGCCTTCGCCTGCCGCACCACGAACGCGGCCAGCAGGACGGCCGCGGCGGCCAGCGCACTCCACACGGCGGCGGAGATCGCGTACACCCCGAGCATCACGGCCGCGGTGACCAGCAGCGCGCCGAGGACGTCCAGGCCCGCCCGCAGGCCCGTCCCGCGGTCCGGCGAGACCACCCGGACCGCCAGCAGCAGCGCGGCCACGCCGATCGGCAGGTTGACGTAGAACGTCCAGTGCCAGCTCAGCGCCTGGGTGAGCGCACCGCCCGCGATGAGCCCGATCGACGCGCCCGCCGCCTGCGTGAAGCTGTAGACGCCGATGGCGCGAGCCCGCGCCCGCGGCTCGGGGTACATCGTGACGATCATGCCCAGCACCACCGCCGACGCGAGCGCGCCGCCGATGCCCTGGACGAACCGTGCCACGACCAGGACGCCCGCGTCGGTCGCCAGGCCGCCGGCCAGCGACGCCGCGGTGAACAGGCTCAGCCCGCCGAGGAAGACGCGCCGGCGGCCGATCAGGTCGCCGAGGCGGCCGGAGATCAGGAGCAGGCCGCCGAAGGCGACCAGGTAGGCGGTGAAGACCCAGGACAGCCCGGCGGGCGTGAACCCGAGGTCGGCCTGGATGGCGGGCAGCGCCACCGCGACGATGCTGCTGTCCAGCACGACCATCAGCGAGGCGGCGCACAGCACCGCCAGCGCGAGGCCGCGGGAGCGGGTGGGGTGGTTCTCGGCCATGTCAGGCCCCTCCAGTCGAGATTCCCCTGGTCGTCGCCAGGGCACTTCTTGTAACGGTGCCCATCATGTGTGACCATGGCTGCGCCGGGAAGGAGGCACTTTCATGTCCCAGGGGAACATCGGTGTACCTGTCCAGGTCACCGAGATCGACCCGGAGAAACTCGACGTCTGCACTGTGCTGGAGGTCATCAACCGGATCAGCGGCAAGTGGGCGATCGGCATCCTCCTGGAGGCCATCCGGGGCCCGGTGCGCTTCACCGAGCTGGAGCGCTCGGTCGAGGGGATCAGCCGCCGGATGCTGACGCTGACCCTGCGCAACCTGGAGCGTGACGGCCTGCTCGTCCGCACGATCTACCCGACCGTCCCGCCGCGCGTGGAGTACGAGGCCACGGCGATGGCGAAGGAGCTGTACCAGTCGCTGAACGGCCTGCTCGGCTGGGCGGAGCAGCACCGCGACGACATCGCGACCGCACGCGCCGTCTACGACGCCCAGGCGGCCGGATAAAAACGTGGAACGGGCCGCGGTGCGAGGTCGGGGAGACTCGCACCGCGGCCCGCGGTGGCTCGTGCTCAGCGGGGGCGTGAGCACGAACGTCAGGGGGTCAGGCGGGGACCTTTTCGCCTTCCGGCTCGGTTTTCACCGGCTCGTGCTCGTCGAGCATGGTGGCTTCGTCGAACGGTTCCTCGCCGGCGAAGACCCGTTGCGCCTGCTCGCGGTCGAACTCCTTCGTCCAGTTTCCGATCAGGACGGTCGCGACGGCGTTGCCGGCGAAGTTCGTCAGCGCGCGGGCCTCCGACATGAACCGGTCGATGCCGAGGATGAAGCCGACGCCGTTGACGAGCTCGGGCCGGTGCGACTGCAGGCCGCTGGCGAGCACCGCGATGCCGGAGCCGCTGACACCCGCCGCGCCCTTCGAAGCGAGGATCATGAACAGCAGCAGGCCGATCTGCGAGCCGATCGACAGCGGCTCGTCCTGCGCGGAGGCGATGAACAGCGTCGCCATCGTCAGGTAGATCGCGGTGCCGTCGAGGTTGAACGAGTACCCGGTCGGCACGGTGATGCCGACGACCGACTTGCCGACCCCGAGGTGCTCCATCTTCGCGATCAGCCGCGGCAGCGCCGACTCCGACGACGACGTCGACAGGATCAGCAGGAACTCGCGGCGCAGGTAGTTGAGCAGCTTCAGGATGCTCACCCGCGCGCCGGCCCACAGCACGATGCCGAGGATGCCGAAGACGAACACCAGGCAGGTCAGGTAGAAGCCGATCATGATCACCGCGAGGCTCTTCAACGCGTTGACCCCGGTCGCGCCGACCACCGCGGCGATGGCGCCGAACGCGCCGATCGGGGCGGCCCACATGATCATCGCCAGAATCCGGAACACCAGCCGCTGGATGTGCTCGATGCCGCGCAGGATCGGCGCGCCCTTCGGGCCGAGCTTCTGCAGCGCGAACCCGACGAGCAGGGCGACCAGCAGCGTCTGCAGCACCTGGCCTTCGGTGAACGCCGAGACGAGCGTCTTCGGGATGATGCCGAGCACGAACTCCACCGGGCCGGCCGAGCCGGTCGCCGAGTCGTGCGCCTTCTTCACGTCGCCCGCGTTCAGGTGCAGCCCGGTGCCCGGGTGCAGCAGGTTGCCCACGATCAGGCCGATCGCCAGCGCGAACGTCGACATCGCGATGAAGTAGACGAGCGCCATCAGGCCGATCTTGCCGACCTTCGCCGCCTTCGCGACCGACCCGACGCCGATCACGATGGTGCAGAAGATGATCGGCGAGATCATCATCTTGATCAGGTTGACGAAGCCGTCGCCCAGCGGCTTGAGGCCCTTGGCGAAGCCGGGGAAGAGAAAGCCGACCGCGATCCCCAGCAGGACCGCGACGATCACGGCCAGGTAGAGGTAGCGGGTCTTGTCGCGGCGTTGCGGCGCCGCGTCGGGGGTCGGTGTAGGCACCGTTGCCTCCAGCTCGGGGGTGTTCAGGTTGCGGCACACTGTAGGCGCAGTTCGGTGATCCGGCTCACTTGTGTTCATTGAGTTCGTGTGATGATCGACCGTCCCGTTCGGACACCGGCGGGCGCGTGTGCTGGTATGAGGAGGTGCCCCCGACGTTGCGGTCCCACTGGAGCCTGGCGCGCCAGCTGCTCGTGCTGCAGCTCGCCGTGCTCTGCGTGCTGGCCGGTGCCGGGATCACGTTCGCCTGGATCGACGCGGGGCGCGCGGTCGAGCAGAACGCCGAGAACCAGGTGCGCGCGATCGCCCTCACGGTCGCCGACGCGCCCAGCGTCGTGGCGGCGGTGGGGACGCCGGACCCGACCGCGACGCTGCAGCCGCTGGCGCTGCGCGTGCAGTTCGACACCCAGGTCGACTTCGTCACGATCATGAGCCCGGCCGGGATCCGCTACACGCACCCGATCCCGGCGCTGATCGGGCAGCACTACATCGGCACCATCGACCAGGCACAGCGGGGTCAGGTCCACACCGAGACCTACACCGGCTCGCTCGGCCCGTCGGTGCGCACGATCGTGCCGGTGTTCGACGCCGGACACCGGGTGGTCGCACTCGTCGCGGTCGGGATCAAGGTCGACGCGATCTCGGCCGAGCTGCGCGAACGGCTGTGGCCGCTGTTCGGCGTCGCGGGCGCCGTCCTGCTGGTCGGCGCGCTCGGCGGCTGGCTGATCAGCGCCCGGCTCCGGCGCCAGACTCGCGGCGTCGCGCCGGACGAGCTGAGCAACCTGTTCGAGTACCACGAGGCCGTGCTGCACTCGGTCCGCGAGGGCGTGCTGCTCGTCGACCGGGACGGGCGGATCGGGCTCTGCAACGACGGCGCGCGGACGCTCCTCGGCCTCGACGCGGATCCCGTCGGGCGCGAGCTGGCTTCGCTGGGCCTGCCGGACGGGCTGGCCGAGGCGTTCACCTCCGCCGAGAACCGGGCCGAGGAACTGCACCTGACGGACTCGCGCGTGCTGCTGGTCAGCACGACCGCGGTCCGCTCGGGCGGCCGCGCGCAGGGCACGGTCGTCGTCCTGCGCGACCACACCGAGCTGCAGACGCTGACCGGGGAGCTGACCACCGCCCGCGGCCTCGCCGAGGCGCTGCGGTCGCAGGCGCACGAGGCGGCGAACCGGCTGCACACAGTCGTTTCCCTGGTCGAGATCGGCAAGCCCGAGCAGGCCGTCGAGTTCGCGACGGCCGAGCTCGCGCTGGCCCAGGAGCTGACCGACCGGGTCGTCGGCGCGGTCGCCGAGCCGGTGCTCGCCGCGCTGCTGCTGGGCAAGGCCGCCGAGGCGAGCGAACGCGGGGTCGAGCTGACGGTCACCCCGGACACGGTGATCGACGACGTCTCCCTGGGCATCCAGGCCCGCGACCTGGTGACCATCCTGGGCAACCTGATCGACAACGGCCTCGACGCGGCCGTGCGCGGCACCGGCCACCCCAAGGTCGTCGTCACCGCCCGCTCCGACGAGGGCGGGCTGCTGCTGCGCGTCGCCGACAACGGGCCCGGCGTCCCCGAGGACGCCGACGTCTTCCGCCGCGGCTGGTCGACGAAGGCGGGCGACGGACACGGCCTCGGGCTCGCGCTCGTCGGCCAGGCGGTGCGCCGCTACGGCGGTACGGTCGAGGTCGGACGGGACGGCGGCGCGGTGTTCACCGTCCGGCTGCCGCGGCAGGAGGCGGACCGGTGATCCGGGTGCTGGTGGTGGAGGACGAGCCGGTGGCCGCCGAGGCGCACCGCGTGTACGTCGAACGGCTCCCGGGCTTCTCGGTGGCGGGCGTCGTGCACTCGGGCGGCGAGGCCCTGCGGTTCTGCGAACGCGAGCCGGTCGACCTGGTCCTGCTGGACTTCTACCTGCCCGACACGCACGGGCTGGCGGTGTGCCGGTCGCTGCGCGCGGCCGGGCTGCCGATCGACGTCATCGCGGTGACGTCGGCGCGCGACCTCGGCCTGGTCAAGGCCGCGGTGTCGGTCGGCGTGGTGCAGTACCTCCTCAAGCCGTTCACGTTCGCGACGCTGCGGGAGAAACTGGAGCGCTACGCCGAGTTCCGCGACGCGTCCGGCGAGGTCACCGGCCAGGCGGAGATCGACCGCGCCCTCGGCGCCCTGCGCACGACCGAGCAGCCGCCACTGCCGAAGGGCATGAGCGTCCAGACGCTGGAGGCGATCACGGACGCGCTGTCCGGCGCGGCGGAGGGCCTTTCGGCGGGCGCGGCGGCGAGCGCGATCGGCGCGTCCCGCGTGACGGCCCGGCGGTACCTGGAGTACTTGGCGGACAACGGCATGGCCCACCGCGAGCCCCACTACGGCCAGGTCGGCCGGCCCGAGGTCTGGTACCGGCTGACTCGCGCGTGACGACCCGCGGACCCGACTTCCGGCGGGTTCCGGCGGCACACCCGGTGCGGTACACCGGGAAGATCGCCGACCAGGGGAGTGCCGCCATGCGGAAATGGGCCGGAGTCGTCGCTTTGCTGTTGTCGCTCGGGGCCGTCGCACCGGCGCACGCGGCGGAGCCCGCGGCCACCGTCACCGAAGTCCAGGTCACCGGGCCGGTCGCGCAGCGGTTCAACCTCGTCGTCCTCGGGGACGGGTACACCGCCGCCGAACAGCCGAAGTTCTTCGCCGACGTCCAGCGGCACGTCAACACCCTGTGGTCGCTCGAGCCGTTCAAGTCCTACCGCAGCTACTTCAACGTCTACGCCGTTTCCATCGCCTCGCCGGAGTCCGGTGTGGACTGTGATCCCGGGCTGGACGCACCGAAGCGGAACACCCCGCTGGACATGGGTTTCTGGGGCGGCTGCAACGCGCAGAGCGTGCAACGGCTGCTGACCGTCGACGACGCGGCCGCCCAGCGGTACGCCGACCTCGTGCCCGGCACGACCCCGGCGAACCGGCAGATCCTGGCGCTGGGCAACAGCTCCACCTACGGCGGCGCGGGCGGCGCCTACGCGACGGCGTCCGGCGGGAACGCCCTGTCCGCGCTGATCTCGCCGCACGAACTGGGCCACTCGCTCGGCGGCCTCGACGACGAGTACGACTACTACGCCCGCAATGTCCCGGGCGGCGCCTATGAGGGCGGCGAGCCGGACTCGATCCACCACACCCTGCTGACCGAGCCGCAGATGCGCGCTCAGCACGCGAAGTGGTGGCGCTGGCTCGGCGAGCCCAGCGAGGCCGGCGGCACGATCGGCCGCTTCGAAGGTGGGCTCTACACCCAGACCGGCGTCTGGCGGCCGAGCAGGCACTCGATGATGAAGACGCTCGGCTACCCGTTCGACCAGGTCGGCCGCGAACGGATGACGCAGCGGATCGCGGCGAAGGTCCCGCTGATCAGCGGCGGCACCCCGGCCGGGACGATCGGCGCCGACCGCGTGGTGTGGGTCCGCCCGATGCACCCGGTGGACCACCGCCTGGGCATCATGTGGACGCTGGACGGCAAGAGGCTGCCCGGCCGCGACGCGGTCGACCTGCGCACCGCGCACGTGAAGCCCGGCCGCCACACCCTGACGGCGACGGTGACCGACCCGACGCCGTTCGTCCGCGACCCGGCGGTCCGGCCGGCGGCGACCCGCACCTGGACGGTCGACACGGCGGTGGTCACGCCGCCCGCGGGCGGACCGGCGGTGGTGGCGTCGACGCCGACCTCGCAGCCCGTCGGCGGCCACGACGTGGTCTACGTCGAAACGGGCGAGCCGACCGGCTCGATCCCCGAGGTCCTGTGGATGCTCGACGGGCGGTTCGCCGGAACCGGCTCCGACTTCGCCCTGGACGCGTCCCGCGGCACGCACACGCTCACCGCGACGACCGGCGGCACGACCTTGACGTGGACGGTGGACGCGACAGGCCCGACGACCACCGCGGAGCTGCCCCCGGGCAACGTCTACCACGGTTCGTTCACCATGCGCCTGAAGTCTTCGGACGGAATGCCGGAGTTCCGCGTGGACGGCGACGGCTGGCACAAGTACTACGGCTGGCCGACGGACCCGAACGCACCGTACCTGTTCACCTCGCGCGGCACGGAGATCGACGGGCTGGCGTACGGCAACCTCGGCGACGGCGGCCTGACGGTGTCCCCGTTCTCGGAACGGAAGCCGGGCTACGGCGAGCACCGGATCGAGTACCGGTCCATCGACGCGGCGGGCAACGTGGGCCCGACGCGATCGGTCACGGTGACGCTGCTCCCGTAAATCGGTCGCCTGACGCGGCCGCGGACTTGTAGGGTCCGCGGCCATGGGAAGTTTGTGGATGTGCGCCTACGGGCGTAAGGCTCAGCGTCTCCGCCGCGCCTGACGGCGCGCCTCGCTGAAGATCCGATCGCGCCGTACTTCCGGATGCCCCGCACCCGGAGGCGGTCGAACGACGACTATCCCCGGGTGCTCCATTCCGCAAGTCTGGAGTGCCTCCCTTGTCCCGCTCAATCCATGGCGGCCGCCACGAACTCGGCCAGAACTTCCTGTACCACCCCCCGACGATCGACCGGATCGTCCGGCTCGTGCGCGAGACGGACGGCCCGATCCTCGAGATCGGCGCCGGCGACGGGGCGATCACCCGGCGGCTCGCGACGCTCGGGCGTGACGTCCGGGCCGTCGACCTCGACGAACACCGCGTGCGCCGGCTCGGCCGCCGCCTTCCGTCGGTGTCCGTGGTCCACGGCGACGCCCTCCGGATCCCGCTGGACCGGCCGGTCGTCGTCGGCAACCTGCCGTTCCACCTCACCACGCCGCTCCTGCGGCGGCTCCTCGCCGCCGGCGGCTGGGCCGAGGCCGTCCTCCTCACGCAGTGGGAGGTGGCGCGCAAACGCGCCGGCGTCGGCGGGCGGACCATGCTGACCGCCCAGACCGCGCCCTGGTTCGACTTCACCCTGCACGGGCGCGTCCCGGCCGAGGCGTTCCGGCCGAAACCGGGCGTCGACGGCGGGCTGCTCACGATCTCCCGGAGGCGTTCGCCGCTCGTCGACCCGGCCGAGCGAGCCGGTTACGAGCAGTTCGTGCGCACGGTGTTCACCGGCCGCGGCCGGGGGATCGAGCAGATCCTCCCGAAACCGTGGCGTCCGGCGCTGAAGACCGCCGGGATCCCGCCGTCGGCCTTGCCGCGGGACCTCACCCCGCGGCAGTGGGCAGCGCTGTGGAACGGCTAGCGCGGCCGGCCGGGCACCCCGGGCCGCGTCTGCCACGGACGCGGCCCGTCCAACGGCCGGTACTCCACGCCCAGCGCGTCCAGCCGCGGCAGGTGGTGGTCCCGCAGGCGCGGCAGGAACTCCGCGTAGTCCCGCGGCCCGGAACTCCAAGCCACCTCGGCGAACGCCGAGAGCCGCGGGAAGGCCATGTAGTCGACCCGCCGGACGTCGTCCATGTGCTCGGTCCAGACCTGCGCCTGCACGCCCCGCAGCCGCGCGCCGGTCAGCGCCGGCTCGTACGCGTAGACGTCCTCCAGTGTGTGCACCATGCCGACCGGGATCGGTTCGCCGGGATCCGCGGACTGCCGGTGGTCCAGGTATACGTGCTGCTCCGGGCACATCACCACGTCGTGTCCCGCGGACGCCGCCCGGAGGCCCGCATCTTCGTCGCGCCAGGCGCCGATCACCATCGGCGGCAGCCCGTCGATGTCGAGGACCTCGTCCCAGCCCATCGGCGTCCGGCCGCGCGCCACCAGGTGCCCGGCCAGCCGGCGGACGAACGCGCGGTGCTCGTCGGTCGCGCCCGGTGTCTCGTCGCCGCCCAGAGCGATCACCGGGGACGGGAAGATGTCGAGCAGGTGGTCGAACACCTGCCGGAAGAAGTCCAGTGTGGACTCGGTCGGGGAAAGCAGCGAAGTGCTGATACCCCAGGAAGTCCACACTTCGTAGGACGACGAAGTCCCCAGGGCGGGGTAAGCCGCCAGCGCGGCCCGCGCGTGGCCGGGGACGTCGATCTCCGGCACCACCGTGATCGCCCGCGAAGCCGCGTAGGCGACGATCTCCCGCAGGTCGTCGCCCGTGTAGAACCCGCCGTGCGGACGACCGTCCTGTTCGCCTCCGCTGCCCGCCATCGACGACGGCCGCCAGCCGCCCACCGACGTCAGCCGCGGGAACGCCGGGACCTCGAACCGCCAGCCCTGGTCGTCGGTGAGGTGCAGGTTGAGCACGTTCAGCTTGTGCGCCGCGAGCAGGTCGACGAACCGGAGCACCTCGGCCTTCGTCCGGAAGTGCCGGGCGACGTCCAGCAGGCACCCGCGCCACCCGAACCGCGGGTGGTCCTCGACGACCCCGCACGGCAGCGGCTCCGGCGCGAATCCGGCGATCCGGAACGCGGACGGCCCGGCCAGCTGCCGCAACGTCTCGCGGCCGTGGTGCTCCCCGGCAGGATCGGCCGCCTCCAAAACCACTCCTGACGGCGAGATCGAGAGCCGATAGCCCTCCGGCGGCAGGTCGGCGGATCGGACGTCCACAGTGGACGGCCAGGGGCACGAACCCTCGGCGGGCGTCACCGAAACCGGGCGGGGGAGCAGCGTGTCGAAACCCATGTCAGCCCTTCACGGCGCCGGCCGTGCCCGACACCAGCCGTCGTTGGACCAGGACGAAGAACACCAGCACCGGGATCGTCATGAGCGTCGAAGCGGCCATCACCGCACCCCAGTCGGTGTCCTCCGGTTTGAAGAACACCAGGATCGCCTGCGGCAGCGTCTGGTTCTCGGTCTTGGAGATGATGAACGTCTTGGCGAAGAGGAAGTCGTTCCAGGCGTGGATGAACGCGAGCACGCTCACCGCGACCAGCCCGGGCGCGACCAGCGGAAACAGGATCTGCCAGGTGAACCGCATCCGGGACGCGCCGTCGAGCGTCGCCGCCTCTTCCAGTTCCACCGGCACCGCGGCGACGAACCCGCGCAGCATCCAGATCGCGAACGGCAGGCTGAACGCCAGGTGCACCAGCACCAGCGAGCCCAGCTCGTTGAGGCCCAGCGCCGGCACCGCGCCGCCGAGGGACCGCATCAGGAAGAACAGCGGGATGGTCAGCGCCTCCACCGGCACCATCTGGGCGACGAGCGTCATCACCAGCAGCACGGTCCGGCCCTTGAAGGAAAACCGCGTCAGGGCCACCGCCGAGAGGAACGACAGCAGCAGCGACAACACGACGACGACCAGCGCCACGACCAGGCTGTTGACGAAGAACCGCCCGAAGCCCGAGACCGTGAGGACACGCGAGAAGCTGTCGAACGACGGGTGGAACGTCCACGGCTTCGGGTCCGCCGACTGGATCTCGCCCGCCGGCTTCACCGCCGACAGCAGCATCCAATAGAGCGGGAAGGCGACGATCCCGGCGATCACGACCGTGACGACCTCGGCGACCAGCCGGCCGGGACGGTTCACAGCCATGCCGCGCTCCGGCGCTGCGTCCGGACGTACAGCCCGGTGACCGAAAGCAGCAACAGCGTCATGACGACTCCGATCGCCGAGCCCAGGCCGTACTCCTGCCCGGCGAAGGCCTGTTGGTAGGCGTAGACGTTGAGCACGAGGTTGCGCCCGGCGACGCCCCCGCCGTTGGTCATCACGTAGATCTGCGTGAAGACCTTGAAGTCCCAGATGATCGACTGCACGGTCGCGATCATGAGCAGCGGCCGCACCATCGGCAGCACGATGGTCCACGTCGTGCGCCACGTCGAAGCGCCGTCGAGCGACGCCGCTTCGAGCACCTCGTCCGGGATGCCCTTGATCCCGGCGTACATCGTGACCAGCACGAACGGGAACGAGCACCAGATCACCTCGGCCGCGACCAGCCCGAACGCGCCGAGCGTGCCGAAGGTCCACGAGTGGTGCTCGAAGGGCAGCCCGACGCCCGACAGCACCTCGTTGACCAGGCCGAAGTCGGTGTCGAAGAGGAACAGCCAGACGTAGGAGCCCGCGATCGCCGGCGTCGACCAGGCGCCCAGAGCGGCCAGGAACAGCAGCATCCGGGGGAGCGAGCGCACCCGGCTCGCCAGGACGGCCAGCCCGGTGCCGACGACGAGCGACCCGAGGACGCAGGCCGCGGCGAACCCGATCGTTTTGCCGAGCACCGTCCAGAACTGCGCCTGGGACAGCAGGTCGGTGTAGTTCGCGAAGCCGAGGAACACCAGCGGGGCGTTGCCCGCGGCCTGCGGCTGGCCGTAGTCGTAGAACGAGATCAGGACCAGCTGGTAGATCGGGTAGGCCAGCAGCGCGGCGAGCAGGACGCCCGCCGGGGCGAGGTAGAGCGCGGCGGCCCGGCCGTCCCGCCGCCGCTTCTTCCGTGTTCTCGGTGGCACGACGACGGGACGGACCTGCTGGGCCACCACTAGCCGAAGGCCTTGTCCATCGCGGCGGCCGCGTCGGCCAGGGCCGCCGCCGGGTCCTTCCCGCCGGTCGCGATCTGCTGGACGGCCGTCGGCAGCACGTTCTGGCTGTCGATCTTCGACCACCCCGGGGTCGCCGGGACGAACTTCGTGCCCGCCTTGAGCGTCTCGACGAACGGCTTGAGGAACGGATCGTTCGCCGCGAGCTTCTGCTGCACGCTGCTCAACGTCGGCAGGTTGCCCATCGCGGTGTACATCTTCTCCTGGTACTTGGCGCCGCCGAGCAGTTCGGCGAACTCCAGCGCCAGGCTGCGGTGCTTGCTCGCCTTGAACACGCCGAGCAGGTTGCCGCCCGCGAACGCCGGGGCGATACTGCCCGCCGTGGTGCCGGGCAGCGGCACGACGGCGTACTTGCCCTTCACCGCGCCCTGTTCGACGGCTTTGCGGTTGAAGTCGCCGCCGATCGTCATCCCGGCCTTGCCGCCCGCGAACGCCGTGACGCTCTGCGTGCCGGTCAGGTTCGCGCACTGCGCGGGCGGGCAGATGTCGTCCTTGAGCAGGCTCGCGTACTGCGTCACGCCGGCCTTGGCCTGGTCACCGGTGACCGTCGACTTCCACTTGTCCCCGTTCTGCTGCGCCAGCTCACCGCCGTTGGCCCAGAGGAAGGGCAGCATCGCGTAGGTGTACTTGCCGCCGACGGCGACGCCGTAGAGGTCCGGCTTGGCGGCGCGGATCCGGCGGGCGGTGTCGGTCAGCTCGGCAAGCGTCGCGGGCGGCTTGAGGCCCAGTTCGGTGAAGACGTCGGTGCGGTAGTACAGCGCGCGGACGCCGGTGTACCAGGGCAGGCCGTAGGTCTTGCCGCCGGACTTGGCCGTCTCCAGCACGGTGGGGATGAGGTCCTTGCCCTCGCTCCACGACGCGAGGTCGCCGGTCAGGTCGGCGAGCGCGCCGGTGGCGGCGTAGTTCGAGACGTCGGTGTTGCCGAACTCGGCGACGTCCGGTGCGTTGGCCGGGTCGTTGAAGGCGCCGGAGAACTTGTCGGCGCGGCCTTCGACGGGCACCCACTGGACGTCGACCTCGACGCCCTGGTGCGCCGCCTTGAACTCGGCGATCGCGTCCTTGACCGCCGCCTCCTTCGGCGCGCGGTTGGCCTCGTCGAACAGCCAGACGCGGACGGTGCCGGTCTTCTCGTCCCCGCCGGCGCCCGCGGGCGCGGACTGGGTGGGGGCGCAGCCGGCGAGCAGGGCCAGCCCGGCGACGACGGGCAGGATGCGGCGCAGTCTCATGGTGAACCTCACGAGGCGAAGTAGACGGAGTTGACACTGCCGACGGCGAGCTGGCCCGCGACGGCGCCGGGCAGGCCGGTGGCCGGGTCGCGCGGCAGCCAGGTGACGGTGCCGGAGCGCTGGTTCGAGACGTAGAACCAGCTTTCGGACGGGTCGAGGGCCACGTGCCGAGGCCAGTTCCCGCCGGTGGGCACAGTGGACACGAGCTTGACCGTGCCGCCGTCGGGCGACACCGAGAACGACGCGATCGTGTTCGGCCCGCGCACCGTGGCGTGGAGCAGTTTCGCGTCGCGGGCCACGAGGATCTCGCCCGGGAACCGGTCGCCCGTGGTGCCGGGCGGCACCGCCGGCACCACCGAGAGCGCTTTCAGCTTGCCGGCGGCGGCGTCCCAGCTCGCCACGGTGATCTCCGCGCGCAGCTCCTGCAGGATGTAGGCGAACCGCCCGTTCGGGTGGAACGCGAGGTGCCGCGGCCCGGCCCCGGACGGCAGCTTCAGCTGCTGGTGCAGCGAAAGCTTCCCGGCGGTGAATCCGTAGACGTACACCGAGTCAGCGCCCAGGTCTACCGCCAGCACCCAACGGCCGGTCGGGTCGTTGACGACCTGGTGGGCGTGAGCCTGCCCGGAGTCGGCGTGGTGGGTCACCAGGTCGGTGGCCGCGCCGAGCTTCCCGCCGCCGAGGATCGGCAGCACGACGACGCTGCCCGAACTGTAGTTCGCGGCCAGCACGTACTTCCCGCTCGAATGCACCGAAAGGTGCGTCGGCGCGCCGCCCTTCGACGAAACCTTGTTGATCAGCTTCGGTTTCGCGGGGTCGGCGATGTTCAGCGCCGAGACGTACCCGTCCGGGTCGCCTTCGTTGGTGACGTACAGCGTCCTGCCGTCGGCGCTGCGGTCGAACCACGACGTGTCGGTGATGCCCGGCACCGTGCGGACGGGGTTCAGCGCGGCGCCGGACCGGGTCGTGACGTCGAGCCCGTGCCCGGTCGCCCCGCTGGTGTAACTGCCGATGTACACGGTTCCTCCGGCGAAGCAGCCTTTCGGCGTGGTGGCGGCCGACGCGAGCCGGCTGCCGAGCACGGTGGCAGCGCCGGCGCCGGCCGCGGCGCCGAGGAACGTGCGGCGGGAAAGTCCGGTCATCGTCTTTGTCTCCCAACGGGTTTCGGCGGTGACGGGCTCCAGTATGGTCTAGACCACGGCCATGAGCAATGCCGAAACCCCGAATCCCGAAAGGGAAAGCACGGTTTCCAGCGCGGTCCAGGACTTGATCGTCTGCGGAACCGTGAGGTTGAAGTACCGCGAAACGATCCAGAACCCGCCGTCGTTGACGTGCGAGGCGATGATCGACCCGGCCGAGATCGCCATCACCAGCAGGGCCAGCTGGATCTGCGAATACCCGAGCTGGGCCACGGTCGGCGCGATGATCCCGCTCGTGGTCACGATGGCGACGGTGGCCGAGCCCTGCGCGATCCGCATGCCGCAGCTGATGACGTACGCCGCGAGCAGCACCGGCAGCCCGGCGTCGTGCAGCGAGTCGGCCACCGCCTTGCCGATCCCGGTCGCCGAAAGCACCGCGCCGAAGAACGCGCCCGCGCCGACGACCAGCAGGATCATCGCCACCGGCCGCAGCGACTTCGCGGCCAGCTCGTTGAGGTCCTTGCCGGTGAACCCGCGCCGCAGCCCCAGCAGCCAGGACGCGAGCAGCACGGCGACGGTCAGCGCGACCGCCGGAGTCCCGATGAACGCGGCGACACCGGCGAGCGCGGACCCCTTCGGCAGCCAGATGCTGCCGAACGTGCCGGCCAGGATCAGCACCAGCGGCACCGCGATGATCGCGGCGACCAGCCCCAGCGACGGCGGGTTTTCCTCCTTTTCGCCCTCTTCCTCGGCGAAGACCATGTCTTCGGGCACGGCGACGTCGATGCGCTTGCCGATCCACGTCGAGTAGAGCACGCCGCCGACGAGGAACGCGGGGATGCCGCAGGCCAGGCCCATCAGGATGATCCAGCCGAGCTCGACGTGCAGCAGCCCGGCGGCGGCCACCGGCCCCGGGTGCGGCGGCAGGAAGGCGTGCGTGATCGACAGGCCGGCCAGCAGTGGCATCGCGTACAGCACGAGCGAGCGGCCGCCCTGCTTCGCGGCGACGTAGACCAGCGGCGCGAGCACGAAGATGCCGATGTCGAAGAACACCGGGATGCCGAAAACGAACCCGGCGACACCCATGGCGAGGGGCGCCCGCTTCTCGCCGAACGACCGCAGCAGCGCGCCGGTGAGCACCTTCGCGCCGCCCGAGCGTTCCAGGATCGACCCGAGGATCGTGCCGAGGCCGATGATCGCCGTGATGTGCCCGAGGATGCTGCCGAACCCCTTTTCCAGCAGGGAGTCCGACGCCTTCTGCGCCGACCCGACGATGGTGCCGACCGGCAGGCCCGCGGCCAGTGCGGTGAGCAGGCCGACGACGATCAGCGCGATGAAGGGTTCCAGCTTGAGCTTGATGATCAGCACGAGCAGGACGGCGATCGAGACGGCGGCGAGCGTCAGCAGCCCGCCCGTGGTGTGTTGCAGCCAGTGGATCATCGGGCTCTCCCGGGGTTGCGCAGGGAACGGCCGGCGAGGGCGCCGGTGGGACGGCCGTCGTCGAGGGCGGCGACGCCGTTGACGAAGACGTGGGTGAGGCCCGTGGCGGGTTGCCGCGGGTCCTCGAAGGTGGCGGTGTCGGTGATCGTTTCGGGGTCGAACAGCACCAGGTCGGCGGCGTACCCGGCGCGGACGAGCCCGCGGTCGGTCAGCCGCAGCCGCCGTGCGGCCCGCCCGGTCAGGTGGGCGACGCATTCGGCGAGGTCCAGCACGCCCAGTTCGCGGACGTACCGGGCGAGGTAGCGGGGGAACGTGCCCCAGGCGCGCGGGTGCGGCCGGGCGCCGACGAGGAGGCCGTCGCTGCCGCCGGTGTGCGTCCGGTGCCGCATGATGGCCTGGACGTTTTCCTCGTGCCCGACGTGCATCAGGCACGACGTCCCGAGCCGCTCGTCGAGCAGGGTGTCGAAGTACAGCCTGGCCGGTTCGGTGCCTCGGGTGTGCGCCGAAGCGGCGACGCTGTGCCCGACGAGGTGGGCGTTGCGCTCGTTGCGGACGCCGTTGATTTCGATGGCGTCCCAGTCGATCGGGACGCCGTGGGCACCGTCCGAACCGGACTCCTCGATCGCCGCGCGGATCCGCTCGCGTTCGTCCACATCGGACAAGCGGGCCAGCGTGGCGTCGAGGCCGCCTTCGGTGGCCCAGCTCGGCAGCAGCGCCGAAAGGTAGGTCGCGCCCGGCAGGTACGGGTAGGTGTCCAGGGAGATGTCGCAGCCGTCGTCGAGCGCGTCGTCGAGGAGCTTCAGCAGGTCGGGGGCCTTGCCCTTGTTGACCGAGAAGTTCATCGTCGCGTGGGCCAGGTGCAGCGGGCAGCCGGACTGCCTGCTCACCTCGATCATCTCGGCGAACGCTTCCAGCGCGCCCTTGCCGTAGCTGCGGTGGTGCGGGCTGTAGAACCCGCCCAGCTCGCCGACGACCCGGCACAGCTCGACCAGCTCGCTCGTCTCCGCGTACATCCCGGGCGTGTAGGTGAGGCCGGACGACATCCCCATCGCCCCTTCGGCCAGCCCGGTGGCGACGAGTTCCTTCATCCGGTCCAGCTCGGCGTCCGTGGCCGGGCGGTCGTCCCAGCCGACGGCGAGCATCCGGACCGTGCCCTGCGGCACCAGATAGGCGGCGTTGACGGCGATGCCCCGGTCGAGGCGGTCGAGGTACTCGCCGACCGAGCGCCAGTTCCAGTCGAACCCCGCCGGGTCGTCGTTCCAGCCCGCGAGCTGTTGCCGTAGCGCCTCCAGCACGACGTCGTCGACGGGCGCGTACGACAGCCCGTCCTGGCCGAGGACCTCGGTCGTCACGCCCTGGGTGATCTTGGCCGGGTGCTCCGGGTTGGCCAGCAGCTGCAGGTCGGAGTGCGAATGCATGTCGATGAACCCGGGCGCGAGCACCAGTCCGTCGGCGTCGATGCTCCGGCGCCCGGACAGCGAGCCAGGCTCGGCGATTTCGGCGATCTTCTCGCCGGTGACGCCGACGTCGTGCCGGGCGAGCGCGCCGCCGGTGCCGTCGGCGACCAGCGCGTTCCGGATGACGACGTCCATCAGAACCACGTCCGGACGTAGTCGACGACGGTTTCGCCGTCGGCCGCGGTCACCGGCAGCAGGGGCCACTTGTCGAACACCGTGCACGGGTGGGAGAGGCCGAGCCCGACCCAGTCGCCGACCTCGACCGGAGAACCCGGGGGCAGGGTGAGGAACGCGTGCTGGTCGTTCATCTTCGCGACGATGTGCCCTTCGAGCGGCTCGGCGGGCCCGCGCGGGGTCCGGCGCAGTTGCGGCTCGGGCATGCCCTCGTCGAAGGACGCGTCGCGCTTGCCGATGGTCAGCAGCGCGAGGGTGTCCGACGGCTTCGACGTCACCTGCGCCCAGGCCCGCAGCGCCGGCCGGAACGAGTCGACGCCCTCGATGCGCGGGTGGTCGCCGAGCGGGGAGATCTCGCGGTAGAAGCCGTCGTCGTGGGTGAGGTAGGCGCCGCTGCGCAGCACGGGCAGCACGTCGAGGCCGTCCGGCCACGGTTTCGTGAGCTCGTTCGCGACCTGGTCGAAGTACGCGCTGCCGCCGGCGGTGACGATGATCTGTCCCTCGAGGAGTCCCTTGCCGGCAAGGGAGATGGCGAGGTCGCGCAGACCGTCCACATAGGAGCTGATCTTGGTGAGCGCGGCTTCGTCGGTGTCGTGCGACAACGCACCCTCGTAGCCACCGGTGCCCCGCAGGCGCAGCACCGGGCTCGCGTGCACCGCTTCGGCGATCGCCAGCGCGGTCGCGGTGTCGCGGACGCCGGTGCGGCCCCCGTCGGCGCCCAGCTCGACCAGGACGTCGACCGGGCGTTCGGCACCTTCGAGGGCTTCGGTCATCAGCTCCACGCCGCGGACCGAGTCGACCCAGCAGACGAACTCGAACGCCGGATCCGCCGCCAGCTCGCCGGCCAGCCAGCGCAGGCCCGACGGGTCGAGGAGCTGGTTGGCCAGCAGGATCCGGGACACGCCGAAGGCGCGGTAGATCCGGAGGTGGCCGGCGTTCGCGCAGGTCACGCCCCACGCGCCGTGCTCGATCTGGCGGGCGAACAGCTGGGGTGCCATGGTCGTCTTGCCGTGCGGGGCGAGGACCACGCCGCGGGCGAGGCACCACGCGGCCATCGTCCGCAGGTTGTGCTCGAGGGCTTCGTCGTCGAGGACGACGAAGGGGCCGAAGAACCCGTCGGTGAACAGGTTGAGCCGGCGGTCCGCGGCTTCGTCCAGGGTGAGCCCGGCCAGCGCGGGCGCGGCGGAGCGGAAACGCCAGTCGATCCGCTCCCGGCGGAGCGCGTCGAGCGCGGCTGGGTCCATCAGGCAAGGCTTCATCGGCGGCGACCTCTGTTGCGTATGTTGCAACGACTGTTGCGCATTTTGAGTGCCATAGGTGTAGCATCCGGGTCGCCACAGGTCAACGGGGTGACGGACAGGGGAGACGGAAAGTGACGAGCGGGCCCGAGGTGCTGTGTATCGGCGAGTCGATGGCGCTGTTCGTGCCCGCCGAACCCGGCCCGCCGGACGAGGTGAAGCACTGGACGCGCACGATCGGCGGCGCCGAGTCGAACGTGGCCTGCAACCTGCCGACGCTGGGGGTCCGCAGCGGCTGGGTGAGCGCGGTCGGGGACGACCCGTTCGGCCGCGCGATGCTGCGCGAGGTCGCTTCGCACGGCGTCGACGTCAGCGCGTGTTCGGTCGACCCGCTGCGCCCGACCGGGCTCTACGTCAAGGAGAGCGGCGCGGGCGGCAGTCCGGTGCGCTACTACCGGACCGGCTCGGCGGCGTCCGGGATGGGGCCGTCGCTGCTCGAGCGGCTCGACCTCGGCGGCGTCCGCGTGCTGCACCTGTCGGGGATCACGCCCGCGCTGTCGGACAGCTGCCTCGCGCTGGTGCGCGCGCTCTTGGCCATGCCCCGCGGCGACCGGCTGATCTCGTTCGACGTCAACCTGCGGCCCGCGCTCTGGCTGGGCCGGGATCCCGGCCTGCTCGCCGAACTGGCGGGTCAGGCGGACATCGTCCTGACCGGCGACGACGAGGCTCAGCACGTCTGGGGGACCGGCGACCCGGCGAAGCTGCGGGCCCTGCTGCCGGGGCCGCGCACGCTCGTCGTCAAGCACGGCGAGCGCGGCGCGACGCTGGTCGAGGGTGAGCCGTTGTTCGCGCCCGCGCTGAAGGTCGACGTCGTCGAGCCGGTCGGGGCGGGCGACGCGTTCGCCGCCGGATTCCTGGCCGCGACGCTGCGTGGCGCCACACCGCTGGAACGGCTGCGGCAGGGACACCTGCAGGCCGCCGTCACCCTGCTCACGCACGACGACGTCGGGGTGCCGCTGCCGCGCGAGGTCGTGGATACCCTGCTGCACGCGGACCCGGACGAGTGGCGTTCGGCGCGGCTGACCGGAGAGGGCGTGGTGTGGAAGTGAGGGAGCTTGCGACCGAACCATTCAACACTGCGTCTTCGGCGAATGGCGCACCGAGCGTCAGCGAGGTGGGCGCATGAGTCAGAGCTTGGACCGCGCGCTGACGTTGCTGACCTCGATCGCGCAGGACGCGCGGACCCTCGACGACCTCGCCGACGAGATCGGCGTGCACAAGTCGACGGTGCTGCGGCTGCTGCGCACCCTCGAACAGCACCACTTCGTCCGGCGCGAAGGCGCCCGGTACTACCGGCTGGGCAGCGCCATGTTCGACCTCGCCAACCAGGCCTTGGACTCCTTCGACGTCCGGCGCAGCGCCCATCCCGCGTTGGCGGCGCTCAACGCGCGCACCGGGCACACCGTGCACCTGGCCAGCTACGAGGACGGCGAAGTCGTCTACATCGACAAGTTCGAAGGCCGGCACTCGGTGCGGATGTACTCGCGCATCGGCAAGCGCGCGCCGCTGCACTGCACCGCGGTGGGGAAGGTGCTGGTCGCGGCGATGCCTGTGGCCCGCCGCGAGGAGATCGCGCGGTCGATCGAGTACCCGGTGCGGACGCCGAACACAATCACCACGCCCGAGGCCTACCTGGCGGAGCTGGAGCGCGTCGCCGAGCGTGGGTACGCCGTCGACAACGCCGAGCACGAAGACTTCATCCACTGCATCGCGGCGCCGGTGCGGGGGACCGGCGGCGAAGTCCTCGCCGCCGCGTCGATGTCGGTGCCGAAGGTGCTGCTCGACTACGACGGCCTGCTGGCGCTGGTGCCCGAGCTGCGGGCCGCCACGAAGGAAGCTTCCGTCCACAGTGGATGGACGGAGAACGGAAAGGGGCACTGATGAGCAAGACGGCAGTTTCCACCGAGAACGCGCCGAAGCCGCCGGCGAAGTTCTCGCAGGCCGTCCGCAAGGGGAACCTGCTGCAGGTCGCCGGCCAGGTCGCCTTCGACCCGGCGACCGGCGCGATCGTCGGCGACGACGTCGCGGGCCAGACCCGGCAGACGTTCAAGAACATCGAGGCCGTGCTGGCCGAAGCGGGCTCGAGCCTCGCCGACGCGATCATGGTCCGCGTGTACCTGACCGACACGGCCCACTTCGCGCCGTTCAACGAGGTCTACGACGAGCTGATCGGCGACGCGCCGCAGCCCGCCCGCACGACCGTGTACGTCGGCCTGCCGGGCGAGCTGCTCGTCGAGATCGACGTGCTCTGCGTGCTGGACTGACCCCGTGCCGGGCGGTCAGCCCAGGACGCTCGTGTAGCCGTTCAGGGCTGGCTGCCCGCCGAGGTGGGCGTAGAGGACGTTCGAGTCGCGGGCGATCTCGCCGCGGCCGACGAGGTCCATCAGCCCGGCCATCGACTTGCCCTCGTACACCGGGTCGGTGATCATCCCTTCCAGCCGGGCGCAGGTCTCGATGGCGTCCACAGTGGACTCATCCGGGATGCCGTAGATCCCGGCGTGGTAGCGGTCGTCGAGTTCGACGTCGGGGATCTCGCCGGCGCCGATCAGCTCGGCGGTGTTGCGGGCGATGCGCGTGACCTGCTCGAGGGTCTCGGCCGGCTTGGCGGAGGCGTCGATCCCGAGGATCCGGCGCTGCTTGCCGAGCGCGGTCCCGGCGACCATCCCGGCCTGCGTGCTGCCGGTGACCGAGCAGACGATCACGGTGTCGAAGAAGACGCCGAGCTCTTCCTCCTGTTTCTCCAGTTCGACGATCCAGTTCGCGAAGCCGAGTCCGCCGAGCCGGTGGTCGGAGGCGCCGGCGGGGATGGCGTACGGCTTCCCGCCCTGCTCTTCGATCTCGGCGACCGCGTTCTCCCACGTCTCCTTGAAGCCGATGCCGAAGCCGGCTTCGACGAGCCGGACGTCGGCGCCGAGGATCCGCGAGAGCTGGATGTTGCCGACCTTGTCGTAGAGCGGGTCGTGCCAGTCGACCCAGCTTTCCTGCACGAGCACGGCCTTCAGCCCGGCGCGCGCCGCGGCGGCCGCGACCTGCCGGGTGTGGTTGGACTGGACGCCGCCGATGGAGACGAGCGTGTCGGCGCCCTGGGCGAGCGCGTCGGCGACGAGGTACTCCAGCTTGCGGGTCTTGTTCCCGCCGTAGGCGAGGCCCGAGTTCACGTCCTCGCGCTTGGCCCAGATCTTCGCGCCGCCGAGGTGCTCGGTGAGCCGGTCGAGCGGGTGCACCGGCGACGGCCCGAACAGCAGCGGGAAGCGCGGGAAGTCGGCGAGGGTCATCGGTCCTCCAGGAGGTCGGTCCAGATGGTGGAAATCACTTCGACGGCGGTTTCGGCGTCGTTTTTCTCGAGGGCGTCGATGAGCCGCGTGTGGCGCTCGACGGAGTTCCAGGCGAGCGCGGAGCTGAACCGGGCGTGCTCCAGCCGGCGCAGCAGGGGCGTGTAGCGGTCGAGGGTCGCGGCGACGGCGGCGTTCCCGGCGAGGCGCACGGGGATGTCGTGCAGTTCGTCGTCCGCTTTCACGGCGGCGGCGACATCACCGGCTTCGATGGCTTCGGCGAACCGGTCGTTGGCGCCCCGCATGGCGGTGACGTCAGCCGGGCGGCACCGCGGCGCGGCCTGCCGGACGGCGAAGTCGTGCAGCACCCGGACGATCTCCCGGGCGTCGAGGACATCGCGCGACATCACGTCGGAGACGCGGGTGTAGCTCTGCGGTTTGGAGTCGACCAGCCCTTCTTCGGCCAGGCGGCGCAGAGCTTCGCGGACGGGGGCTTTCGAGAGACCGAGCTGGTCGGCGAGATCGCCGTCGCGCAGCGAAGCGCCGGGCGGCAGTGTCCCGTCGACGATGGCCTGGCGGATGCGGTCATACGCCTCGTCCCGCAGGAGTGGGCGAGTGACCTTGGAGAGACTCACATCTAACATGTTAGATGTCGGTGGCTGGCTTGGCCAGCCGGTTCCGTCACAGGTGGTTGCTCGGTCGCTTGCGGTTGTCCACAGGCTGCTCGTGATGTGGACAAGTCCCCTGGTGGTCCCCGTCTTCTCCGGCTTTTCGTCCGGCGCTCCCGATACGCTGGACCCGGGGGGCGCCCCCGCGGGCCCGGGTTCGGCAAAGTCGATCGCTCCTGCTGTATTCCGTAGTGGAAGCGGGTTGCGCCGGGGATGTGAGCCTTGGCCAATGAACAGCTCGGAAATCCACCACCCCGAAGCCCGATTGTGACTACTGCCGGCAGTACCGCGTCAAGGCGGGAAAGCGTGCCTTGACCCGGCACTGCCGGCCGTGTTCTGGCTTCGTATCGGGGTTGCGGGGAGGCCTGGGTGATCCAGGGCAAGTCATGCCTCAGCGTGCGGTTCGCGCCGGTTCGGCATCTTGCGATGGGGGGCGCTGCGCCTTTGCCGGAACCTGGCCCGCGGGGATGTTGTGGGCGGGTCGGAGCCGCGGTCAGTAGACCGGGCCGGTGTACTTCTCGCCGGGGCCCTGGCCGGGCTCGTCCGGCACGGCCGAAGCCTCGCGGAATGCCTTCTGCAGCGACTGCAGACCGTCGCGCAACGGCCCCGCGTGCAGGCCCAGGTACTCCGCCGAGGCCGTCACCAGCCCGGCCAGCGCCGTGATCAGGCGGCGCGCTTCGTCGAGGTCGCGGTGCGGGGAGGTGGCCGGGTCGGCGTCGGCGAGGCCGAGTCGTTCGGCGCCCGCCGACAGCAGCATGACCGCGGCGCGGCTGATCACCTCCACGCTGGGGATGTCCTCCAGGTGGCGGGCTTCGGGGGAATACGGGGGCTGTTGCGAAGGTTGTTCCGACACGTCTGGTACCCTTCCACGAGCGACCAGCCCCCGAGCGATCGGGGGCGGCAAGTGGAGCCCCGCTCCCACCCGCGTCACCGTACAGGTGGCCGGGTCCGGTCTCGCCCGGACGTGCAGTCAGGGTGAAGAAGTGCCCTTCGGGGCACGATCGGAACAGAGTGGGCCCCGCGCACCGAACGGTGTCGGGGCCTTCGCTATGTGGGCACCAGGTCGAACGAGAACAGGAAACATTCCTCGGACCAAGGAGGCCCCATCAGCTCCGAGACACGCATCAACGACCGAATCCGGGTGCCGGAGGTCCGACTCGTCGGTCCCGCCGGCGAACAGGTCGGCATCGTCCGGATCGAGGATGCGCTGCGCCTGGCGCAGGAGAACGATCTCGACCTCGTCGAGGTCGCGCCGCAGGCCCGCCCGCCGGTCTGCAAGCTCATGGACTTCGGCAAGTACAAGTACGAGAGCGCGCAGAAGGCCCGTGAGTCGCGGCGCAACCAGCAGCTGACCGTCATCAAGGAACAGAAGCTGCGCCCCAAGATCGACCAGCACGACTACGAGACCAAGAAGGGTCACGTGTCGCGGTTCCTGGCGGCGGGCAACAAGGTCAAGGTCACGATCATGTTCCGTGGTCGCGAGCAGTCCCGGCCGGAGCTCGGCTTCCGGCTGCTGCAGAAGCTCGCCGACGACGTGACCGAGCTGGGCTTCGTCGAGTCGTCGCCCAAGCAGGACGGTCGGAACATGATCATGGTGCTGGCCCCGCACAAGAACGTGAAGCCGAAGGCGAAGGCCGAGCAGGCCCCCGAGGCGTAAGCGCCGACCAGCACGAGTCAGCGGCTCACCGGAATTCCGGTGAGCCGCCGCACGAAAGAGGACTGAAATGCCGAAGATGAAGACCCACAGCGGGACGTCCAAGCGCATCCGCAAGACGGGTTCGGGCAAGCTGCGCCGCCAGATGACCGGCCGGCGCCACCGCATGGAGAAGAAGTCCAGCCGCGTGACCCGCCGTCTCGAGGGCACCACCGAGGTGTCGAAGACCGAGGTCGGCCGCGTCAAGCGCCTGCTCGGCATCTGATCCCGCAGAACTTGCTGTAACCACCCGGGGCGTTCCCCCTTCGCCCCCTGAGATCGACAGGATGGACCCGTGGCACGCGTCAAGCGGGCGGTCAACGCCCAGAAGAAGCGTCGCGCAACTCTCGAACTGGCCAGCGGCTACCGCGGCCAGCGTTCGCGGCTGTACCGCAAGGCCAAGGAGCAGACGCTTCACTCGCTCAACTACGCCTACCGGGACCGCCGTGCCCGCAAGGGTGACTTCCGCCAGCTGTGGATCACCCGCATCAACGCGGCCGCCCGCGCCAACGGCGTGACCTACAACCGGTTCATCCAGGGCATCAAGGCCGCGGGTGTCGAGGTCGACCGCAAGATCCTCGCGGACCTGGCCGTCAACGACGCCGCCGCCTTCACCGCGCTGGCCGAGCTCGCCAAGGCCAACGTCAACACCGGCGAAGCGAAGTCGGCCTGACCGGCAGCTTTCCCCGACCCGGGGTGGAGCCGTTCACCGAACGGACCCCCCGGGTCGTTGCTGCGCGCAAGCTGACGCGGCGCGCGGAACGCGACAAGACCGGCCGGTTCCTGGCCGAGGGCGCCAACGCCGTCGAGGCCGCATTGGCCGACGGTGAGGTGCACGAACTGTTCGTCACCGCGCGCGCGTCCGCGCAGCACGCGGACCTGGTGGACGCGGCCCGCGCGGCCGGCGTCGGAGTCTCGCCGATCACCGACCGCGCCGCGGACGGGCTGAGCGAAACCGTGACGCCCCAGGGCATCGTGGCCGTCTGCGCGCTGCTGGACCGCCCCCTCGAAGAAGCCGTGACCCCGGCCGCCAAGCTCGTGGTGGTGCTGGTGGACGTCGCCGACCCCGGCAACGCGGGCACGGTGATCCGCGTCGCCGACGCGGCGGGCGCCGACGCGGTGGTCCTCGCGGGCGACACGGTCGACCCCCACAACGGCAAGTGCGTCCGCGCGGCCGCCGGCAGCCTGTTCCACCTGCCGATCGCGCGCGTCCGCGACGTCCCCGCGGCCCTGGCGGCCTGCTCGGCCGCCGGTTTGCGGACGTTCGCCGCCCACGGCTACGCCGACGCCGAACTCGATCGGGTGGATCTCGCCGCGCCGACGGCGTGGGTGTTCGGCAACGAAGCCCACGGCCTGCCGCCCGACGTCCTCGAGCGGACCGATCTCGCCGTCCGGATTCCCCTGTACGGCCGGGCCGAGAGCCTGAACCTCGCCACCGCGGCGGCCGTCTGCGTCTACACGAGCGCGATGGCGGCGCGGCGCTGACCAGCGAGTAGGCTGCCGCGATATCCTTGGTGGCCGAAATTGGGGGGTTTCATGGGCAGGCTTGCTCGTGCCTGTGCGTTGTTCGTCGCTTCGTTCCGGGTGCTTCGCGCCCACAAGGGCCTGGCGTGGTTCCCGGTGCTCGCCGGGATCGCCGGGCTGCTGGTCGCCGCGGCGTTCCTCACCCCGGCGTTCTTCACGGCCCACGTGCAGACCGGCGGCGTCCGGCCCAGCGTCGGCACGTACGTGCTGCTCGGGGCGTTCTACCTCGTTTCGGCGTTCGTCACGATCTTCTTCAACGCCGCCCTGATCTCCCAGGCGGACGTCGCGCTGCGCGGCGACGGCGGCGTGCCGGGCGTCGGCGCGGGGCTGGCCGCGGCGAGCCGTCGCTGGCCGGCGCTGCTCGGCTGGGCCGGGCTCAGCGCGACCGTCAGCCTGGTCATGCGGACCCTGGAGGAGCGGCTCGGCTTCCTCGGCAGCATCGTCAGCGGCCTGATCGGCCTGGCCTGGCGGCTCACCACGTTCCTCGTGCTGCCGGTCGTCATGCTCGAAGGCACCGGAGTCCGCGACAGCGTCAAGCGCTCGGTCGAGCTGTTCCGCCGCGCCTGGGGCGAGAACGTCGCCGGCACCGCGGGCCTGGGCCTGATCGGGTTCCTGCTCACCCTGACCGGGTACGTCGTGTTCCTCGGGGCGGGCTTCCTGCTCGGCGGCACGGCCACCGTGTTCGTCGCGGTCGGGCTGGCGATCGTCTGGACCCTGCTGGTGGCGGTCTTCACCACGACTTTGTCCGGCATCTACCAGACCGCGCTGTACCGCTACGCGGCCGACGGCGTCGTGCCCGGCGAGTTCGCGTCGATCGACTTCTCGGAGGCGTTCCGCACGCGCTGACCGGGCGTCCGCGCGCCCCCGGGGCGACCGGGGGCGCGCGGAGCCGATCCCATAGACTTTTCCCGCCTTTGACCTCTCGCGTGCCGTGTGCGGCGGTGCGTGAACGACCAGTCCCAGCGGACGCCGAGGAGTTATGTCCGGAGCCACGGAGAAGGAAGCCCAGAGCGCGGTGCTCGCCCCCGAGACGCTGCAGGAGGCGGTCAAGGCCGCCGAAGCGGCGTTCGCCGCCGCGACCGGGCTCGAAGCGCTGGCCGAGGTCAAGCCGGCTCACCTCGGCGACCACGCGCCGCTGCTGCTGGCCCGCCGCGAGATCGGCGCCCTGCCCAAGCAGGAGAAGGCCGAGGCGGGCAAGCGCGTCAACGAGGCCCGGCAGGCCGTCCAGTCGGCCTTCGACAAGCGCCGCGCCGAGCTCCAGGTGGAGCGCGACGAGCGCGTGCTGCGCGAAGAGGCCGTCGACGTCACCCTGCCGTGGGACCGCGTCCCGCGGGGCGCCCGGCACCCGATCAGCACCGTCTCCGAACGCGTCGCGGACGCCTTCGTCGCGATGGGCTACGAGGTCGCCGAGGGCCCCGAGCTCGAAGCCGAGTGGTTCAACTTCGACGCGCTGAACTTCGGCAAGGACCACCCGGCCCGCCAGCTGCAGGACACCTTCTACGTCGGCGAAGAGGACTCCGGCCTGGTGCTGCGCACGCACACCTCGCCGGTGCAGGCCCGCACGCTGCTGCACCGCGACCTGCCGGTGTACGTCGTCTGCCCGGGCCGGACGTACCGCACCGACGAGCTGGACTCGACGCACACGCCGGTGTTCACCCAGGTCGAGGGCCTGGCGGTGGACAAGGGCATCACCATGGCGCACCTCAAGGGCACGCTCGACGCCTTCGCCCGCGCGATGTTCGGCGAGAACTCGAAGACGCGGCTGCGCCCGCACTTCTTCCCCTTCACCGAGCCGTCCGCCGAGGTGGACGTCTGGTTCGAGGAGAAGAAGGGCGGCCCCGGCTGGGTCGAGTGGGGCGGCTGCGGCATGGTCAACCCGAACGTGCTGCGCGCCTGCGGCGTCGACCCCGACGTGTACTCGGGCTTCGCCTTCGGCATGGGCATCGAGCGCACCCTGCAGTTCCGCAACGGGATCCCGGACATGCGCGACATGGTGGAGGGCGACGTCCGCTTCACCCTTCCCTTCGGAACGGAGGCGTAGTGCGAGTCCCAGTCAGCTGGCTGACCGAACACCTCGAGCTCGCTGAGGAGGTCACGCCGCAGGACCTGGCCGACGCGTTCGTCCGGATCGGCATCGAGGTCGACGACCTGAGCGAACTCGGGCCCGTGACCGGGCCCCTGGTCGTCGGCCGGGTGGCCGAGATCGAAGAGCTCACCGAGTTCAAGAAGCCGGTCCGGTTCTGCCGCGTCGACGTCGGCGAGCCCACCGACGAATCCGACCTCGACGAGCTGGACGACGACGAGGAAGAAGACGAGGACGACGACGCCGGCGAGCTCGACGAGGGCCCGCACGGCATCAAGACCCGCGGCATCATCTGCGGTGCGCGCAACTTCGCCGAGGGCGACCTGGTCGTCGTCGCGCTGCCCGGCGCCGTCCTGCCCGGCGACTTCGCCATCGCCTCCCGCAAGACCTACGGCCGGATCAGCGACGGCATGATCTGCTCGGCGCGCGAGCTCGGCCTCGGCGACGACCACACCGGGATCCTCGTGCTGCCGCCGGGCACCGCGAGCCCGGGTGACGACGCGAGCGAGCTGCTCGGCCTCGGCGACACGGTGATCGAGCTCGCCCCGACCCCGGACCGCGGCTACGCGCTGTCGATCCGCGGCCTGGCGCGCGAGCTGTCGAACGCGCTGGACGTGCCCTTCGGCGACCCGGCCCTGCTGGAGGTCCCGGCGGCCGAAGGCGACGCCTGGCCGGTCCGCGTCGAGGACCCGGAAGGCTGCCCGCGGTTCGTGCTGCGCCGGGTCACCGGCCTGGACGCGACGGCGCCGACCCCGTGGTGGATGCGGCGGCGGCTGATGCTGGCCGGCATCCGGTCCATCTCCCTGGCCGTGGACGTCACGAACTACGTGATGCTCGAGCTCGGGCACCCCCTGCACGCGTTCGCCACCAAGGCCATCCAGGGCGACCTGGTGGTGCGCCGGGCGGCGCCGGGCGAGAAACTGACCACTTTGGACGATGTCGAGCGCGCGCTCGACCCGGACGACATCGTGATCGCCGACGACAGCGGGGTCATCTCGCTGGCGGGCACGATGGGTGGCGCGAGCACCGAGATCACGACGGAGAGCACCGACGTCCTGCTCGAGGCGGCGCACTGGAACCCGGCCGCGATCAGCCGCACGGCACGCCGGCACAAGCTGTTCTCCGAGGCCGCCAAGCGGTTCGAGCGGTTCACCGACCCGCAGCTGTGCGCGGCCGCCGTCGAGCTGGCCGCTCGCCTGCTGCGCCAGTACGGCGACGCCGCCATCCAGCCCGGCCGCACCGACGAGGGCGTGGTCGAGCCGAACCCGGCGGTCGTGATGCCGATCAACCTGCCCGACAAGGTCGCGGGCGTGAACTACCAGCGCGGGGTGACCGTCCGCCGGCTCACCCAGATCGGCTGCAAGGTCTCGGTCGGCACGGGCGACGACGGCACCGGCCTGGTCACCGCCGTCCCGCCGAGCTGGCGCGGCGACCTGCGCCAGCCGGCCGACCTCGTCGAAGAGGTGCTGCGGTTGGAGGGCTACGACAGCATCCCGTCGACGCTGCCCGCCGCCCCGGCGGGCCGCGGCCTGACCGACGCCCAGCGGCGCAGTCGCAACGTCGCCCGCGCGCTGGCCGAAGCGGGGTACGTCGAGGTGCGGCCGTTCCCGTTCGTCGGCGACGCGGTGTGGGACGCCTTCGGCCTGCCCGCCGACGACGTCCGCCGCAACACCGTCGTGGTGCGCAACCCGCTGGAGGCCGACCGCAACCGGATGGCCACCACGCTGCTGCCCGGCCTGCTCGACACGCTGCAGCGCAACGTCTCGCGCGGGATGAAGGACGTCTCGCTGTTCCACATCGGCCAGGTGGTGCTGCCCGCGCCGAACCCGCTGAAGGTGCCGGACCTCGGCGTCGACCGGCGGCCGACGGACGAGGAGCTGGCCCTGCTGGAAGCGGCCGTGCCGCAGCAGCCGCTGCACGTCGCCGTGGTGCTCGCCGGTCACCGGCGCCGCCCCGGCTGGTGGGGCGAAGGCGAGCCGGCGAGCTGGGCCGACGCGGTGCAGGCCGCCCGGACGGTCGCCGAGGCCGCCGGGGTCGAGCTGACCGTGCAGGCCACCGACCTGCCGCCGTGGCACCCGGGCCGCTGCGCCCAGCTGCGGGTGGGCGACTGGCCGGTCGGCCACGCCGGCGAGCTGCACCCGAAGGTGGTGGAGGCCCTCGGCCTGCCGCCGCGGACGGTCGCCATGGAGCTGGACCTGGAGGCGATCCCGCTGCCGGATTCGCGTCCGGCGCCCAGTGTGTCCGGCTACCCGCCGGTGCTGCTCGACGTCGCCCTGGTGGCGGCGGCGGACGTCCCGTCGGCGGACCTCGCCGCGGTGCTGCGCGCCGGGGCGGGCGAGCTGCTGGAGGACATCACGCTGTTCGACGTCTACGCGGGCGAGCAGGTCGGCGAGGGCAAGCGGTCGCTGGCCTACAAGCTGCGGTTCCGCGCGGCGGACCGCACCCTGACGGTGGACGAGGCGACAAAGGCCCGCGACGCGGCGATCGCGGCGGCGGGCGAGCGGTACAACGCAACTCTCCGCGCCTGACCGGTCCCCGGTCCCTCCGGCCCAACGCCGGCGGGACCGGGGACCAGGTACGTGTGTCGACCTTCCCATCACGGGAGTCGACTCTTCAATCACGCGAGTCGACCTTCTGATCACGGGAGCCGACTCGTCAGTCACCTCTCGGAAGCCGCACTTCAGCCAAGGTGCTTGAGCGCCTCCCGTCGGGACAACCCGGACAGGCCCGGGTGCTCGTCCACGAACGACCGCACCCAGTCCGGCGCTGTCTTCGCGTACTCCCGCAGGGCCCAGCCGATTCCCTTGCGCAGGAAGAACTCCGGCTCGGCGATCGCGGGCTCGATCGCCCGGGTGAGCAGGTCGATGTCGGTCTCCTCCTTCGCTCCGACCTGGCAGATGATCGCCGTGCGCCGCCGCCAGAGGTCCCGGCCGGCCGCCCAGCTCAGCATGACCGGAGTGACCCGAGCACGGGCGGAGCGCAGGATCGGCCCGATCCGGCGGATGGCCAGCTCGTCCACGTAGTCCCACCACGCCCCGCTGACGATCATTTCCTCGTACATCGGGATCAATCCGGCGTCCTGCCACTTCCGGTATGCGCGATATCCGGAAAGATCGATGGCCGCGTACCGCTCTTCGCGGAATTCGGCGGTCCGCCACAACTGCAGGACGGTCGCCGAATACGTCACTCGATCGGGCAGTATGTGGTCGGCCAGCACCCGCTTGAGGAGCGCGCTGCGCTGGGGTTTCGCCACGCCGCGGAAGGGCATGGCCGACTTCATGTAGGCCCGCATCGCCGGTGCCTTCCCCGGGTCGGCCGCCTCGGCCAACCCGGCGCGAACCGCCTTGACCAGCTCTTCGTCCACGCTCACCCGTCCTCCCCGCCCGCTCCTGAGGGCCGCAGCGTACTGCCGGCCACCGACAGTTCCGCTGCGCGACGGACGGCGCAGGTACCGACGAAAGGCGGATGGCGGAAGCCGCGTCGGTCAGCGAGATTGTCCAGGGTTGCCGGTAGTTTCGTCGGAATCCGGCGAACTCTGTCGAACGCGGACGAAAAGGATGACTGTGAAAAGAATCGTTTCCGCCGTCGCCGCCGCGGGGCTCGCGGCCGGGCTGATGGCCGCCGCGCCCGCCGCCTCGGCGGATCCCGGGGCGCAGTTCACCCCCGCGCCGATCGCCTGGGGTCCCTGCACGTCGGCGAGCCTGAAGGCCAACGGAGCCGAGTGCGGTTTCCTCGAAGTGCCGATGGACTACGCGCACCCCGGCGGGGCGAAGGTCTCCGTCGCGGTCTCGCGGATCAAGCACAAGACGCCACAGTCCCAGGGGATCATGCTGGTCAACCCGGGCGGCCCGGGCGGTTCGGGCCTCGGCCTTTCGGTGCTCGGCAAGTACGTGCCCAACCACGCCGGGGACAACTACGACTGGATCGGCTTCGACCCGCGGGGCGTGGGGTCCAGCAAGCCCGCGATCAGCTGCGACGGGAACTACTTCAGCTACAACCGGCCCGCGTACGTGCCGACCACGCCGCAGCTGGAGAAGACGTGGCTCGCCCGCTCGAAGGGGTACGCCGACGCGTGCCGCAAGAACGGCGCGATCCTCGACCACCTCAAGACGACCGACGTCGCCCAGGACATGGACAGCCTGCGCAAGGCGCTGGGCGAGAAGCAGATCAACTACTACGGCTTCTCCTACGGCACCTACCTCGGCCAGGTGTACAGCACGCTGTACCCGAAGAACGTCCGCCGGATGGTGCTCGACGGCAACGTCGACCCGCGGAAGGTCTGGTACCAGGCCAACCTCGACCAGGACGTCGCGTTCGACAAGAACATCAAGATCTACTTCGACTGGCTGGCCAGGTACGACGACGTCTACCACCTGGGCAAGACCGGCAACGCTGTCGAGAAGCTCTGGTACGACACCCAGCGCAAGCTCACCAGGAACCCGGCGGGCGGGGTCATCGGCGGTGACGAGTGGACCGACATCTTCCTGCAGGCCGGCTACTACGTCTTCGGCTGGGTCGACATGGCCAAGGCCTTCGACGGCTACGTGCACAAGGGTGACTGGCAGACGCTGAAGGCGCTCTACGACGACTCGAACCCGCCCGGCAACGACAACGGGTTCGCCGTCTACCTCGGTGTGCAGTGCACCGACGTGCAGTGGCCGACCAGCTGGAACAAGTGGCGGGCCGACAACTGGCTGACCTACTTCAAGGCCCCGTTCGAGACCTGGGGCAACGCCTGGTTCAACGCGCCTTGCGTGTACTGGCCGGCGAAGGCGGGCAAGCCGGTGAACATCGACGGCGGCAAGGTGGCCGGTGCGCTGCTGATCAGCGAGGAACTCGACGCCGCCACGCCGTACACCGGCAGCATCGAGGTCCGGAAGCGGTTCCCGAACTCGAGCCTGATCAGCGCGCCGGGCGGCACGACCCACGCGGGTTCGCTGTCCGGGGTGTCCTGTGTGGACGACAAGATCGCCGACTACCTGGCCACCGGCACCCTGCCGAAGCGTCAGCCCGGCAACCACTCGGACGTCCAGTGCAGCCCGGTGCCGCCGCCGGTGCCCGACGGCGCCACCGCGCAGAAGTCGGACAGCTCCGCGAAGGCCGCCCAGGAGAAGCAGAGCATGCTGGCGCAGCTGCTGCACTTCTGAGCGGAAGAAGCTCCACCCGGTGCCCCGGTCCGGTTCGCCCGGACCGGGGCACCGTCTTGTCCGCCGGTCTCTCATCGTCGCCTCCTCGTGACGGCTCGTGGTCATCCGGGACGTTAGGGGAGGGGTCCGACAGTTTCGGAGCGAAGTCGCCCGTGAGCAGGGCGTGGCCGGAAATTGTCGGGGGTGCGCGCTAGCTTCACGGCATGTCGATCATCGAAGAGCGCCGGACCGAGATCCGGGCACACGGAATCACCTACAACCTCGTGGTCGCGACCAGGACGGACGTCGACCGCGCCGAACCCACCCCCAGGGTGATGATCACCCTGGAAGCCGGCGGACCCACCGGCGAACCGGTCGCCGAGGGCAGCCTCGACCTGGACGCCGAACTGGCGGACACGGTGGCCGACCTGGTGACGGACGGGCTGCTGTCCACGACCGGTGCGGGCCGGGCGCCGCGGCGAAGATCCGCGGGGCGGCCCGCCCAGCAGGGCCGCCCGTGGAGCGAGGAGATGGACGCGGAGCTGGAGAGCCGGTGGATCGCGGGGGAGAGCGTCGCGGAGATCGCGGCGCACTTCGAGCGCACCCCCGGCGGCATCCGCGCCCGGCTTCCCCGCGTGGGCTGCGATCCGGAGAACCCGGGCTGCTACCTCCCCGTCCCGCCGAGCAGGCGCACGGACCTGGACGAGGGCGAGCCGGGCTGAGCAGGCGGTGGGCCGGTCCACAGTGGACCGGCCCACCGCCTGCCGTCATCCCTTTCCGCCCTTCCTGAACGGAGTTGTTCCGATGAGTTTCGATCTCCTCGTGTGGCATGCGTCCGCGGTCGTGACCGCGGAGGAAGCCGACCGCAAGTACGAGCAGGCGATGGACGCCGATCCCGATACGGTCCCGTCGGACCCGCGGGCCGTCGCGTTCCACCGCGAACTGACCGCGCGTTATCCGGGCCTGACTTCCCTTCCCCCGGAAGAGTGGGAAAACAGTCCGTGGTCGGGCAACCCGGCCGTCTGCGGCGACGCGGTGATCATGACGATGGGCCGGCCCGCCGCCGACACGGTCTTCCGGTTCGCCGAGCCTGCGTGCCGGCTCGACGTCCGTGCTGTCGGCCTGCGACGGATCGCGGGTGGAGAACCCGGACGCGGCGCAGATCGAGGCGGTATTGGGGCGGCTGTCGCCGAAGAACTGGTTCGTCGTCCTCGAGCGGGGAGACCACTATGTCCAAGTCGGTCTCGGTGAGCGCGCGGCGACCCGTTCGCCTTGGCTCGCACTGGAACACCGCTCGGGCGGACCCGACCGGCACTTCCGCGTCGAGGTCGCGGACCGCGCCCGGATCGTCCAGGCCTTCATCGGCTTCGCCGACGGCGACGACAGCTGGCAGCAAGGGTTCGATTGGCGGCGAGTGGAGTACTGACAAGTCCGGCACCGCAACGCACCCGAGGGGGAGCAATGCCACACCACCGGTCAATCCCGCGCGCCGGAACCCGCAGCCGCGGCGGCGCGGGCCGCGAGCACCTTGAGGTGTTCGACCAGTTCCCGCGGTTCCTCGACCGTGAACGCACAGCCGAGCCCCAGCAGCCGGAACGCCAGCCAGTCCAGGGTGTCCGCGTGACTGTGCCACCGGCAGCGGCCGTCGTCCAGGTCGGTCAGCTCGCCGGTGGCCACGCCGAGGCGCGGCGCGATCCGCGCCGCCGGTTCCGCCAGCACGGCCACCGCCCGGAACGTCGGCAGGAGGTCGTAGAACCGGTCGAGAACGTAGGCCGCCAGATCGGCGGCGGGCGGCTGCCGTGGGGTGACGCGGCCGCCGGTCGCCTCGGCGTCGCGGACCCGGTCGACCCGGAAGATCCGCCAGTCCGCCCGGTCGAGGTCGTAGGCGACCAGGTACCAGCGGCGGCCGGCGGCCACCAGCCGGAGCGGCTCGGCCCGGCGCCGGGTCTCGGTCCCGTCGTTCGCGCGGTAGCGGAACCGGACCGTCTCGTGGTTGGTGATCGCGCCGGCGAACACCGTCAGCTGCGCCGGGTCGACGACGGGCCCGGCGGCCGGCACGGCGACGGTCGCCGTGCCGATCGTGCCCACCCGGCGGCGCAGCCGGGCGGGCAGCACCTGCTCGAGCTTCGCCAGCGCCCGCACGGACGCCTCCTCGATGCCGTCGACGGTCTGTCCCGCCGCGGTCCGCAGGCCCACCGCGATCGCGACGGCTTCTTCGTCGTCGAGCACCAGCGGTGGCATCGCGGTGCCGGCGACCAGCCGGTATCCGCCCGCGACGCCGCGGCTGGCTTCGACCGGGTAGCCCAGCTCGCGCAGCCGCTCGACGTCGCGGCGGATCGTGCGCGGGCTGACCCCGAGCCGATCCGCCAGCTCGCTGCCCGGCCACTCCCGGGGCGTCTGGAGCAGCGAAAGCAGGCCGAGCAGCCGGGCCGGGGTGTCCGTCATGCGCCCAGCATCCCAAGGTGGCCGGGGCCACTTCCCGGCAATCTCGTTTGTTTAGCCTTGCAAGGGCGTGCATAATCATGCGTATGACGGTGAACATCGCGGTGGCCGGAGCCAGCGGGTACGCGGGTGGTGAGCTGCTGCGCCTGCTCCTGACCCATCCCGAGGTCGAGATCGGTGCGCTCACGGCCGCCAGCAGCGCGGGCACGAAGCTGGGCGTCCACCAACCCCACCTGGTCCCGCTCGCCGACCGCGTCCTCGCCGAAACGACCCCGGAGACCCTGGCCGGCCACGACGTCGTGTTCCTGGCACTGCCCCACGGGCACTCCGCCGGGATCGCGGCCCAGCTCGGCCCGGACGTCCTGGTCGTCGACCTCGGCGCCGACCACCGCCTGGCCGACGCGGCCGACTGGCAGCGCTGGTACGGCGGTGACCACGCCGGCCAGTGGCCGTACGGCCTCCCGGAACTGCCCGGCGCCCGCGAGAAGCTCGCCGGCACCAAGCGCGTCGCCGTGCCCGGCTGCTTCCCGACCGGCGGCTCGCTGGCCCTGGCACCCGCGCTCGCGGCCGGGCTGATCGAGCCGGACGTCACGGTCGTCGCGGTCACCGGCACCTCCGGCGCCGGCAAGAGCCTCAAGCCGAACCTGCTCGGCTCCGAGGTGATGGGCTCGGCCAGCGCGTACGGCGTCGGCGGCGCGCACCGCCACACCCCGGAGTTCGCCCAGAACCTCTCGGCCGTCGCGGGCGAGAGGGTCACCGTGTCCTTCACCCCGGTGCTCGCGCCGATGCCCCGCGGCATCCTCACCACGGCCAGTGCCCCGCTCAAGGCCGGGGCCGACGAGGCTGCCGCCCGCGCGGCCTACGAAAAGGCCTACGACGCCGAACCGTTCGTCCAGCTGCTGCCCGCGGGCGCCTGGCCGGCCACCGCGTCGACGCTCGGCTCGAACAACGTCCAGCTGCAGGTCGCGGTCGACACCGACGCGCGGCGCCTGGTCGTCGTCGCCGCGATCGACAACCTCACCAAGGGCACCGCCGGCGGTGCCGTCCAGTCGATGAACCTGGCCCTCGGCTTCCCCGAGGCCACCGGCCTTTCCACCGTAGGAGTCGCACCGTGACCGTCACCGGCCCCCAGGGCTTCCGCGCCGCCGGCGTCGCCGCCGGGATCAAGGCCTCCGGCGCGCTCGACCTGACCCTGGTCGTCAACGACGGCCCCCTCGACGTCGCGGCGGGCGTCTTCACCCGCAACGTGATCAAGGCCGCGCCGGTGCTGTGGTCGCAGGAGGTGCTCAAGCAGCAGCGGCTGAAGGCCGTCGTCCTCAACTCGGGCGGCGCCAACGCGGCCACCGGCCCCGGCGGCTTCCAGGACACCCACGCCACGGCCGAGAAGGTCGCCGAAGTCCTGGACGCGGGGGCGATCGAGGTCGCCGTCTGCTCCACCGGCCTGATCGGCGAGCGGCTGCCGATGGAAGCCGTGCTGGCGGGCGTGGACACCGCGGTCAAGGCCCTCGACAGCAGTGCCGAGGCGAGCTTGAACGCCGCCAAGGGCGTGATGACCACCGACACCAAGCCCAAGCAGGCCTTCGCGAAGCACGAGAGCGGCTGGAGCGTCGGCGGTTTCGCCAAGGGCGCCGGCATGCTCGCGCCGAACCTCGCCACCATGCTGTCGGTGCTGACCACCGACGCCGTGGTGGACAAGGAGACCCTGGACCGCGCCCTTCGCGCGGCGACGCACGTCACCTTCGACCGGCTCGACGTCGACGGCGGGACGTCCACCAACGACACCGTCCTGGTCCTGGCGTCCGGCGCGAGCGGCGTCGAGCCCACCGAGGCGGAGCTCACCGAGCTGCTCACCGCGGTCAGCCACGACCTGGTGCTCCAGCTGCGCGCCGACTCCGAGGGCGCCACCAAGGACGTCGACGTCACGGTCCAGGGGGCGGAATCCGAAGCCGACGCGATCGCCGTGGCCCGCACGATCGCCGAGGACAACCTGGTCAAGACGGCGCTGTTCGGCTCCGACCCGAACTGGGGCCGGATCGCCATGGCGCTGGGCCGGGTCCCGGCGCGCATCGACCCGGAAACCGTGTCGATCGCGATCAACGGCGTCACCCTGTTCGCGCAGGGAATGCCCGCGGCCGACCGGTCCGAGGCCGACCTCACCGGCCGGGCCATCGAGATCGTCGTCGACCTCGGCGTCGGCGCGAGCGCGGCGACCATCTACACCACCGACCTTTCGCACGGTTACGTCGAAGAGAACAGCGCGTACTCCTCATGAACCAGGAGGCTCTGATTTCCGCGGACGAACGACTCGCGACGGCGGCCGAGAAGGCCGGGGTGCTCATCGAGGCGCTGCCCTGGCTGCAGCGGTTCCACGGGGCCACCGTGGTGGTGAAGTACGGCGGCAATGCGATGATCGACGACCAGCTGAAGGCGGCCTTCGCCGAGGACATGGTGTTCCTGCGGCTGGCCGGCCTGCGGCCGGTGGTCGTGCACGGCGGCGGCCCGCAGATCACCGCGATGCTCAAGCGGCTCGGCGTCGAAGGCGAGTTCAAGGGCGGCCTGCGGGTCACCACCCCGGAGACGATGGACATCGTCCGGATGGTGCTCACCGGCCAGGTCAGCCGCGAGCTGGTGGGGCTGATCAACGCCCACGGGCCGTACGCGGTCGGCATCTCCGGCGAGGACGCCCGGCTGTTCACCGCCGAACGCAAACAGGCCACTGTGGACGGTGAACAGGTCGACATCGGCCTCGTCGGCGAGGTCGCCGAGGTCAACCCGGACGCGGTGCTGGACATCGTCAACGCCGGGCGCATCCCGGTGGTCTCCACGGTCGCCCCGGACGTCGACGGCGTCGTGCACAACGTCAACGCCGACACGGCCGCGGGTGCGCTGGCGGCCGCGCTCGGCGCCGAAAAGCTCGTCGTGTTGACCGACGTCGAGGGCCTGTACGCGAACTGGCCTGACCGGTCGTCGCTGATCGACCGCATCCGCGTCGACCGCCTGGAGACCATGCTGCCGGACCTGGCCAGCGGCATGATCCCGAAGATGGAGGCGTGCGTGCGCGCCATCCGCGGCGGCGTGCGCCGGGCGCACGTGATCGACGGCCGCCTCGCCCATTCGGTGCTCCTGGAAGTCTTCACCTCGAGGGGCATCGGCACCATGGTCTTCCCCGAAACGGAGCTCCCGTGACCGACCTCAAGTCCAATGTGGACGGCCAGTCGCACTGGCAGTCCGCCCTGATGGACAACTACGGCACGCCCCAGCTGACGCTGGTGCGCGGCGAAGGCGCGAAGGTGTGGGACGCCGACGGCCGCGAGTACGTCGACCTGGTCGGCGGCATCGCCGTCAACGCGCTCGGCCACGCCCACCCGGCGGTCGTCGAGGCCGTCACCACGCAGATCAAGCAGCTCGGCCACACCTCGAACCTCTATGTCAACCCGGTGGCCGTCGAGCTCGCCGAAGCGCTGCTCGACGTCGCCGGTCTCACCGGCCACGGCAAGGTGCTGTTCGTCAACTCCGGCGCCGAGGCCAACGAAGCCGCGCTGAAGATCAGCCGCCTGACCGGGCGTACCAAGGTGGTCGCCGCCGAAGGCGCGTTCCACGGCCGGACGATGGGCGCGCTGACGCTCACCGGGCAGCCCGGCAAGCGCGACCCCTTCAAGCCGCTGGTGCCCGGGGTGGAGCACGTACCGTTCGGGGACGTCGCCGCGCTCAAGGCCGCCGTCGACACCGAAACCGCGGCCCTCTTCCTCGAGCCGGTGCTCGGGGAGGCCGGCGTCATCCCGGCGCCGGACGGTTACCTGCAGGCCGCCCGCGAAATCACCAAGGCCACCGGCACGCTGCTGGTGCTCGACGAGGTGCAGACCGGCCTCGGCCGGCTCGGCACCTGGTTCGGCTACCAGCAGGCCGGCATCGTGCCCGACGTGATCACCCTGGCCAAGGGCCTCGGCGGCGGGCTGCCGCTGGGCGCGGTGATCGGTGTCGGCGCGGCGGGCGACCTGCTCAAGCCGGGCCAGCACGGCACCACCTTCGGCGGCAACCCGGTGTGCTGCGCGGCCGGGCTGGCCGTGCTGAAGACCATCGCCGCGGACAATCTCCTGGACCACGTCTCCGCACTGGGCAAGGACATCGCGGCCGGGGTCGAGGCGCTGGACCACCCGCTCGTCGCCGGGGTGCGCGGCGCCGGCCTGCTGCTCGGCATCGCCCTCAAGCAGCCCGTCTCGGCCGCGGTCGCCAAGGCCGTCCAGGAGGCCGGCTACCTCGTCAACCCGGTCGCCCCGGACGCCATCCGGCTCGCGCCGCCGCTCGTGCTCGACGGCGAGCAGGCCGGAGGCTTCCTCGCCGCACTCCCGAACGCGCTCGACTCCACCACGAAGGACTCCGACTGATGCTCCGCCACTTCCTCCGCGACGACGACGTCAGTCCGGCCGAACAGAAGGCCATCCTCGACATCGCCGACGCGCTCAAGGCCGACCCGCTGGGCACCAAGACCCTGGCCGGCAAGTCGATCACGGCGATCTTCGAAAAGAACTCGACCCGCACCCGGTTCTCGTTCGAGGTCGGCATCAGCCAGCTCGGCGGGCACCCGGTGATCGTCGACGGCCGGTCCATGCAGCTCGGCCGCGAAGAAACCATCGAAGACACTTCGCGGGTCCTGTCGCGCTACGTCGACGGGATCGTGTGGCGCACCTTCGCGCAGAAGCGCATCGAGGCGATGGCCTCGGCCGCGTCGATCCCGGTAGTCAACGCGCTCACCGACGAGTTTCACCCGTGCCAGGTGCTCACCGACCTGATGACGATCCGGGAGCGCAAGGGCAAGCTCGCCGGGCTCACCCTCGTCTACCTCGGTGACGGCGCCAACAACATGGCGCACTCGCTGCTGCTCGGCGGGGTCACCGCCGGCATGCACGTCCGCGTAGTCTCACCGGTCGGCTTCCAGCCGGACCAGGGCGTGATGCTCGACGCGAAGAAGCGGGCGACCGAGACCGGCGGCACGGCGACCGTGTTCACCGACCCGTACGCGGCCGTCGACGGCGCCGACGTGCTCGTCACCGACACGTGGACGTCGATGGGGCAGGAGAACGACGGCCTCGACCGGGTGGGCCCGTTCCGCAGCCTCCAGATCAACGCGGAGCTGCTGAAGAAGGCCGCGGATGACGCGATCGTGCTGCACTGCCTGCCCGCGCACCGCGGCTGGGAGATCACCGACGAGGTGATCAACGGGCCGGCCAGCGCGGTGTGGGACGAGGCCGAGAACCGCCTGCACGCCCAGAAGGCGTTGCTGGTCTGGCTGTTCGAAGAGAGCCGACGATGACCGGCAGCCGGGTGGGACGGCAGGCGCGGATCACCGAGCTGGTGTCCACCATGACGATCCGCAGCCAGACCGAGCTGGCCAAGCTGCTGGCCGCCGAGGGCATCGAGGTCACGCAGGCGACGTTGTCGCGCGACCTCGACGAGCTGGGTGCGGTCAAGCTGCGCGGGCCGGACTCGGGCGCGCCGGTCTACGTCATCCCCGAGGACGGCAGCCCAGTCCGCGGGGTGCAGGGTGGCACGTCACGGCTCTCGCGGCTGCTGGCGGAGCTGATGGTCTCGGCGGACTCGTCGGGCAACCTGATGGTCCTGCGGACGCCGCCCGGCGCCGCGCAGTTCCTCGCCAGCGCGATCGACCGGGCCGCCCTCGAAGAGGTCGTCGGCTCGATCGCGGGCGACGACACCGTCGCCGTGATCGCCCGGGAACCCCTCCCGGGCAAGGAGCTGGCGGAGCGCTTCGCGGCCCTCGCGCAGCGCTCGGCGCACGAAGCAGGAGACGAAGGACCACCATGACCGCGCTCGCCGACATCTTCCCGGCCGAGGGCGAGTTCCTCGCGCCGGACGAGGTCGTCGTCACCTTCGACCGCGGGGTGCCGGTGGCGATCGACGGCGAGACCGTCTCCGTCGCCGAAGCGCGCCGGATGCTGAGCGCGCGCGGCGAGGCGCAGAGAATCGGCCGCCGCGAAGCGTGCGCCGCGCTCGAACGGCGCGCCGGCCGAGGATGCGCCAGTCTGACCGGCACCGTGTCGGGCGAAGTCCGCCTGGTCCTGTACGACGGCCGGGTGACCGCCCGGGACCTGAATCCGACGAACACCGAGGAGAAGCGAGAACAGTGAGCGGGAACGAGCAGCCGGTGCAGCTGTGGGGCGGCCGGTTCGCCAGCGGTCCGGCGGAGGCCATGGCCGCGCTGAGCGCGTCCACGCACTTCGACTGGCGCCTGGCGCCCTACGACATCGCCGGGTCCCGCGCGCACGCGCGCGTGCTGCGCAAGGCAGGCCTGCTCACCGAAGACGAGCTGGCCGGCATGCTGGCCGCGCTGGACACCCTCGCCCAGGACGTCGCTTCGGGGCAGTTCACCCCCACGATCGCCGACGAGGACGTGCACACCGCCCTCGAACGCGGCCTGCTCGAACGGGCCGGCGTCGAGCTCGGCGGCAAGCTGCGGGCCGGCCGGTCCCGCAACGACCAGGTGGCCACGCTGTTCCGGATGTGGCTGCGGGACGCGGCCCGCCGCGTCGTCGCCGGCACCCTGGAGGTCGTCGACGCGCTGGTGTCGCAGGCGAAGCGGCACCCGGACGCGATCCTGCCCGGCCGGACGCACCTGCAGCACGCCCAGCCGGTGCTGCTCGCGCACCACCTGATGGCGCACGGCCAGGCCCTGCTGCGCGACGTTTCGCGGCTGCAGGACTGGGACGCCCGCACGGCGGAGTCGCCGTACGGCTCCGGCGCCCTCGCCGGCTCGTCGCTGGGACTCGACCCCGAGGCCGTCGCGGAGGAGCTGGGCTTCGCGTCCAGCGTCGAGAACTCGATCGACGGGACCGCTTCGCGGGACTTCGTCGCCGAGTTCGCGTTCGCCGTCGCGATGCTCGCGGTGAACCTGTCCAGGATCGCCGAAGAGGTGATCATCTGGAACACCGCCGAGTTCGGCTACGTGACGCTGGACGACGCGTGGGCCACCGGCAGCTCGATCATGCCGCAGAAGAAGAACCCGGACGTCGCGGAGCTGACGCGCGGCAAGGCGGGCCGGCTGATCGGCAACCTCACCGGCCTGCTGGCCACCCTGAAGGCGCAGCCGCTGGCCTACAACCGCGACCTGCAGGAGGACAAGGAGCCGGTCTTCGACTCGGTCGAGCAGCTCGAGCTGCTGTTCCCGGCGATCGCGGGCATGCTCGCTACGCTGACCTTCCACACCGACCGGCTCGCCGACCTGGCCCCGGCCGGCTTCACGCTCGCCACGGACATCGCCGAGTGGCTGGTGCGCCAGGGCGTTCCGTTCCGCGTCGCGCACGAAGCCGCGGGCGAGAGCGTCCGGGTCGCCGAATCCCGCGGGGTCGGCCTGGACCAGCTGACCGACGAGGAGTTCGAGAAGATCAACCCGGCGCTCACCCCGGACGTGCGCGGCGTGCTCACCGTCGAAGGCTCGGTGAAGTCCCGCAACGCCCGGGGCGGCACGGCGCCGGAACGCGTGGCCGAGCAGCGGGCCCGGCTCGAAGAACGGGTCACCGCGGCCCGCCAGTGGCTCAACTGAGCCGCTCGTTACGCTCGGGTGGCCGACGGGACGAGGGGAGATCGTGTGAGTGACCGGCTGTTCACCCGTGAAGAGCTGGCCCTCGACCCGGTCGACCTGGCCCACCTGCTGCTCGGCTCGGTTCTGGAGGCCGACGGTCCCGACGGCACCGTCGGCGTCCGCCTGGTCGAGGTCGAGGCCTATCGCGGCGAGGACGACCCGGCGTCGCACTGCTACCGCGGCCGGACCCCGCGCAACGCCGTCATGTGGGGTCCGGCAGGGCACCTGTACGTCTACTTCGTCTACGGGATGCACTTCTGCGCGAACATCGTCGGCTCGACCGACGGCGTCGCCGGAGCGGTGCTGCTGCGGGCGGGCGAGGTCGTCACCGGCCTCGACGTCGTCCGCAAGCGCCGGCCGAACGCGCGGGGAACCGGCGAGCTCGCCAAGGGGCCGGCCATCCTCACGTCGGTGTTGCGCATCGACCGGCAGGAGAACGGCGCCGACCTGACCGACCCGGCGTCGCCGGTCCGGCTGCACGTGGGCGAGCGGGTGCCGGCCGAGCAGGTCCGCAGCGGCCCCCGCGTCGGCGTCGCGATGGCGATGGACACGCCGTGGCGGTTCTGGGTCGACGGCTCACCGGCCGTGTCCACCTACCGCCGCGGCGGGAAGCGCCGGGTCCGACCCGCCAGCTAGTCGGTTGACCTGGTGCGGGAGGATCTACAGGCGTGAGCGAACACATCCTCGACGAGCTGTCCTGGCGCGGCCTGATCGCGCAGTCCACCGACATCGACGCCCTCCGGCGCGAGCTCGACCAGGGCCCCGTGACGCTCTATTGCGGGTTCGACCCGACCGCGCCCAGCCTGCACGCCGGCAACCTGGTCCCGCTGCTCATGCTCAAGCGGTTCCAGCGGGCCGGGCACCGGCCGATCGTGCTGGCCGGCAGCGCGACCGCGATGATCGGCGACCCGCGCGACACCGGTGAGCGCTCGCTGAACAAGGCCGACGTCATCGCCGAGTGGGCGGTGCGCATCCGCGGCCAGCTCGAGAAGTTCGTCGACTTCGACGACTCGCCCACCGGGGCGGTCGTCGTGAACAACCTGGACTGGACCGGCGAGCAGAACGTGCTGGAGTTCCTGCGCGACGTCGGGAAGCACTTCTCGGTGAACGTCATGCTCAACCGGGACACGGTCCGGCGCCGGCTGGAAGGCGACGGCATGTCCTACGCCGAGTTCAGCTACCTGCTCCTGCAGTCCCAGGACTACCGGCAGCTGTACCGCGAGTACGGCTGCAAGCTGCAGGTCGGCGGGTCCGACCAGTGGGTCAACCTCGTCGGCGGGGTGGACCTGATCCGCCGCACCGAGGGCGCGAGCGTGCACGCGGTGACCGCGCCGCTGGTCACCGACTCGGAGGGGCGCAAGTTCGGCAAGTCGACGGGCGGCGGCAGCGTCTGGCTCGACCCGGAGATGACCTCGCCGTACGCCTGGTACCAGTACTTCGTCAATGTGGGTGACGCCGACGTGGTCCGCTACCTGCGGATGTTCACGTTCCTCGACCAGGAGGAGATCGCGGCGCTGGACGAGGACACCAAGGAGCGTCCCCACCTGCGCGCGGCCCAGCGCAAGCTGGCGGAGGAGTTCACCACGCTGGTGCACGGCGAGGAGCAGACCCGGCAGGTGATCGCCGCCAGCCAGGCCCTGTTCGGTCGCGGAGAGCTCCGCGACCTGGACGAACGCACCCTCGACGCGGCGATGGCCGAGGTGCCGAACGGCAAGGTCGACCCCTCGGGCGCGCCCACGATCGTCGACCTGCTGCTCGCCGGGGGACTGGTGGACAGCAAGGCCGCCGCCCGCCGCGCGGTCAAGGAGGGCGGCGCGTACGTCAACAACGTGAAGGTCGCGGACGAGGAGTGGACGCCGGCGGCGGGCGACGCCCTGCACGGCAAGTGGCTCGTGGTCCGCAAGGGCAAGCGGAACGTCGCCGGCGTCGCGCTCGGCGGCTGAGCGGCCTCCGGGCCCGAAACAGGGCCTTGACCTGCGGGAACGCGGTTAAGGGACCCCCCTGTTTCGGGCCTCCGGAGGGGGTGTAAAGTTCTCCAAGTCGCCAGGGAGACCGGGCGGCCGCCGGGACACGAACCAAGCTCTCGCGGATCGCGATTGAGTGGGTGTCTCACCAAAACTGCTAGGAATGACTCGCTTCGAGCGGGCCGCTTGATCGCGGCGGGTTCGGGGTGTGTTGCTTGAGAACTCAACAGTGTGCTAGTGAACTAAGCCAGTAGAGCTTATTTATGGTAACCCCCTCGTCGGGGTTT
>NZ_JBFACT010000071.1:0-45367 GCF_040640995.1 Amycolatopsis sp. NPDC021455 | reverse complement strand
CACCTGCACCCAATGCCCACCCGTGGTGATGTACCGGGACACCTGCACCCGATTGTCATCCCGCCACGGCCCCTGCCACCCCGACGCCAAAAACGAGTGCACATCCGCCGCCGTGCCGCTCAGCGCCGCCTGCGCCGCGCGCCGCAGACCGGACCCGGCCACCGTCAACAGCTGACTGACCTTGATCCGATCATCATGCTCAGCCGCCACCGCCTGACCAGCGGTCAGGAACGTGTGCACCTCAGCGTCCGAGCCCACCAGGGCCGCCGCGGCCGCGTCCTTCGTAGCCGGACCACCCGCCTGCCACAACGCCACCACCTGCGCGCGTTCCTTCGCCGCCGGCACCTCCGCCGCCCGCGCCGGCACCGCCACCGCACCCGAAGCCACCGCGGCCACCACCACCGCAGCCAGCGAAGCTCTCCCCGCGAACACTCCCCGCAACCGCACCACGCCCCAGCCCTCCCGTGCGCACGACGAAAACCCAGCCGCCACGAGGGAAAGACGCGCACCGGAGTTTCCCGGCGCGCGAGAAAGAAGAGAGCGCTCTCCGCGCCCTGACCCGCCCTTGATCTCCCCCCAAAGCGGTCGAAAAGTAGCAGAGATCGCGAACTGTCCGGAAGCCGCAAACGGGTGAGCCAGGCCTCACACCCCGGAGCGGCTCAGTCCGGCTGGTCCAGCCGTTCGAGCCACCGGTCGAGCAACGCGGCCTCGGCCGGCTCCAGGTTCTCCGTGCCGCTCAGGGAAAGCCGGTAACGCAGCTGCCGGGCGGCCGCGCCGACCGGGTCGGGGCCGGATCGCGTGTCCGCGTCGGTGAGGACCGCCGCGAAGACCGCGTCTCGGGCGCGCTCCGACAACGACGGGTCGTCGTAGAGGGACGGCTGGGCGATGCGGCCCAAGGCGACCCCCACGTTCGCCGACAAGATCAGCTGGGCCGCCTGACGCGGGGTCGTCCGCAAGGCTCCGGCCGCGGCGCAGCGCACCAGCGTCGCCTCGAGCAACTCCAGGATGCGCTGGTGCGCCGTCGAAGCCGACTGGGGGCGGGGGGCGAACATCAGCTGGTACAGCGCCGGGTTCCCGGCCGCGAACGCCATGTGGTCGGCCCAGCCCGCGTGCAGGTCCGCCACCGGGTCGTCGGTGACCTCCAGCTCCTGCTTGCGCCGGGCGTACCTTTCGAAGCCCGCGTCGGCGACCGCGTCCAGCAAGCCGCGCTTGTCCCCGAACAGCCGGTAGAGAACGGGCTGGGTCACGCCGACCTCTTCGCACACCGCGCGCGTCGCGATGTCGCCGTCCGTGGAGTCCGCCAGCTGCCGCTCGGCCGTCTCCACCAACGCCCTGCGCACCGTGACGTCGTCGGCCGGGCCTACCGCGCCGCGACGGCGTCGCCGGGCTGTCTCAGACTCCATGAATCGATGATACGACATCGCGCTACCGTCGATTCGGACTTCGTGCTATCGTCGAAACGAACGATCAGTATCACCGCTAAGCAAGGGAAAGACATGCCTTTCGCCAACCTCAAGGTCCCCGCCGACACCCTGACGCCGGAGTCGAAGAAGAAGCTCATCGACGCCGTCACCGACGCCTACGCCGATGTCTACGGTGAACGCGCCCGCGCGAACACGCTCGTGCTCGTCGACGAAGTCGCCGAGGGCGGATGGGGGCTGGGCGGCAACGTCCTGACCGCCGAGATGCTCGGCCGCAGCTGATCAGGCGCTACTTCTTCTCGAGAATGCCGCTGACGTACCGCATGTCGCCCATGCGGGCGTCGTCGTCGCTCAAGGGTGGCAGGTCATTGACGGCGAGCAGGTCCCGGATCGTGGTTCCGGTCAGCGCCCAGCCGCGGGCGGCGAGGTAGGGCGCCGCTTCGTTGCGCTCGCCGTAATAACGCAGTTTCGCCATGTCGGTGTCGAAACTCCGCGCGCGCCAGCGTTCGGAAATGCCGCGCAGGCGGTCCTTCGTCCGCTCCTCGTCGCCCGGCCGCGGGTTGGGCTTGCTTTCCGTGGCCAGCCGGCTTCCCGGCGCGCTGAGCTCGGTGATGGTGTCCAGCAAGCGGTCCTGCGCTTCGGGCGGCAGATAGCCCAGCAGGCCTTCGGCGCTCCACGCGACCGGCCGGGCCGGGTCGAACCCGGCGGTGCGCAAGGCCTCCGGCCAATCCTCGCGGAGGTCGACCGCGACCGCTCGCCGGTCCGCGGTGGGCTCGGCACCCAGTTCGGCCAGCGCGCGCGTCTTGAACTCGACGACGCGCGGCTGGTCGACCTCGTACACCACCGTCCCGGCCGGCCAAGGCAGCCGATACGCGCGGGAATCCAGTCCTGAAGCCAGGATCACGGCCTGCGTGACGCCCGCGTTCGCCGCTTCGAGGAAGAACTCGTCGTAGAACTTGGTCCGGATCTTCGCCACGTCGATCCAGACCTGCTCGACGAGGTCGCCGGGTGGCACTTCGCCGCTCGCCAGCCGGGTGAGCAGATCGACGCCGACCGCGCGGACGAGCGGCTCGGCGAACGGGTCGTCGATGAGCCGCCGGTCCGTGCGGGTGGCGATCGCCCGGGCCGCCGCGGCCATCGTGGCCGTCGCGCCGACGCTGGACGCCAGATCCCAGGTGTCGCCTTCGTGCCTCGTGGAAGTCATGCTGTGCCCCGGCTTTCTCCGGATCTCACGCGGACGGAACCGAAGGTACAGGGCCAGGCCGTCGAACAGTCGCCACGCGGACCTCGTCCGGACGGCCCAGGAGGTCGTGGAAGAACTTCCGGACGTCCGCGCTGAACAGGTCCGGCACCTCCATCGCGGCGAAGTGGCCGCCGCGGTCGAACTCCGACCAGTGCCTGATGTCGTAGCGCCGCTCGGCCAGCGGGCGCACCGGGAGCGTGATGTCGTGCGCGAACACCGCCACGCCCACCGGCACCGGGCACGGCTGCGCGGCCCGCGGGGCGTCGTGGTGCAGCCGCGCCGAAGACGCCGCCGTGGCGGTCAGCCAGTACAGCGAAACGTCGGTGAGCAGCCGGTCGTCGCTGATCCCCGCCCGGGGATCCGTCCACTGGGCGAAGCGCTCGGCGATCCAGACCAGCTGGCCGACCGGCGAGTCGGTCAGCGCGTAGCCGATCGTCTGCGGCGTCAGGGCCTGCAACGCCTGGTACGGCGGCCGGTTCGCCATCAGCTGCCGGACCTTGTCCAGCCTGGCTTCGTCCACTTCGGATAGTTCGACGCCGGCGTCCGGGTCCGGCCGCGTCGGCAGGAAGTTCACGTGCACCCCGACGACCTGCTCGGGAGCCACCGCGCCGAGCGCCAGCGAGATGCCCGAACCGAAGTCGCCGCCCTGCGCGCCGTAGCGGTCGTAGCCGAGGCGGCGCATCAGCTCGGCCCACGCCCGCGCGATGCGGGCGACGTCCCAGCCGCGCTCGTGCGTCGGTCCGGAGAAGCCGTACCCCGGGATCGACGGGATCACCAGGTGGAAGTCTCGCGACAGCGGCTCGATCACGTCGGTGAACTCCAGGAACGACCCGGGCCAGCCGTGGGTGAGGATCAGCGGGAGCGCGTCCGGGTTCGCCGACCGGACGTGCACGAAGTGGATGTTCTGGCCGTCGATCTCGGTCGTGAAGTGGGGCAGCTCGTTGAGCGCGGCTTCCTGCTCGCGCCAGTCGTAGCGGGTGCGCCAGTGGGCGGCCAGCTCCTTCAGCCGGGCCAGCGGGAAGCCGTAGTCCCACCCCGCGTCGGCCACTTCGTTCGGCCAGCGGGTGCGGGCGAGCCGGTCGTTCAGGTCGTCGAGGTCGGCCTGCGGGACGGCGATGCGGAACGGTTCGATCATGGTCTCGACTCCTTACTGTTGGCTCGACCAACGATAGCAGAATCGTTGGGATTGCCAACGAATATCTGTACACGGGTGGGTGATCCATCGCACTCGTTGGAGGTACCGGCGCCGGCTGTATCATCTCTGCCGATGAGCTGGGCGGGGTGGAAGGTGCGGTTGCGGGAGGTCCGCCCGGCGGACCGGCGCACCCTGATCGGGTTCGACCGCGACTCGGCCCGCGCGCACGACCCGCAGGTCGGCGGCTACCGCCACTGGGCCACGCACCGCAGCGGCTCCGACGGCTCCGGCGACGACTTCCACTTCGCGATCGAGACGCTGCACAACGGAACGCTGGTCGGCTCGGTCTGGGTCCAGGCCGACCCGGGTTCCGGGCGCTTCAGCTACGGCATCGGGATCGGGCCCCAGCACCGTCGCTGCGGTTACGCCGCCGACGCGGTCACGACGCTGCTCGCGGTCATGTTCGAGCTGCGCGGCTACCACAAATGCGAAGTCAGCGTCAACGGCGGCAACTTCGCCTCGCTGGCCCTCCACGGGGAGCTGGGTTTCCGCGAGGAGGGCCGGACGCGCGACACCGAGCTGCTCCGCGGGGAGATCCGGTACCCGGTGCTGATGGGGCTGACCGCGGACGGGTTCGCCCAGCACCGGCCGGCGTTCCTCGCCGCCCGCGGTCCCGTGCGGCCCTCGCGGGGACGGCACTGGCGCACGCCACGGCGTGGCCGGCACTGGCGCGCCGAACACCTGGGACGCCTTCCGCGGCCGGCCCGCTGAGATCGCCCCGCGGCCGCGGTGGGATGAGGGATGCGGCAAGGTGCGGCTGCGGCGAGGGGTGCGGCTACGGCCGCCGCATCCGGCCGGTCACCGCCGCCCGAGCCACCTCGGCTCACCGTGCGAACGCCGCTGACGTCGTGCGCCGCAGGTACTTCAACGCTCGACCCAAGCGCCCCAATGTGGCGTTGGGTGCGTCGGACGCACCCAATGTGGCGTTCGGTGCGTTGGACGCACCCAATGTGGCGTTCGGTGCGTTGGACGCAACCAACGCCACATTGGGGCGCATTCGCGCCGCCTGCCGAGGCCGGCCAGTTCCCCGCCGGGTCAGCGCGCGAACGCCGCCACCGGTCCCGGCGTCGGCGACGCCGCCGGCGTGAACGAAACCACCACCGGGTCCGGCCGGTCGCCGATGCGGGCCTCCACCCTGCGCAGCAACCCCGCCGGGTCCAGCCAGTACCTGACCCGGGCTGCCTTCGTCGTGTCCTGGTGGGCCGGTTGGGGGCCGTCGATCACGTCCACCGGGGTGTCGCCCACCCGGTCCGTGCGGAGCCAGCGGGCCGTGCTCTGCCTGAGCAGCTGGACGTTGTCCGGGCGGTCCGCGCCCAGGCCCAGCACCAGCCGCAGCGCCGTGTCCAGCTCCGCGCCCTGCTGGAGCGGGCGGTACTGCCAGCGGTCCGCGGGCGGTGGGTCGGTCGCCGCCTGGCCGGGGCCGGCGCGGAACGCCAGCGCCGACGGTGTCCACTGCAGCAGTCCGGCCGACGCGTCGTCGTGGCGGTCGTCCGTGCTCATCTCCGCGTAGCCCAGGTTCCCGACGAAGTCCACCCGTCCCCGCAACGCGATCCGGCCGGCGCCGGTCGGGACCGTGGCCGTGAAGTTCTCCGTCCGGAACCGGTAGTTCGCGAACCGGGCCAGTGCCAGCCGCTCGGCTTCCGCCGCCGACAACGGCCGGGGTTGCGGGTCGGCGCCGCACGCCACCAGCAGCAGCGCAGCCAGCGCCACCAAGCGCTTCACGGCTTGACCCCGGCGTGCTCGGCCAGCAGCGCGAGCGGTGGCACGGGATAACTGTCGAGGTCGACGGGCCCCGGCAGGTCCCGCGCCGGCCGTGGGGGCGCCGTCGCCGCGTCCGGCAGGTCCGGCTGCCCGGGCGGGGCGGCCACATCGGGGAACGGCACGCCGCGGGGCGCCGGGGGCAGGGCGAGGCGCACGCCGGCGATCTGGGCGGGACTCGCCGGGCAGGCCATCGTCCCGGCCAGGCCGGCCGGGGCGGTGTTCGTCAGGACGTTGTCCTGCAGGCAGTTGCCGCTCCCCGGGGCGCGGTCCGAAGCGGCGTAGACGACGTCGACGCCGTTGCCGGAGAGCACGTTGCCCACCAGCCGGTTGTCCGACGGCGCCAGGTCCTCGGCCGACGCCAGCGCGATCCCGGCGCCGGGGTTGCCGGTGACCAGGTTGCGGGCCAGCAGGTTCCGGGTGCCGCCCGCGATGCCGATGCCCACGCCGAACCCGCCGTCGGCCTGGGCCGGGCTGCCCGGCTGGGCGTTCGCCGCCACGAGGTTGCCGACGATCGCCGCGTCCCGCTGCGGCACGAACGCCTCCTGGTAGTCCGAGTTCGTCGACAGGCCCACCCGGTTGCCGACGAACCGGTTGCCCACCACGGACATCCGCCCGGACGCGTTCGTGCCCTCGTAGCCCACCGCGTTGCGTTCGGCCACGTTCCCGCGGACCACGATGTCGCACGGGTCGCACTGGCCGACATAGAAACCCGAGTCCGCGCTGCCGGAGGCGTAGCTGTGCTCGATCAGGCCGTGCTGGGAGTCGAACGCGTAAACGCCGTACAGCCCGTTGTTGCTCGCCGTCACGTACGAGACGCGGAAACCCTGCACCGGCGGGAACTTCGCCGGGTCGAGCCGGGTGTAGCCGTCGCTTCCCCTGGCCAGTCCGCCGTTCTCGCCGGCCATGCCGGTGACGAGGACGCCGTTGAGGACGTGGTCGCGCACGGTCAGGTTCTCCACCGCCACACCCGGCGCGGTGACCACGATCCCGTTGGCCCGGCGCACTTCGCCGTCGAACACCACCCGGTTCCGGTCCGTGCCGCGCAGCACCAGGTCGGGCACGGTGATCCGCACCGACTCGCGGTACACGCCCGGGGAGACGAGCACCAGGTCACCCGGCCGCGCGGCGTCCACGGCCTGCTGGACGGTCGGCGCGTCCTGCGGGACCCGGATGGTCGCGGCCCCGGCGGCGTCCGGCCGGAACGACCGGTCGGCGGAAGCGCAGCCGGCGACGGCCAGCGCGCAGAGCATGAGGACGGGAAGCGCACGCACGGCGAAACCATAGGAGGGTTCCGCACCGCGCAGCCCGAACGACGCGAAATGCCACCTGGTGGAGTGACAACCACCGGTTCGGCGGCGGCGAGGCGGCACAATCCGCGCGTGGTCACTCCTCCCCCCTTGTCCCGGCGGGCGGTGCTGCTCGGCGCCGGTGCCGCCGGCCTGCTGTCCGCGTGTTCCGCCCCGGCCGCCGCCTCCGACCCGGGCGTGGTGGACGTCTTCGGGGCGCAGCAGGCCGGGATCGCCCGGCCCGCCCCGCCGCAGCGGCACGTCGACCTGTCCGTCTGGGACGTTCCCCCGGACATCCGGCTCGGTGCCCTGCTGGCGACACTCGGACGGCGGGCGGCGGCGTTGTGCGCCGGCGGGGACGCCGCGCTCGCGGACCTCCCGCCCGCCAGGCTGACGGTCACCGCCGGGCTCGGCCCGCGGATCGTCGCGGCCGCCGGCCCGGACCTGCCCGGCGCGCAGGACCTCCCGGTGTTCCCCGGCGACGACGTCGAGGAACGCCACCGCGGCGGCGATTTCCTGCTCCAGGTGTGCGCGGACGAGCCGCTGGCCGCCGCGCTCGCGGTGACCGAGCTGACGGCCGGCACCGGGCTTTCCCCGCGGTGGCGGAAAACCGGCTTCCGCGGACCGTCCGCATCGGACGGTTCCGCGCGCAACGTCCTCGGTTTCGCCGACGGCATCGTGCTGCCCAAGAGCGACGCCGAACTGGCCGCCGACGTCTGGCTCGGCGGCCCGCCCGCGGTCCGCGGCGGCACGATCGCGGTCCTGCGGGCGATGCGGCTGGACACCGCGGCCTTCCACGCGTTGCCGGTGACGCGGCAGGAACAGGTCATCGGGCGCCGCAAGGCGACCGCGGAACCGTTGTCCGGCCCCGAACTCGACCTGGGCGCCAAGACCCCGGACGGCGAGTACCTCATTCCCGCCGACGCGCACATCCGGCGAGCGCACCCGCTCACCGTCGGCGCCGGCGTCATGCTGCGGCGGTCGTACAACTCGGACGAGGGCCTGTTGTTCATCTCGTTCCAGAAGGAACTGCGCACGTTCGTGGCGACCCAGCACCGGATGAGCGAAGGCGACGCACTCCTGCGCTACGCGACGACGACCGCGTCCGCCACTTTCCTGATCCTGCCCGGCTTCAGCGCCGACGTCCCGCTCGGCCACGCACTGCTGGCGTAAGTCCGTGAAGGCCTCCTTACCGGCCATAAGAGCCGGTAAGGAGGCCTTCACGGCCAGTCACTCGGTCCTGCGGGCCCGGCGCGCGGCGATCAGGGCCGCGATACCGGCGGCCACGGCCAGGCTGCCCAGGCCCAGGAGCCAGTAGCCGGGGAAACCGGTGCTGGCCAGCGGCCCCTTCTTCGGCGGCGTGACCGGAGCCGGGGCCGGCGTGGGCAGCAGGCCGGCGTCCGCACCCAGGTCCTCGCGCTTCGCCGGGCCGACGGAGAGCACCGGGGTGCACCCGTCGGACGGCTGGGCGTCGGAGTCCCGCAGGTCGTCGGTGCCGACGTCCGGCTGGGTCAGCTTGCGGCCGCCGGTGTCGAAGCAGACCTTGTACGCGCCGTCGGGAAGGTTGTCGAACAGGTACTTCCCGCCGCTGTCGGTCTTCGTCGACGCCAGCTGCTTGCCGCTGCCGTCCTTCAGCGTCACCGGCACGTCCGGCACACCGGGCTCACCCGGGTCCTGCAGGCCGTTGCCGTTGCGGTCGAGCCACACGAAGTCGCCGATGCGGTTCGTGGGTTCGACCAGGCCCGCGTCGAGGGTGAGGTTCTCCCGCTTGCCCACGCCGAGGGTGACCACCGGCGTGCACCCGGTCGCCAGGCCGGCGTCGGAGTCCTTGGCGTCGTCCCCGGCGTCCGGCTTGGTCCACACCCAGCCCGCGTACTTGTCCGTCAGCTTCGAACGGTCGAAGCACACCTGGTAGGACCCGTCCGGCAGGTTGTCGAACGAGTACTTCCCGTCCGGCCCGGTGCTCGTGCCGGCGAGCTGCTTGCCGGTGCCGTCCTTCAGCACGACCGGCACGTCCGGCACACCCGGTTCACCCGGGTCCTGCAGGCCGTTGCGGTTCAGGTCGGCCCACACGAAGTCGCCGAGGCGGTTCGGCGGCGAAACCAGGCCCGCGTCCAGGGTCAGGTTCTCCCGGTTGCCCACGCCGAGGGGCACGACCGGGGTGCACCCGGTGTCGGCGTTGGCGTCCGAGTCCTTCCCGTCGTCGCCCGCGTCCATCTTGGTCAGCTTGTAGTCGGCCACCGCCGGCGGCAGGTGCGCGATGTCGAAGCACACCTGGTACGACCCGCTCGGCAGCTTGTCGAACAGGTACTTGCCGCCGCTGTCGGTCTTCGTCGTGGCCAGCTGCTTTCCGTTGCCGTCCTTGAGGATCACCGGCACGTCGGGCACCCCGGGCTCACCCGGGTCCTGCAGCCCGTTCGCGTTGAGGTCCTTCCACACGAAGTCGCCGAGGCGGTTCGTGGGCTCGACCAGGCCCGCGTCCAGGGTCAGGTTCTCGCGGGCGCCCGGACCGAGCTTCACCACCGGCGTGCAGCCCGTGGCCGGGTCGGCGTCGGAGTCCTTCCCGTCGTCGCCCGCGTCCGGCTTGGTCCACTGCCAGTCGGCGTAGTCCGCCGGCAGCTTCGACCGGTCGAAGCACACCTGGTACGACCCGTCGGGCAGGTTGTCGAACAGGTACTTCCCGCCGCTGTCGGTCTTGGTGGTCCCGATCTCCTTGCCGTTGCCGTCCTTCAGCACCACGGGCACGTCCGGCACACCGGGCTCACCGGCGTCCTGCAGGCCGTTCGCGTTCAGGTCGGCCCACACGAAGTCGCCGAGCCGGTTCAGCGGCGCGACCAGGCCCGCGTCCAGGGTCAGGTTCTCCCGGCTGCCCACCCCGAGCTTGACCACCGGCGTGCACCCGGTCGACGGATCGGCGTCGGAATCCTTGCCGTCGTCACCGGCGTCCATCTTGGTCAGCTTGTAGTCGGCCACCGCCGCCGGCAGGTGCGCGATGTCGAAGCACACCTGGTACGACCCGTCCGGCAGCTTGTCGAACAGGTATTTCCCGTCCTTGTCCGTCTTGGTCGTGGCGACCTGCTTTCCGGTGCCGTCCTTGAGGATCACCGGCACGTCCGGAACGCCCGGCTCACCCGGGTCCTGCAGGCCGTCGCGGTTGGTGTCGATCCACACGAAGTCGCCGAGGCGGTTCGTCGGTGAGACCAGGCCGGCGTCCAGGGTCAGGTCCTCCGGGCGGTCGATCCCGAGCGTCGTGACCGGCGTGCAGCCGGTGCCCGGATCGACGTCGGAGTCCTTCCCGTCTTCCCCGGCGTCCGGCTTCGTCCACTGCCAGTCCGCGTAGTCCGGCGGCAGCTTGGAGCGGTCGAAGCACACCTGGTACGCGCCATCGGGCAGCTTGTCGAACAGGTACTTCCCGTCCGGGCCCGTCTTCGTGGTGGCGATCTCCTTGCCGGAGCCGTCCTTCAGCACCACGGGCACGTCCGGCACACCCGGCTCCCCCGGGTCCTGCAGGCCGTTGCCGTTGGTGTCGGCCCACACGAAGTCGCCCAGCCGGTTCGGCGGCCGGATCCCGGCGTCGAGGGTGAGGTCCTCGTGCTTGCCCGGGCCGAGCGTCGTCACCTGGGTGCACCCGGTGGGCGGGTCGGCGTCGGAGTCCTTGCCGTCGTCGCCCGCGTTCGGCTTGGTCCACAGCCAGCCCGCGTAGTCGCCCGTCAGCTTCGACCGGTCGAAGCACACCTGGTACGACCCGTCCGGCAGCTTGTCGAACAGGTACTTCCCGTCCGGGCCCGTCTTCGTGGTGGCGAGCTGCTTGCCCGAGCCGTCCTTCAGCACCACGGGCACGTCCGGCACACCCGGCTCCCCCGGGTCCTGGATGCCGTTGCGGTTCAGGTCCGCCCACACGAGGTCCCCGAGCTTGTTCGCCGCGGCGATCAGGCCGCCGTCGACGGTGTGGTCGACCGAGCCCGCCGGGCCCATCGTCACCTTCACGGTGCCGGTGGCCGGGTCGACGTCGGAGTCGATCGTCGCGTCGCCCGCCTTCGGCACTGTCCACTTGACACTCGACAACGGTGGCGCACCCGGCAGGGTGGCCGGGTCGACGCCCGAGTAGTCGAACTTCACCGTGTAGCAGGTGCCGGCCTTGAGCCCGTCCGCGGCGCCGAAGTAGTACTCACCGTTCGCCCCGGTCGTCTTGGTCGCCAGCGCCGCTCCCGTGCCGTCGCAGGGCAGCAGCGTCACCTTTGCCCCGGCCACGGCGGGCTCGGCCGGGTCCTGGATGCCGTTCGCGTTGGTGTCGAACCACACCCGGTTGCCCAGTTGGACCGGCGCGCTGTCGCACAGCGCCTCCAGGTCGGCCAGGCCGTTGGCCTTGCCCCAGCCTTCGGTCTTCGAATCGCTGATGAGGTAGCTGTTCGAGAAGTCGGCGTTCATCATCGTGCCCTTGGCCCGGTCGAACCAGCCGATGCCGCCGGTGTTGATCGCCGTCGGGTCCATCACCGTGGCGGGCATCCGGGCGGCCGGGTACACGACCGCGATGGCGCCCTGGGCGGTCTCGTTGTGCGGTTTGCCGTGCTCGGTGTCGCTGAAGTACTCACCGGGGTAGTACTCGACGACGTCGGTCGGCTCGCCTCCGCCGTTGGCCGCGTCGCTGTTGTTGTTCGGGCAGCCGGAAGTGCCTTCCCAGACGTAGCCGCCGGCCTGCTTGCAGACCCGGTTCAGGTCGCCGGCGCTGATGGTGTCGAACCGGTCGGCCGACCCCGCGGCCGGCGGCAGGGCGTACCCGCCCTGGTCGCCGAAGCGGTCCCGGAACCCGAGCACCAGGTCACCGCCGGTTTCGGCGCGGATGTCGGTCAGCAGCGGTTCCGGGTGCGCGATCAGCTTCCCGCCCTGGGGCGGCGGCGCCTGGTAGGCGGCGTGCCAGGGGTTCCAGAAGTGGGTGTTGCTGCCGTTCCACAGGGCGTCGCCCCGCTTGAAGTCCAGCTTCTGGTTGACGATCACCGCGCCGAACGTGCCCGCGGCGGCGTCGAACGTGCGGATCACCACCCGCATGTCGGAAGTCTTCTGCGTCGATTCGCCGGAGCACACCCCACCGACGTAGACGAGGCCGTCGTGGACGCCCAAGCCGCCCGGCCGCCAGTCACCGGCGGCGGGACAGCCGGGATCCGGGATCGCGTAGCTCGCCTTCGGCGCGGCCGCGGTCGCGGCGGTCGCGTCGTAGAGGTAGAGCTTGCGGTCGACGAGGTTCACCACGAACAGCGTGGAGCCGTCCTCGCTGATGCGCATCGCGCCGAGGCTCTCCTTGCCCACCACGTCGGCGAACGCCCCGTCGAAGTTCGCCTGCATGGCGTGCGCGGTGTTGCCGGCGCCGGTCACCTTGGTGAAGAGCTTGGTGGTCTTGGCCGCGGTGTCCGTCACGTAGATGCCGCCTGACCCGCCGGGACCGTAGGCGGTGGCCCGCTTGGCGAACGCGCTGGAGAAGACGCGCTTGTCCTGCTTGCGGTACGCGATGCCGTAAACGGTCCCGGTGTCGCCCTGGGTGGCCAGCGAGGTGGGCGCGGTCCCCGTCCCCCGCGCGGTGAACGGGAAGCTCACCAGGGAACGGGCCTTCTGGTCGATCCCCGGCGCGATGGCGTTGCGCTGGCAGGCGGTGACCAGTGCCGGGTTGTCCTGGCAGTAGTCGGCGGGGTTCCACACCCCCATCGTGAGGTTGGCCGCCTTGCCGCCGGAGACGTCGACGAACGAGGTGAGGCTGCTCAGCCCTCCGCCCGCCGGGGCCGGCTTCAGGTACGGCATCGACGCGGGGATGCTCGCCTCGACGCGGTACTTCCCGCCGGCCAGGCCGGTGGTGGGCAGCTTGACGGTGCCGTCCGCGGCGGTGGTCCCGGTGGCCGTGGCCCCCGCGGAGTCGGTGGCCTTCACCGGGATCCCGGCCACGCCGGTTTCCAGCGCGGGCTCGTAGTCGCCGTTGCCGTTGAGGTCGCGGACGACCCGGACGGTCAGAGTGCCGTCGGAGGCGTCCGCGACAGCCGGTGCGGCCGGCGCCACGAACGGGAACACCGTCGAAGCGAGCATGAGCACCGCCCCGAGAGCTGTCAGTCTCTTCAAGTCTCACTCCACAAGCCCGGGCCTTCGACGGCCACTGTCCAATGCAGACGGTTGTGGCGAGTTTAAGATCCGGACAGAGTGAGTCACCCGGTGAAGACGGGTGAATCGGAAACCGTTTTCGGTGATTTCAAACCACACGATCGAGTGAGATCTGGGTCGCCGACCGGGTGAGGAACAACCGGCAAAGCCACCGAACCGGGAGGCCCGGAGGCCTCCCGGTTCGGGTGATCAGCCGTCGGACTCCGCCGACGGGAGGTAGGCACCGGGCACCTGGTCCGGGGCGTACACCTGCGGCTCACCCGGGTAGGGCAGCTGCCAGCCGTGCGTCTGGTACCACGTGAAGTGGTTCATCTGCGCGGGGTTGGCGTAGTCCGCGACGGCGTCCGGGCCGGTGAGACGCTGGTGCGTCGTCCACTCCTGCCACTGCGCCGCCACGTGCTGCTTGTCCGCGGGTACCGCCGACGACGGGACCGGCGCGGCAGCCGGGTTCGCCGGCGCCGGCGTGTCCGCGCCGCAGGACGGCTGGGTCGCCAGCCCGGCCGTCAGGGAGGTCCGGTTCGGGACCGCCGTGAACGGCGTGTAGTCCGGCTTCCGGGTGAACGCCGCGCTCATCGGCGTCGCCGCGCTGTCCTTCTGGTTCATCGGGTGGACGCCGAGGATCTGCTCGATCGTGCGGATCATCGTGATCTGCGAGTAGTAGTGGCTGTCGACGACGCCGTGCTGGGCGTACGGGCTGATGATCTGCACCGGCGCCCGGTGCCCGTCGACGTGGTCCAGACCGGCCTGGGAGTCGTCCTCGACGACGAAGATCGCGGAGTCCTTCCAGTACCGGCTGTGCGAGATCTCGTCGACGATCTTGCCCACGGCGAGGTCGTTGTCGGCGACCTGGGCGGCCGCGTTCGGCGGGCCGCCGGTGTGGTCGCTGGACAGCCAGAACATGTTCAGGTCGGCCGGCCCGTTCTTCTCGAAGTCGTCCTTCCAGATCTGGTAGCGGTACACGTCCGGCACCGAGGTGTCGAACTTCGGGAAGGCCGGCACCGAAACGTTGTTCAGCGACGGGATCGGCGACGACGACACCAGCGGGTACGCGCTCGGCTCGCCGGTCGCGGCCATGTTCTTGGCGTCGCAGTACAAGTTCTGCCAGCTCGCGGCGTCCGGCTTGGTCAGTAACTGCTGGAACTCGCCGAAGTCCCGCACCGACTTCCCCGCCGCCAGCGCGCCGGTCCAGAGGAACCCGCTGGTCTGGTGGCCGAGCGCGTCGTCCTCGGTGTCGTAGCTGCGCAGGTACTCGCCGGCCGAAGACTCGGTGTACTCCGGGTTGTCGGCCTGCATCAGCCAGTTGTGGCCCTCGGCGGAGTTCGTGCCGATGTCGTAGGTGTTGTCGTACAACCCGAACTGCCGCTCCAGCGCGTGCTGGTTCGGCGTGACGTTCTCGCCGAACTGCGTCACGGACGGGTCGCCGTTGCCGCGCGGGTCGTCGCCGAAGACCTGGTCGTAGGTCCGGTTCTCCTTGACCAGCAGGAAGACGTGCTTGATCGTCGACGGGTCGCCGAGCCGCGCCGGGACCGGCACCGGGCCGCGGTGGCCGTGGTCGTTCGCCACCTGCACCGAGCCCGGGGTCCAGCCGTTCTGGCGGAAGACCTTCGCCGTGTACCCGCGGATCGCGCGGTCGTCCGGCAGCCGGAACCGCTGCACGCTCGACGTCGTGTCGTGGGTGCCGTGCCCGGCCGCCGTCGTCGGGCGGCGGGCGTCGATCCCGCGGGTGTTGGAGACGACGACGTCCGGGCCGGACGCGGCGATCGCGGTCGGGAAGTAGTCCGTCGGCAGCAGGCCGACGTAGCTCACCGGCTCCTGCGCCCGGCTGAAGCGGTAGACGGCGACGGCGTTGGCGCGGCCGAGCGTCACCAGCAGGTGCCCGTCGCCGGTGAGGGTGACGCCGTCCGGCTCGTAGCCGACCGACGCCTCCGGCCACGGCTGCGTCGCGATGGTCTGGACGACCCGGTCGCGGGTGGGGTCGATGACCGAGACGGTGTCGCTCGCGGTGTTGGTGACGAAGAGCGCGCCGTTCTTCGCGTACACGGCGGTCGGGTGCAGGCCGACGTCGATGCTCGCCGGCGCGGCGGCCGGGTGCGCCAGGTCGATGACGCTGACCGTGCCGCTGGTCGTGGCGCCGGTGAACCGGTTGGCGGGCACCTGGGTGTTGTAGGAGTTCAGCGTCGGCTCGCCGGGCTTGGCCGGGCGGCCGCCTTCGTTGCTGACGTAGAGCTTGGTCCCGAGGCGGACCAGGTCACGCGGCGCGTTGCCGACGGCCCAGCTCTGCTTGATCGCGCCGGTCGCCGCGTCGAGGGCGACGACGCGGTTCTGGCCGTTGACGGCGGAGTACACAGTGGACCCGTCGGGCGAGAACACCGCCTGTGCCACCAGTGCGTGCTTCGGCCCGTCCGCCGGGATCTTGACGGCGACCGGGGCCGCGACCGTCCCGTCGGGGTTCACCGTGAACCGGGTGTACCCGTCGGTTTGGGCCAGCCACAGCGTCTTGCCGTCCGGCGAGTACGACGGGCCTTCCTGGCCCACGTCGTTGCCGGGGATGCGCAGGTTCGCCGTCGCGGAGTTCCCGACGAGCTGCTGCACCTTCCAGTTCTTCAGGTCGACGACGGTGAGCGCGATCCCGCCGTCGGTGGTCAGCGCGGCGAGGTGGCCGCCGTCCGGGCTGAGCGAGGACGCCATGATCTTGCCGCCCGGCACGACCAGCCGGTCGCCGATCGGGTCGAGGTACTGGTCGGCGGCGACGACCTGGCCCTGGCCGGTGACCTGGCCGACCTGGTCGTGCCCGAACTGCTGCGTCGACGCGACCCCGACGCCGGTGCCCGTGGCGACGAGCACGAGCGTGGCGGAGCCGGCGGTCGCGAAGCGGATCCGGTGCCGGGCGCGGCCGCCCTTCCCGGGCCGCCTTCTGCGGCGTGTTACCTGCATCGGACTCATCCCTTCGTGGTGGTGAGCAGCTCGACGTCGGCATCGAACTGCCAGAGCGGGTTGGGCTGGTCCCCCGCCGGGGTCCGCACCTGGAAGTAGCCGTTCACTTCCTTCGGCCCGTCGCCGTCGGCGACGTACCGCCCGTCCGAGGTGACGTCGAGCTGGTAGATCGCCGTCCCGGTGGCCGCGACGCCGGGGAGGTGCCAGGAGACGACGCACCGCCAGTCGTTCCCCGGTCCTTCGGGCGCGACCAGGCCGTCGCCCTTGGTGCACGCCGCCGTGGCCGCCAGCTGCGCCTCGGTGACGTCGGGGCGGCCGAGCTGCGCGGTCTGCAGGCGGTAGAGGTGGGCGAACGCCGTCGCGACCGACCGCTGCACCTTGTCCTGGCCGATGCCGGACCCCAAGGACGGCGTCGCGGCGGCGATGATCCCGGCCGTCACGGCGAAGAGCGCGACCAAGGGCAGGGCGGCGAGCGCCCGGCGTCCCGGGCCGTCGTGGGCCGAGTCGGTGAAGTCGCGGCGAACGAACAGCAGGTACGCGAGCGTCGTCGCGGCCACGGCCCACGCCAGGCCGACACCCACGCCGACGAGCAGCGGGCCGAGCTGGCCGGGGTCGGTGAACAGGCCGTTCCACGCGATGAAGGCGTAGCTGGGCAGGGCGAGGCGGACAGCGACCGGCAGCGGCAACAGCTGGGCGAGCGCCATCACCAGCGCGACGACGGCGGGCAGCAGCAGCCCCAGCGGGGACCGTCCACCGAGGACGGACCCGAGCAGGCCGAGCGCGGCCAGGGCCAGGGTCGGGGCGAGCACGGTCACCCAGGCGAGCAGGACCCGACCGGCGGCGTCGCCGGGCGTGAGCAGGTGGCCGTCGAAGCCGACGAGGGCCCGGTTCCCGGCGGTGAGGAGGCCGCCCGCCGTGCTGGACACGGCCATCCCGGCGACCAGCAGGACGATCACCGTGAGGCTGGCCAGTGCCTTCGCGACGAAGATCCCCCGGGTGGACCGGACGGCCACCAGCAGGTGCCGCCAGGTGCCGAGCCGGTCTTCGGCGGCGAACACGTCCCCGGCGACCACCGACGTCAGCAGCGGCAGGGCGTAGGTCCCGGCGAAGCCGAGCATGACCAGCGGCCCGGCCCACCCGGTGGCGTTCATCCAGCGGCCGAAGAGGGTGTCGACGGGCAAGGAGCTCTGCTCGCTCACCGCGGCGACGAAGATCGCGGGAGCGAGCCAGCAGGCGAGGACGAGCAGGCGGATGCGCCCGGTGGCGAACAGCTTGACCAGCTCGAACCGGTAGGTGCGCCCCAGCGGAACGGGCCGGGCGAGAACGTCGGTCATCGGCTGGTCTCCTGCTCGGTCAGCGCGAGAAAGGCCGCTTCCAGCGGCGACACCACCGGCGCCAGTTCGCGCACCGCGACGCCATCCCGCCCCAGCCGCAGCACCAGTTCGTCGAGCGCGGGAACGAGCGCTCGCACGACCACGCCGTCGGCGTCCCTTGGTGCGTCCGCGAGCTTGATCCCCCGCGTGTCCGCGATGATCCGTCGCGCGGCGGCCGGGTCGGAGGTGCGCAGCCGGTAGGCGAGCTCGCCGTTTTCCGCCGACAGCTTGGCGAGCGGGCCGGTGAAGACGACCCGGCCGGTCGCGAGGATCGTCACCTCCGCGCACAGCGCCTCGAGGTCGTCCATCCGGTGGCTGGACAGCACCACCGCGGCGCCACCCGCCGCGAGCCGGTCGAGAACGCCGTGGACGTGCTTCTTGCCGGCCGGGTCGAGGCCGTTCGCCGGCTCGTCGAGCACCAGCAGCCGCGGCTCGGTGAGCAGCGCCGCGGCGAGGCCGAGCCGCTGGCGCATGCCGAGGGAGAAGCCGCGCACCCGGTCGTCGGCGACGTCGGCGAGCCCGACCTCGTCGAGGACGTCGCCGACGCTGTGGCCGCCGAGCTTGGCCAGCGCGGCGAGGTTCTGCCGGGCGGTGAGCGAGGGGTAGAGACCGGGGCCGTCCACGAACCCCGCGACACCGGCGGGAGCGGCGAGCGCCCGTCCGACGGGCGTGCCGAGGATCTCCAGCCGGCCTTCGTCGGCGACGGCGAGGCTCAGCAGCAGGCCGAGCAGGGTCGTCTTGCCGGCGCCGTTCGGACCGGCCAGCCCGTGGATCCGCCCCGGCGCCACGTCCAGGTCGACGCCGTCGAGCGCGACGACGTCCCCGAAGCACTTGGTGATCCCGCGCGCTCTCACTGCCAAGGGTGCGTCCATGGGTCCCTTCCGTTCCCGGCTTGCGCGGAGAAACTTAGGTACCGCAAGTGAAGGCGGCGGGCGCGTGAGGTGAACTGACGCGGAACGGGAGCCGACCGGCCGCGGCCGGAGCGGTGAAATGTCCGGGTTGCGTGCGGGTTAACCCTCGTCTTGCCTTGACGCGGGGGCGCCGGTCAGGGTGTCAGCCCGTGACCGGCGGCGTAACGGATCGCCTGGACGCGGTTGCGCACGCCGATCTTGGCGAACGCGTTGTTGATGTGCGTCTTGACCGTCGCCTCGCCGATGAACAGCTCGGCCGCGATCTCGCCGTTGCTCAGCCCGGCGGCGATCAGGCCGAGCACCTCGGCTTCCCGCGCGGTGAGCCGGCCTTCCTTGCGCGGCAAGGCCTTCACCCCCGGGCCGGCCGCGGCGGCCAGGACGCTCGCGAGCCGGCTCGACACGCCGGCGCCGAACGTCAGCTGCCCGGCGGCGACGGCTCGCAACGCGACACCGATCTCGCCGCGGCCCGCGTCCTTCGTGAGGAACCCGCGCGCCCCGGCGGCCAGCGCGCCGGCGAGCGGCTCGTCGTCCGCACCCGTCGTCAGCACCACGACGGCGACGTCCGGGTGGTCCCCGGTGATCCGCCGGATCGCCTCGAGGGCCGCGTTCAGGTCCATCAGGACGACGTCGACGCCGTCGAGCCGCCGGAGGAGTTCGAGTGCCTGTGCGCCGTCCGCGGCCGAGCCGGCGACCTCGACGTCCTCGAGCGGGGTCATCAGCGCGACCAGGCTTTCCCGCACGGGCTGCCGGTCGTCCACGACGATCACCCTGATCGTCCGCGGCTCCCCCATGCTCGCCTCCCGCTTCGCCCGAAGGCAGGCTACTCGGCGCGGGCACAATGGCGGGGTGCCGATCCTTGAGCGACTGAAGAACCACTGGTGGCGCTTGGCGCTCGTGGTGGTGGCGGTGGCCGTCGCCGCGTTCGCGCGGGAAGCGCCGTTCGCGGCGGTGTTCGCCCTGGTCCCCGTCATCCTGTGGTGCTCACTGGCGCCGTCGCCCCGGAGCGGGGTGGTCGTCGGGCTGGTCCTGCTGGCGCTGCTGGCCTGGTTCGTGGTTCCGCGCGAACTGGGCCTGTCCGGACGGTGGGTACCGGCGAAGATCGAGGTCTACTGGCTCTACACGACGCTGGCGGCGGTGGTGTGCGCGATCGGCGCCCGGCGCGGCGCCGCCCGGTTGACGGCGCTGGTGGTCGCCGGGTTCGTCATCGCCGGCGGCGTCCTGTTCACCGAGTGGGACGCCCCGCCCGGCGACGAAGGCGTGTCGCCTTGGCCGGCGCAGCTGCGGACCGCCGAGAGCATCGACTGCGGTTCCGGTGGCTGCTGGCGGGACATCACCGCGACCGGCGACCACGCCCCCGACGTGCTGCGCGAGCACCTCACCGCCCGCCGCTTCATCCCCGCGCCGTCGGCCATCCCGAAAGCCGAACTGCTCTGCCGCACCACGGGGCTCCTGGTGACCCACAAGGCGTGCGCCAGGCTTTATACGTTCTCGGAGACCTCGGCGCGCGTGGACTGGTACGTGAACTAGGAAAGGTGGTGCGGCGGCACCGGAACCGCCGCACCACCGTCCCCATCAGCCCGGGGCGACCGCCCGCCCGGTCTGCGGCGAGATCATCCCCGCGCACAGCCCGCGGCTCGTCAGCGTCTGGGCGATGCGGGGAATCGCGGCCAGGGTGTTGGCCGGCCATTCGTGCATCAGGATGACCTGCCCGTTCGTGAGCCGGGCGTTGGCCGCGACGATCGCGTCGACGCTGGCGTTGTTCCAGTCTCCCGAGTCGACGTCCCAGATGATCTGCCGGAGGCCGTACTTCGCCTCGACCGCCTGGACCGTCGCGTTCGTTTCGCCGTAGGGCGGGCGGAACAGCCGTGGCGTGCCGCCGCCCGCGGCCGAGATCGCCTGCTGCGTCCGGGAAATCTCGGAGTCCACCGTGGCCTGGCTCTGCTGGGTCAGGTGCGGGTGGGTGTAGCTGTGGTTGCCCACCCACATGCCGGCGGAGACCTCGGCGCGGACCTGGGCCGGGTACGCGGCCGCGTACTGGCCCTCGTTGAACATGGTGGCCCGCAACCCGTTCTGCCGCAGCGCGTTCAGCAGCGCCGGGGTGTGGGCGTTCGACGGCCCGTCGTCGAAGGTGAGGCCGACGTACCCGGTGCACGCCGCGGCGTGCGCCGGGGTGACGGCGACGGTACTCGCCACGGCCATCGCCGCCACGACCAGCAAACTGCGCGATCGCATGGTCAGCCCACCGTGATGTTGGAGTTGCCGCTGCTCTGGTAACCCTCGGTCGCGAGGATCATGTAGTAGTTGAAGCTGCCGAGCCGCATGCCGGCCCGAGCCCAGGCGTCGAAGTGGTTGCCGGTGGTGATGGTCCCGCCGGTCCGCCGCTGCTGCCGCACGCTCCAGTACTGGTTGAAGGTCTTGTTGCCTTCGACGGACGGCGCGTTGTAGCGGGTCGTCTGGTAGATGTCGTAGGTGCCGCCGTCGCTGGTGACGGTGCCCTTGTACGTCCCGGTCGGCCGCCAGCTGCCCCAGTTGTCGACGATGTAGTACTCGACGAGCGGGTTGGACGTCCAGCCGTAGAGCGACAGGTAGCTGTTGCCGGAGGGGTTGAAGCTGCCGGAGTAGTTCACGTTCCGCCGGCTGCCGTTGCTCCAGCCCTTGCCGGCGACGAAGTTGTTGACGTTGCTCCAGTTCGTGCGGTAGTTGCCGCCGGAGCCGAGCGTCATGGAGACCGAGCCACCACCGGCGGTCCAGAACGAGTAGTAGTACCCGTTGTTGGTCCCGGTCTGGTTGCTGGTGATGACGGTGTCGGCCCGCGCCACCCCGGGCACCAACGCGGCGATCACCGCGAGCGCGGCCCCACCGGCGAACACCCTGAAGCGGTTCTTGGTACGCATTCTTCCTCCTCGTCGAGGCCGGCCAAGATGGCGAAAGCATGCGATCACCGACGGCGGTGGGGCAATCACTTTCGGAAAGTTTCGACCTCGAGCCGGCGGCCGCCGCGTGAGTCAGGCGAAGGGGTCACGCCGGGCCCGCAGCAGGCCCCGGGGTCGCACGATCGTTCGGGGAGCGAAGAGCCGGATCCACGCGCCGGATGTCCCTTCGCCGCCCGCGACGGCCACGGGCCGGTACGCGCCGGCCCCGCTGTATTCGCTGTGCCGGATGACTTCGTCGAAGAACCAGTCCGACGCGATCACCGCCAGCACTGCCGAAGCATTCGCCAGCTCGCGCTTCAGCTGCGGCGAGTCCACCAGGTGCTGGGCGTGCAGGATCGACGAACCGGTCACGCCGTACTCGTCGTAGGACACCTCGCCGGCGTGCAGCGCCAGCCGGAGCCGGAAGCGCTCCTGCGGGGGATGAACGCCGTTGTGGCCGGCCAGTTCGTCGGCGAGGGCGCCGAGGAGCAGGTCGGCGAACAACGTCTTGGCGATCTCCGCCGAGGCCAGCACGAGCACACCGTCCCCGAGGTCCGAGTGGCGGCAGCCGCACCACGGGATCCCGGCGGCCGCGAAGGCCCGTTCGAGGGCGCGGTACATCCCGTGCCGGACACGCAACCGGTTCGGATTGGTCCGCCCGCGGCTGCCGAACCCTTCGACATCGACGACGACGATCGTGCAGTGCGCGGTGTCCAGCTCGACGCTGCCCCGCCAGTCCACCGGACCCGGCGCCGCCCCGCGCAGCGGAGCGATCCCGATGGCGCCGGGAGCCCGCCCGGTCCGCACCCGCGCCGGCGCGTGCGTCCGCCCGCCGGGCCGGGGCACCGGTGGCCTGGTCGCGTCGGGGTCGGGCATGGTGCGTTTCCTCCGCCGAGCATCAGCCGTTCGGGAGCGCCCGTCGGCGCGTCTCACCGGGTGCTGATGACTACTCTCAGCGTACGTAAGCGGCGAGAGTACCGGCACCACACTGGTACCATCGTTCGGTTACCGTAACCACGTACGTCCCTCGCAGCTGCGTCTGCTCGTGCAGAAGGTCGTGAACATGGCTGTCCCGGTCCGTACCTCGTCCGACCACTTCGGACACTAGCGGAGCGCCGACGTGTCCGCGCCCGCGTCTCCCGTCGTCGCGTCCTGGGAACTCGCCCTTCGGCTGAAACGGCGGCGCGAGCAGCTCGGCGTCGAAGTCAGGACGATCACCGAGAGACTCGGCTTCACCCGCAATTACTGGTCCGCGGTCGAGAACGAGCGCAAGATCTTGTCGCTGGAGAGCCTCACCCGAATCATCGAGCTGTTCGAATTCGACGACGAGGAAAAAGAGGAACTGCTCGCCCTGCGCGCGGCCGCCAAAGAGCGTGGCTGGTGGACGCGGTATTCCGCGCTTTTCGACAATGAGATCCAGCGGCTTTACGGGTTGGAGCAAGGCGCACGAGGAGTCCGGGACTACGAGAACTTACTGGTCCCCGGGCTGCTGCAGGTTCCCGATTACACGAGGGCCATCATGATGCCCGACGTGACCATGCGCCCGGTCGAGGTGGACCAGCGCGTGGAGGCCCGATTGCGCCGCCAGGCCCGTCTCCTCGACGAGAACGACCCATTCACCTTCACGGCACTCCTCAGCGAAGCAACCCTGCGCCAGCAAATCGGCGGCCCGCGCGTGCTGCGGAACCAGCTCAAGCACCTGGCCACCCTGATCGAGCGATATCCGGGAAAACTCGACATCCGGGTGATCCCGTTCACCGCGACGGCGTGCGGACTCTTCGGCGGAGCCACGGTCGTCCTCATCGACTTCGACAATCCGCAGCTGCCCACCGTCGCCTGGCAGGAAACCGTCACGACTTGGGGCATCATCGACGACCCGACGCAGGTCAGAAATCTCACGACCACGTTCGAGGACGCATACCGGCTGGCTCTCAGCACGAGAGCCACCTTGGAAATGATCAAACATCACAGCGAGGAAATCGATTGACCGAGGAAATCATATCCCACGCCCGACGCGTCCTCACCGGGTGGTTCACCAGCAGCTATTCGAACGCCGGAGGCAGTTGCGTCGAAACCAACCTCTCCGCCGATGTGGCTCTGGTCCGGGACAGCAAGGATCGACGTCCCGACTCCCCGATCATCGAGTTCAAGTCGACAGCTTGGAAGTCCTTTATCAACGTCGTGACCTGGAGGGATTACTAACCTCGGACTGACGGGGCGGAAGGATGAGGGTTCGGCCGGAAACCCTCATCCCGGCGCTCACAAACCCTCCGGCCTGCCGCGGCGGCTCACCGAACTCTCGCAGGAAACCATTCCTGTGCGGGCCTGTTGTCATGCCCGAAACCCGAAAAACGATGCACACTCACGCAAAGGATCATCATTTGAAGAAGAAGCACTGTGCTCACCACGCCACGTGCGACCGTGATGACTTCATACAGACCTGCTACTCGTGTGGGGCCACCCTAGTCCGGGACACCACGGACTGCGGACCCGGCTCTCCGTTCATCGAGGTCCGTCCGGCTGCGTGGGCCGCCTTCGAGCACCACCGCAAAGAACAGAAGGCCGAGAACGCCTCCGGGCAACGCTCCTCCAAGCCGTGATCACCCCGTGGGCTGCCGCCACGCTCCTTCTCCCGGTCCCAGCAGGCGAACCCAGCCCCAGGCAGCGGTTTCCTTCTCTTGGACCAGCACCTGCCGGAAGAGGTCCGGCCTGCTGACCGGGCTGTGCCGGATGATCTCGTCGTAGATCCAGGCCGACGCGATCATCGCCAGGTCTCCGCCCGCGCACGCCGCCGCGTCCGAGAGTACCCTCGATCGCAGCAGCCGGAACGTGTGCACGATCGCCGCCCCGGTCGTGCCGTGTACGTCGTAACTCACCTCTCCCGCGTGGAGGGCCGCACGAAGCCGGATCCTTTCCAGCCGGTCGCGGGGTGCGTTGTGGACGGCCAGGGATGCCGTGAGCTCGGCCGGGACCAGCTCACTGAACACCGCCTTCGGGTAGCCCGCCGGCACCAGGATCAGGACGCCGTCGCCGAGGTCGGCGCGGTAGCAGTCGTCCCACGCCACTCCGGCGGCCGACAGCGCCTGCTCGGCCACGCGGTAGAGGCCCGCGCGCGCCGCCAGCCGGTGCATGGTCGTCCGGTCCGGTGCGGAAAATCCCTCGATGGCGAGCGCCAGAATGGTGTGGTGCACCGGATCCGCGACCGGTTCGGCCAGGCCGTCCGGCAACGGGCAGCACAGGCGCTTCCGGATCCATCCGGTCCAGTCCTTCCACCACATCTGACCTCCCTCCGCCGGGCCACTCGTGCCGGGATGATCGTGAACGCCGGTGGTTGACGCTTCGGTTGCCGGGCGCTGGACAAATTCTTGACAGCCGGTTGACCTGCGCTGAACCGGCCTGCTCCGCGGGTTACTGTGCTGGTCGAGAAGTCCTTGCCGGCAGGCCAGGGGTGGACGAGGAAGCCCGATGGAGTTCCGGATCCTCGGGGCTGTCGAGCTGCGGCTCGGCAACCGGGAAGTCGCGCTCGGGCGCGCGAAAGAACGTTCGCTGCTGGGTGTGCTGATGCTCAACCACGGCAAGGTCGTCAGCCTCGGCACCGTCACCGAGGCGCTTTGGGACGACAATCCGCCCGCCCACGCCAAGAAAGACCTTCAGGCCTACGTCAGCCGGCTGCGGGCCGCGTTGCGTGGATACGGCGCCTCCGCTCGAATCGTCACCCAGCGCGGTGGCTACCTGTTCCTGCCCGGGGACGACGAACTCGACTACGCGCGGTTCAAGGCCCTCGTCCGCGAGAGCGGGGACGCGCGGCGGGCCGGGCGGCTGGACGAGGCCGCGGCCGCTTTGCGCGAAGCGATGGACCTGTGGCGCGGGCCCGCGATCGAAGACCTCGACACCGTCTGGATGGAACGCAAGCGCGAGGACCTCGACCGCTACGACCGCGTCGCGGGTTATCAGGCGTTGTGCACCGTCGAGCTCGAACGCGGCCATTTCCGCGAGGTGCTGCAAATCCTCGACGTCGCGATGGTCGAGCACGAATTCGACACCGAATACATCGCGCAGCGGCTGGTCGCGCTCGACGGTCTCGGCCACTACGAGGAATTCGACGCCTACTGGAAACAAGTCTACGACCGCTCCGCCCGGTCGTTCGGCACCGGGCCCGCCCGCGAACTGCAGGAACTGCACCGGCGGCTGTTGCAGTCGCGGGACGCGCTGGCCCCGGCGGACCTGCACCGCACCCAGGCCGCGCTCCGTGCCCTGCCGCCCGCCCAGCTGCCGTCCCGGGTCAGCGAGTTCGTCGATCGCTCCGCGGATCTCGCCCGGCTCGACGAGCTGCTCCTTCGCTCCCGCGTCGGCGGCTCACCGGCGACGTTGATCGTCGCCATCACCGGGCCGGCCGGGGTCGGCAAGACGGAGCTCGGCCTGTGCTGGGCGCACGGCATCCGCGAACAGTTCCCCCACGGCCAGCTGCACGCGGACCTCTCCGGGTACGGCAGCGAACCACCGCGCGATCCGGGCGACGTCCTGGGCGAGTTCCTCGACGCCCTGGGCGTCGCGGCGGCGACGATTCCCGCGAGCCTGAGCGCCCGGACGGCGATGCTGCGCACCCTGCTCGACGACAGCCGGGCGCTGTTCTTCCTCGACAACGCGCGGGACTCCGGGCAGGTCGTGCCCTTGCTGCCGGGCAGCGCCCAGTGCGTCGTCATCGTCACCAGCCGGCACCGGCTGAGCGACCTCGTGACCGGCCACGGCGCCTACCGGCTGGAGGCCGGACGGTTCACCGAGACCGAGGTGGCCCGGCTGCTCGCCGGCCTGCTCCGGGACTCGCCGGTCGCACCACCCGAGCCGGCGACGGTCCTCGCGCTCACCGGCGGCACCCCGCAGGCCGTCCGCACCCTCGCCGAACTCCTCCCCGAAACCGGGGAACTCCCGAGCCCGGCCGAGCTGCTCCTGGCCGGCGAGCTCGCGTCGGGAACGATCCTCACTTCGCTGCTGTGGTCCTGCGACGCGCTCGGCCCCCAGGCCGCCCGGCTGTTCCGGTCGCTCGCGGTCCACGTCGAACCCGGCCTCGGCGTGGAAGCGGTGTGCGCCCTCGACGGGACCGACGACGAGACCACCCGCGGCGCGCTCGCCGAACTGGGCGCCCGCTACCTGGTCTTCAAGGAAGACGGCCGGTTCCGGATGGACGCGCTCACCCGGGCGGCCGGGGAACGCCTGGCACTCGCCCAAGATCCGCCGGCCGACCGCTCGCGCGCGCGAGCACGGCTGCTCGACTGGTACATCGCCCGGGTCGAGGAAGCCGCCGAAGCCTTGGCGCCCACCCGGTGGCGCGTCGCGGATCCGGCCGGTCGCCTGCCGGACCACGACGCGGCCAAGGCGTTCCTCGCCGAGGAGGAAACGTATCTGCCCGCCGCGATCCACCGCGCGGCGAGCAGTGACCTCGACCGGGCGGTGACGCTGCTGCGGCTGCTCCGGCCCCACCTCGATTTCACGGGCCCCGGATGGCGCGAAGCCGCCGAAGCCGTCTTGCTGGCCGCCCGCGCCGCGAACGATCTCGGCGCCGAGGGCCAGGCGCTGACCGCATTGGCGCGGATCCACCGGGCACTCGGCGACCCGGCGGCTGCCGAGGAATCGCTCCAGCTCGCGATCACGATCTTCCGCATCACTGGGGACAACCAGTCGTCCACCGAGGTCCTGCTCCTGCTCGCCGGCCACGCGGAGGACTCCGGTGACCTGGCCTACGCCGAGTCGTGCCTGCGCCAGGCCCTGGAACTCCAGGCCGACCTGGACGAACCCGCCCAGAGCGCGGTGGTGCACGGTGCGCTCGGCGCGCATCTTCGCCGCCGGGAACGGCTCGAGGAGGCGGCGGGGCACCTTTCCGAGGCGAAACTGCTCTACACCGAGCTCGGTGATCACCGGCGCACCGCCGCCATGGCCCTGGAGCTCGGTCTCCTGAACCGCCGGGCCGGCCGGACCCGGGAAGCGATCCGCTTCCTGACCGAGGCGGTCACGCTGCACGACCGCCACCCGGCCGACCACGAGCAGACACTCGCCGCGCTCGTCGAGCTGAGCGAGGCCGGGTGCGACGCCGGCGAGCACGGCGACGTCCTGCTGCACGCCCGGAAGGCACTCGGCATTTCCCGCTCCTCCGCCGACCGCGGCCAGGCCGTCCGCGCGCTGGTGGCCTTGGTCCGTTCCCTCGCGGCCACGGGGCGGCAGGCCGAAGCGTGGAACGAGTCCCGCCAGACCATCGCGCTCATCGCCGAACTCGACGGCCCCGTGCACGAACACGTCCGCGCCCAGTTCGGCCGGCTCGGGCTGTGGCCCGCGGGACCCGGCCCGTGAAACCCGGCTACTCGCGCACGCCGATCGCGTCGATCGGCCGGGCTCGCAGCGCCACCCGCGTCGCCACCCCGATCGCCACCATCCCGAGCAGCGCCGCGCCCGCGATGATTCCGAAGTAGACGGACGGCGGTCCCGCCGGGACGGCGTTACCGCGCAACCCGAAGTTCAGCAGTCCCAACGGAATCAGGGCCACCAGCGTCCCCAGCGCCATGGCGATCCCGACCGTGGTCAGCGCCTCGAGCCGCATCATGTGGGTCACCTGGCGGCGGGTCGTGCCGACCAGGCGCAACAGCGCGAACTCCCGGCTTCGCTGTGCGGTCGTCAACACCAGCGTGTTGGCCACGGAAATCGCCAGGTACCCGACGATGACGCCCGCCGCCACCAGGTTCAGGTAGAACTGCGCCTGCCGCTCGCCGCCTTCCGGGGCGGCCGACGTCGGGGTCGTCAGCACCAGCCCCGGGTAAGGCAGGGCCCGCAACGCCGTCGCCACCGCGGTCGCGTCGGCGCCCGGCTGGCGGCGGATCAGCACCGAGTCGTCCAAGCGGCCGCCGATGTGCTCGCGGGCCAGCGCGACCGGCAGCACGAAGTCGCCGAACGCCAAGTCGTGCGTGTACGTCGCCACCAGCCGCAGCTTCGCGGGCACGCCGTCGCCGAAGTAGAACGAAACCTCGTCGCCGAGCTTCTTGTCCAGCCAGTCCGCTTCCGAACGGCTCAACGCCACGGTGTCGCCGGTCAGGTCGGTGAGCCGCCCCGCGTCGACGCCCAGTTCGAGGGCGCCACCCGCCTGCTCGGCCGCCAGGCCCTGGGCCGGCGTCCGCTGGACCTCGACGCTGTCGCCCAGCTTGCTCGCGGTGATCACGGACGTGCGCACCACCGGCGTCGCCGCCGCCACGCCGGGCACCCGGCGGGCCGCCTCCGCGACCTCAGGGGAGACGCCTCCCGGGCTCGCGAGCACGTAGTCGGCCGTGGTCGACCGCGCTGTCTGCTGCTCGGCGGCCGCCGTGGCGGCCATCGGGCCGTAGAAGGTGGCCAGGGCGAACGCCACCGCGAGCATCAGCGGCGTCACCGCGGCGGCGACGCGCCGGGCGTTGGCGTGGGCGTTCGCACCCGCCAGGTACCCGCTGATCCGCCACACCCGGGCCAGTGCCGGGGCCAGGAACCGCACCACCAGCCCGGTCACCTGCGGGCCCACGACGGCCAGCCCGATGACGACGACCAGCGTCGCCATCGACGAGATCGCGGCCGCGATGTCGCCGCGGAGGAACAGCGGGACCAGCGCGCCGCCGAAGCCGGCGAGCACCAGGCCCCAGCCGGTGAGCAGCCGGCCGCGGCCGAGTTCGCGCCGCTCCACGGCGGCCTCGCCGAGCGCCTCGACCGGCCGGATCGACGACGGCCGCCGCGACGCCGCCCAAGCCGCCAGCCGGGCCGCGCCCAGGCCGAGCAGTACCGCGGCGAGCAGCGGCAGCGGGCTGATCGCCAGCCCGAAGTCGGCCGGGATCACGCCGATCGCGGCGAACGCGTCCCGCAGCCCGGACGCCACCGCCAGGCCCAGCGCGCTGCCCAGCACGCCGGCGACGAGCGCGACCAGCGTCGTCTCGGTACCGATGAGCTTGCGGATCTGCTTCGGGGTCGCCGCGACCGCGCGCAGCAGCGCGAACTCGCGGCGGCGCTGGTTGATCGTCAGGGCCAGGGTGCTCGCCACCACGAACACGGCGACCAGCAACGCGAAGCCGCCGAACGAGCCGGCGATCGCCAGCAGCAGCGTCCGCGTCTGGCTGACGTCGAGGAACTCGACGCTGCTGCGCTCGACGCCGGTGGTGACCTCGGCGCCGTCCGCGACCGCGCGCACCCGCTCGGCCAGGGTTTCCGGCGTCACCCCAGGGTTGGCGAGGACGCCGATCGCGTGCGCCCGGCCGGACTGCCCGGCCAGCTGCGCGGCCCGTTCCGGCGTGAAGAACAACGCCGACTGGCGCGGCACGCTGTCGACGACACCGCTCACCTTGAACGTCGCCGGCACCGACCGGGTCGTGATCCGCACCTGCCCGCCGATGCCGACGTCGGCCCGGCGCGCCAGGTCGGCGTCCAGGACGACCTCGTCGGCGGCCGCGGGCGCGTCGCCGCCACGCAGGGTGAACGGCGCCAGCACGGTCGCGTCCCAGTTGTGGCCGAGCGACTCGCTGCCGCCGAGCAGCTGCCCGTCACGGGCCACGACCTGCGCGGGGAAGCTCTGCTCCGCCACCGCGGCGCGCACTCCGGGCACGGAAGCGATCCGCCCGGCGAGCGCCGCCGGGACCGCAGGCTGCTCGCCGACTTGCTCGAAGGAAAGCGCGTCGGCGCCCGGCGGCCGGACGGACTGGGCGCCGCCGACGACGACGGCCGCGGCGGCGTACCGCTGCGTGGGGACGCCGGCGCGCAGGCCGGACTCCATGAGGACGCCGCACGCCGCCACCAGGGCGGTGCCGCACAGGATCGCGATGAACGCGCCGGCGAACCCGCCGAGCCGCGTCCGGATCGTCTGCCAGGCCAGGGTCAGCACGGTCACCACTCCCCGAGGTGCGTCATCCGCTCCGCCACCCGCTCGGGGGTGGGGTGCGGCAGGTGACCGGCCAGCTTGCCGTCGGCCAGGAACAGGACGCTGTGCGCGGCGGAGGCCGCGACGGGGTCGTGGGTGACCATCAGGACGGTCTGCCCCATCCCCTCGACGACCGCGCGGAGCAGGTCCAGCACCTGCCGCGCGGTGCGCGTGTCGAGGGCACCGGTCGGCTCGTCGGCCAGCACCACCTCGGGCCTGGTGACGAGCGCCCGCGCGATCGCGACGCGCTGCTGCTGCCCGCCGGACAGCTCCGCCGGGCGGTGCTCCAGCCGGTTCGCGATCCCCACGCCGTCGACGACCTGCCGCAGCCATTGCGGGTCCGGCTTGACCCCGGCGAGCCGCATCGGCAGCGTGATGTTCTGCAGCACGTTCAGCGACGGCAGCAGGTTGTAGGCCTGGAAGACGAACCCGATCCGGGTGCGCCGCAGCCGCGTCAGCGCGTTTTCCTTCAGCCCGCCGATTTCGGTGCCGCCGAGCAGCACGCGTCCCGACGTCGGCCGGTCCAGCCCGGCCGCGCAGTGCAGGAAGGTGCTCTTGCCCGAGCCGGACGGGCCCATGACGGCGGTGAACGTCCCCCGCGCGACGCCCGCCGACACGCCGTCCAGCGCGGTGACCGCGCCGTCGCCGGAGCCGTACACCTTCCGCACCCCGGCCAGCTCCAGCGCATACGCGCTCGTTGTGGTCATTTTCGATCCCCTTCGTTCTCTCGTAAGGAAAACTAGGTCGGCGCCGCCGGGGGATCGATCCCGTGGAGAGGTGGATCCGGGGTAGCGCCAGCACCACCACGGTGGTGGGGTGGGACACTGGGGCCGTGACGACCCGCCTGCGCGAGTGCTGGTCGGCGGCTCGCTACCTGGTGGTCGGCGCCGGCACGTCGCTGCTGTCGCTGTTCGCCCTCGCCGGGCTGTTCGCCGTGCTGCTGCTGTGCCCGTTCGGCGTCGGGATCCCCGCGCTGGCGCCCGCGATCCGGCTGGCGCGGTGGCCACTGGGGGCCGACCGCCGTCGCGCCGCCCGCCGGCTCGGTGAGCCGATCCCCGAGCCGTACCGGGACGGCTCCCCGCTGAAGGACCCGGCCACCCGCCGCGACCTCGCCTGGCTCGCGATCCACGCCGCGACCGGGCTGATCATCGGCGCCCTCGCGTTCGGCCTGCCGCTGGGCGCGGTCCAGCAGGTCGTCACCGTCTTCGTCTGGCCGCTCGTCCCCGGCGGGCTCGAAGGCTCGCTGGGGATCGTCGTCGACTCCTGGCCGAAGGCCGCGCTGGACCTGCTGGTCGCGGCGGCCATGGTCGCGGCGACGCTGCAGCTGCCGCGCGTCGCCCGCTGGCAGGCGCGGACCGCGCGGAAGCTGCTCCGGCCCGCCCCGGGCGTCGTCCTGGCCGACCGGGTCGCCGAGCTGACCGCGACGCGGGCCGCGGCGCTGGAGGCGCACGGGGCCGAGCTGCGCCGCATCGAGCGTGACCTGCACGACGGCACGCAGGCCCGGATCGCGGCGGTCGTCCTGCAGCTCGGGGTGGCCGGCCAGCTCTACGACCGCGACCCGGACGCGGCGCGCGAACTGCTGGTCAAGGCGCAGGACACGGCCACGGACGCGCTGGCCGAGCTGCGCACGGTGGTGCGCAGCATCCACCCGCCGCTGCTGAGCGAGCGCGGCCTGGCCGGGGCGGTGCGCGCGCTCGCCGAGCAATGCCCGGTCCCGGCCGCCGTCCACGTCGAATGCGAGACCGGCCGCCCGGCCGCGGTCGAGGCGGCCGCGTACTTCGTCGTCGCGGAGGCGCTGGCCAACGTGACCAAGCACGCCAACGCGTCCACTGTGGACATCACCCTCGGCGGCACGGATTCACTGCTGTACCTGGAGATCCGCGACGACGGCCGCGGCGGCGCCGACGGTTCGCGCGGCAGCGGGCTGGCCGGGATCCGCCGCCGCGCCGAAGCCTTCGACGGGACCCTCACCCTGACCAGCCCACCCGGTGGGCCGACCGTGCTGCGAGTGGAGCTGCCATGCGGGTCGTGATCGCCGAGGACGACGCACTGCTGCGCGAAGGCCTCGCCCTGCTGCTGAAGACGGCGGGCATCGAAGTGGCCGCCGCGGTCGACAACGCGGAGGACTTCCTGACGTTCATCGAGAGCGACCGGCCCGACGCGGTCGTGATGGACGTCCGCATGCCCCCGACCCACCGCGACGAGGGCCTGCGCGCGGCCGTGCGAGCCCGCGAGATCCACCCGGCGCTCCCGGTCCTGGTGCTGTCGGCGCACGTGGAGACGAGCTACGCGGTCGAGCTGCTCGCCGACGGCGTCGGCGGAGTGGGTTACCTGCTGAAGGAACGCGTCGGCAAGGTCGAGCGGTTCCTCGACGCCCTCCGGCGGGTCGCGAAGGGCGGCACGGCGATGGACCCGGAGGTGATCGGCCGGCTGATGGCCCGCCGCCGCACCGCCGACCCGCTGGAGGCGTTGACCTCCCGGGAGCGCGAAGTGCTGGGGCTGATGGCGGAGGGCTACAACAACAGCACGATCGCCGAGCTGCTCGTGGTCAGCGACGGCGCGGTGCTCAAGCACATCCGCAACATCTTCCAGAAGCTCGGGCTGCCGTCCGACGAAGGTTCCGGACACCGCCGGGTGCTGGCGGTCCTGGCGTACCTCGGGCGGGACGCGGGGTAGCGCGGACGGCCCGACCCATGCGCCCCAATGTGGCGTTGGTTGCGTCCAACGCACCCAATGTGGCGTTCGGTGCGTCCAACGCACCCAACGCCACATTGGGGCGTTAGAGAGCCGCGGCGCGCCCGAGCGAGCGCAGGGGACCGTCCATCAAGGACGGAGGCTGCGCAGCATCAGGTCGGCGAAGTGATCGGCCACCTGCTCCCCCGACAGCTCGCCGTCGGCGTGGTACCACATACCCAGCCGGTGGATGGCGCCGAAATGGTAGTTGATGACCAGGTCGGCCGGGACGTCGGCGCGGAACACGCCCGTTCGCTGGCCTTCCGACACCAGGTCCCGCACCCGCTCGTGGTACGTGCGCCGCTCGGCGCGCACCTGGACCTGCTTGGACTTTTCCAGCAGCGGGAACGACTGGAAGAACACGGTCGCCGCGTCGAGGTCGGCGATGCTCGTAACCACCACGTCCGCGATGATCGCGTGCAGCCGTTCCGGCAGCGGGAGGTCCGACTCGGCGATCGTCACCATGCGGCGGGTCTGCATCCGCAGCATGGCCGCGTAGATCTCGAAGAGCAGGTCGTCCTTGGACTCGAAGTAGTGGTACAGCCCGCCTTTGGTCACGCCGGCCTCTTCGACGATTTCGCGGACCGTGGTCGCCTCGAACCCCTTCTCCGCGAACAGGCGCACCGCCGCCCGCACGACCTTCTCCCTGACCGTCATGTCGTCACCCTATTCGAGTGAGCGGGACGGGCCGGGCCCGCCACGAGCCCGGCCCGGTCCTCACTTGCCCTGCGGGTTCACCTGTTCCGGCGTGGCGCGCTCACCGGTGTACGGCGTGATCGCGCCGGTGCCCCGGTCGGTGACGGCCGGCGGCTGGATCACCGTCGTCGTGGTGTCCGGGTTGATCTTGAACACGTACGCGCCGGTGTAACCGGAGTGCGAGTCCTTCGAGAACCCGAACGGCGTCAGCCCCGGCCCCTTGAGGGCGCCCGAGCTCATCGCGTCGACGAGCTTCTGCCGTGTCGGGTCCGGGCCCGCCGCCTTCAGCGCCTGCGCGAACGTGAACGCCTGCACCATCCCGTAGAACAGCGTGTTGGTGAACGGCTCCTTCGGGATGTACTTGTCGTGGATGCCCTTGAAGTAGGCGACCCACGGGTCCGAAGTCAGCGCGACGTCCGGCAGGTAGCCGGTGCCGATCAGGCCGGACAGCAGCTGCGCGCTCGAGACGCTGGCGCCGCCGCGCTTGGCGAAGTCCTGCAACAGCCCGGAAAGCGTCGTCGGGTCGGCGCCGATGCTGCTGACGACGAACTGCGGGTGGTAGCCGATCTTCGCCGCGGACAGGATCGCGAGCGCGGTGAACGCCGGGATGCACTCGCAGACGACGACCTCCGCGCCGGCCGCCTTGAGCGCGGACAGCTGCGGCGTGACGTCGGTGTTGGCCGTGTCATAACCCTGCCGGACGACGGTCTGATCCTTGACGAACTGGTCGAGCCCGGCCTGGGTGTCGCGGCCGACGTCGTCGTTCTGCGTGAAGTAGCCGATCTTCTTGCCCGCGAAGGTGTCCTTGATGTACTTGCCCTGGATCTTGCCCTCGCGGGTGTAGTCCACCTGGTACCCGAAGGTCATCGGCGCCTTCTGCGGGTTGTCCCAGGCCAGCGCGCCCGACGACACCAGCACGTCCGGCACGCCTTCGGAGTTGAGGTAGTCGACCACCTTGGAGTGCGTCGGCGTGCCGAGGCCGCCGACGATCGCGAACACCTTGTCCTGCAGCACGAGCTTCTTGACGACCTCGACGGTCTTCGTCGGGTTGTAGCCGTCGTCCTCGACGCGGTAGTCGATCTTGCGGCCGTTGACCCCGCCGCCGTCGTTGATCGCCTGGTACACCGCGCGGGCGCCGACGGAGATCCGGCTGTACCCGGGCGCGGCCGGGCCGGTGAGCGGCTGGTGGGTACCGATGACGACGGCGTCCTTCGTGACGCCGACGGCCGAGTCTGCGGTCTTCGCGCCACCGCCGTCGCTCTCGCCCGCGCCGCCGCACGCGGTCAGCGTGAGGGCGAGAGCCAGGAAACCCGCGCCGTACCTAGTGGTTCTCATGCTTCTCCTTTGCTCGGCGGATCGAGGTCAGAGAGGTGCGCAGCCACCGAAAGCCGCCCTGGATGCCGCGCGGGAAGACGAGGACGACGACGATGAGGATCACGCCGTACACCGCGAGCGGGAGGTTGTTGGCCACGTCGGTGTTCAGGTGCAGGACGTCGGCCAGGTCCTCGGACCAGGCCTGGAAGTAGACGAGCGCGACCGCGCCCCACAACGCGCCCCACAGCGAGCCCAGGCCGCCCAGCACCACGGCCGCCAGCAGGCTCAGCGACAGCGCGGGCGTGAACGAGCCGGGTGCGGCGGTGCCGAGCAGGAACGCCTGCAGGCCGCCGGCGAGCCCGCCGCAGACCGCGCTGACCAGGAACGCGAGGATTTTCGTGCGCCCGACGGCGATCCCGGCCAGCGCGGCGGCGACCTCGTCGTCGCGGACCGCGCGGAAGTCGCGGCCGAGCCGGCCGCGGACGATGTTGACCACCAGCACCAGCGCGATGAGCACGCTGAGCCAGACGATCCAGGTCTGCCAACGCAGCTCCGGGATGACACCGACCACGATGGACGGTCTGCTGTGGACGGTGAAGCTCAACCCGTTGCTGCCGCCGAGGAAGTCGGGGAACCGGCGGGTGAGCGCGGGCAGGCCGACGGCCAGGGCCAGGGTCGCCCCGGCGAGGTACGGACCGCGCAGCCGGGCCGCGGCGGCGCCCGCCAGCAGCCCGGCGAGCCCGCCGGCGGCCGAGGCCAGCAGCAGGTCGGCCCACAGCGGGAACGACGGCACGCGGCGCACCAGCAACGCGACCGTGTAGGCGCCGATGAACATGAACGCGCCGTGCCCCAGCGACACCTGGCCGGTGAGGCCGGTGAGCAGCGTCAGCCCGGCAACGGCGATCAGGTAGTAGCCGATCGTCGCGATCCGCAGATTGGTGAACTCGTCGGTGACCAGGGTCAGCGCGACGACGACGGCGAGTGCGCCCAGCGCGGCCAGCGCGTGGACCACCACCGGCGGCAGCACCCGGCGTCGCTTCGGCGTTTCCACCGCGGTTTCCGGGAGTTCCGTGCGCACGCTCATACCCGCCTCGCCTTGGCCCGGCCGAACAGCCCGCTCGGCCGCAGCGTCAGCACGACCACCAGGATCGCCAGCGCGGCGATCGTCACCAGCTCCGGTCCCAGGTAGCCGGACACATAGGACAGTCCGACGCCGAGGACGAACCCGCCGGCGATGGTGCCGAGCGGGTTCTCGAGACCGCCGATCACCGCCGCGGTGAGCGCGTAGACGAACACGCCGTCCAGCACGTTCGGGAAGAGGAACGGCGGGGTGGCGAGCAGCCCGGCCAGCGAGCCGACGCCCGCGGCCAGTCCCCAGCCGATGGTGAGCATCAGCCCGACTCGTACGCCGAGTGTGCGCGCCACGTCGGGGGCGAACGCGGCCGCGCGCATCCGCAGGCCCAGCGGCGTGTACTTGAATACCACCAGCACGAACGCGGCGATGGCGAGCACCACCAGCACCACGAACAGGTCGTTGGCGGAGAACCGGCCGCGGAAGTCGAAGGCGTACGGGAACGCCAGCGGCTCGTTGGACCAGATCATGCCCGCGACCGCCTGCAGCACCAGCAGAAGCCCGAGGGTGACGATGATCGAGCTCAGCTCGGAGCGGTGCCGCAACGGCCGGATCAGCAGCCGCTCGGTGGCGACGCCCAGCACCGTCCCGGCGGCGATCGCGACGGCGAAGCCGAGCCAGTAACTGCCGGAGGACTTCGTGACCGAGTACGCGAGGTACGTCGAAATCAGGGCGAGCGCGGGCTGCGCGAAGTTCACCACCCGGGTGGCCCGGTAGATGATGACCAGCGCGAGCCCGAGCGCCGCGTACACCGCGCCGGCCGAGATCCCGCCGAGGGTCAGGTCGAAGAAGTCCTGCATACCGGACCGGTCACCTCCAAGAATCAGAAACCCAGGTAGGCGTGGCGGAGGCCGTCGTCGGCCAGCAGTTCCGCCGCGGTGTCGACCGCCACGACGCGGCCGAGCGCGAGGACGTACCCGCGGTCGGCGATGGACAGCGCGCTGTGTGCGTTCTGCTCGACGAGCACGACGGTGAGCCCGGTCGTGGCCCGCAGGTCCCGCAGGATGCCCATGATCCGGGCGGTGATCAGCGGGGCCAGCCCCAGCGACGGCTCGTCCAGCAGCAGCAGCGCCGGTCGGCTCATCAGGGCGCGGCCGATGGCCAGCATCTGCCGTTCGCCGCCCGACAGCGTCGACGCGGGTTTCGCCGAACGTTCTTCCAGCGGCGGGAAAAGCTCGTACACCTCCTCGCGCGCGGCCGCGCGGTCGGCGCGGTCACGCCGCCACAGCGCGCCCAGCCGGAGGTTCTCGTCGACGGTCAGCTCGGTGATCACGCCGCCGCCCTCGGGCACGTGCGCGATCCCGCCGCGGGCGATGCGGTCCGGCGCCAGGCCGGTCAGTTCCCTGCCGTCCCAGGAGATCCGGCCGCCGCGGGCGGGCTGCAGGCCGCTGATCGTGCGCAGCAGCGTCGTCTTGCCGGCCCCGTTCGCGCCGAGCACGGCGGTGATCCCGCCGCGCTCGACCGTGAGACCGACGCCGTCGAGCGCGCGGACCGCGCCGTAGGCCACGGAAAGGTCGTCGATCTCAAGCACCGGGCGCCTCCTCGGCCGGGTCGCCGAGGTAGGCCTCGGCTACGCGGGGGTCGGCCTGGATCTCGGCCGGGGTGCCCGCCGCGATCACCTCGCCGAAGTTCAGCACCACCACGCGGTCGCAGACCTGCATGACGAGGTCCATGTGGTGTTCGACGAGGACGACCGCCATGTGCCGGCGCAGGGAGAGGATCAACGTCGAGAGCTCGTCGAGCTCGGCCGCCGACAGCCCGCTCGCGGGTTCGTCGAGCAGCAGCAGGTCCGGGCCGGCCACCAGCGCCCGCGCGAGCGCGACGCGTTTCCTCACCCCATAAGGGAGAACGCCGGGAAGCCGGTCGGCGAGATCGGCGATCCCGAGCTCCCCGAGGGTTTCGCGGGCGCGGGCGGCCAACGCGGCTTCGTCGCGTGCCGAACGTCCGGCGCCGGCCAGGGCGGGCAGCACGCCGGTCCGGGCGTGCCGGCCCGCCCCGGCCAGCACGTTCTCGAGCACGGTCAGCCCCGGGAACAGGCCGAGGCCCTGGAGAGTCCGGACGATCCCGAGCCGGGCGAGGTGTTCGGTGCGGTGCCGCACGAGGGGCTGTCCCCGCCACAGCACGCGGCCGGCCTGCGGCCGCACGAACCCGCAGACGACGTTGAACAGCGTCGTCTTGCCGGCGCCGTTGGGTCCGATGACACCGACGACGGTGCCGGCGTCGACGCTCAGCCGGACGTCGTGCAACGCGGTGAGGCCACCGAAGCGCACCGTGAGGCCGTCGACCACGAGCAAGTCCTCGCCGGGGAGCGTCATCGATGACTCCTGTCTCAACAGGTGGACCCGTACCGCACGGTCGGTATGAAGAGGGTGGGCTGTGACGGCGGTCATGTCAAGGGTGCGAACCGCCGAAACCGGACGCGACAAAAAGGGCGGGTGCGCGTTCGCGCACCCGCCCTTCGCGGTCCGTCCTCCGCTCAGCCGGTCCCGGTCTGCGGGGCGATCATCGAGGAGGCGTCGATCTTGGTCTGGACGACGCCCAGCTGCTGCAGCAGGTCCGGCACCCGCTGGATGCGGCGGGCGTCCAGGGTGGACCCGAAGGCCGGCATCACCATCAGGCTCGCGATGTCCTGGTCGACCCGGGCGTTGCGGACGACCAGCGGCTCGATCCGGGCCCGGTCCACCGCGGCACGGGTGGCGTTGAGCATCGCGCGCTGGAAGGCCCGCACCGTCTTCGGGTGCTCCTGGACCCACTTGGCGGTGGCGCCGTAGCCGGTGAGGGGGAACGCCTGCGTACTGCCGCTCGCCGCGTCGACCACGGGGTACGCCCCGGTGGCCTTGGCGGCCTGGGTGAGGAACGGCTCCGGCTGGTAAGCCGCGTCGACCCGGCCCTGCGCCAGCGCGACGCCCATCTCGGGCAGCGGCATCGGGACCCACTGCACCTTGTCGACGTCGACGCCGTGGTCGCGCATGACCGACCGGGTCAGCACGTCCGAAGCCGCGTTCTTCGAGCTGATGGCGATCCGCTTGCCGCCCAGGTCGTTGACGGTCTTCACCGGCGAGTTCGGCACGGTGACGATCTCGTTGCTGCGCGGGCTCGCCGACGTGCCGTCGCTGACCAGCTTCACGTCCGTCCCGCTGTTCTTCGCGAGGAAGAACAGGGTGTAGGTGGACAGCGCGAGGTCGTCCTGGCCGTTCGTCATCCGGTTCAGCGTCTCCTGGCCGCTGGCGCCGACGTCGGTCTGCACCTCGAGGCCTTCGGCCTTGAAGTACCCGCCTTCCTGCGCCAGCCACAGGGGCGCGAGGTCGACGGTGGTGAGGATCGCGACGCGGATCGACGGCTTTTCGACGTCACCGGCGGCCTGGGACCGGCCCGGCTGACTGCACGCGCTGAGCAGAGCGGCGACGACGAGAGCGAGCGCGGCGAGCCGGCGGGGCGAGGCGCGATGGGGCATAGCTCTCCTGGAGAAAGAATCTTTTCGATCACGAAGTCCGGCTCGTCGAGCCGTGATTCGCCGGACTGTAGATGACGATTTCCGGGTCCGCAAATACGTTGCCGAGAAATACGTCGCAGCATGTTCACCAAGGAAACAAACCCACCGGAATGTACCGGTTCTCGGTGATCTAGCCACCGCAGGTGGTCGCGCTCCCAGCTGCCGCAACAGAGCGGAATCGCGCCGCGACCCGCTGAATGCAGCCTCCGGCGACACGGGGACCCCGCCACCTCCTGCCAGGAGTGGAAATGCGGTGGTGAAAATGAACTTTTACCCCCTCCGCCAATTCTTGAAATTGACGAACGGACCGCTCCGGATTCGACCCGTGCGGCCCCGCGGCGGCAAATGAATACACGAGGTCGCCGCCATCGTCATCAGAAAGCTCCGAACGGACGAAGCCCGGCTGGGCCGATCAGCCCAGCCGGGCGAAAGCCCCGCACAGAGCGGAGATCCTCGCCGCGCACGGCGCATCCGGGCCGCGAAACAACGGGACTCGTCAAGGCGCTTTCCGGCGTCGTCCGGGCTCCGGCCGCCAAGGAGAACGATTTCCCGCGGATCCTCGGGGAAAGCTGGTGGGATGTTCGGCAGGAGGTTTGCCGGCGAGACGAAACACCGGTTGCCCCCCGCCGTTCGCCGAACCGGGCAACTCAGCCGGATCAGTTCCCGACGGGTGTCGCGAAGCGGCGAAGGCCCGGCGTGGCCGCGGCGACCAGGACCACCGCGACGACGCACAACAGTCCGCCGCTCACGAGGGCGAACGCGCCGGAGGTGGCGGTCGCGACGAGGCCGGCCCGGAAGTTGCCGAGGTCCGGGCCCGCCTGCCCGACGATCTGCTCGGCCGCGGCGACCCGGCCGAGCAGGGCGTCGGGGGTGGCGAGCTGGACGAGCGCGCCGCGGGAAACCACCGAGACCGTGTCTGCGGCACCCGCGAGGACGAGACAGGCCAGGCCGAGCCAGGGATCCGGCGCCAGCCCGAACCCGATGAGCGCGGCACCCCAGGCGGACGAGCCCGCGAGCATCACCCGGCCCGGCCGGGGCAGCCGGGTGAACGCCCCGGAGAACACCGACGCGGCCACGCCGCCGACCGCGATCGCCGAGAGGAACAGGCCGAGCGTGCGGGGGTCACCGGCGAAGCGCTCGTCGTTGACCAGCGGGAAGAGGCTGATCGGCATGGACAGCACGGTCGCGGCGAGGTCGGTGAGCAGCGCGCCGCGCACGACGGGCGTCCGCACGAGGAACGAGAGCCCGTCGAGGACGCCGCGCAGCCCGGGCCGCGACGGTTCACCGCCGGGCCGCAGGGACGGGAGCCCGACGATGCCGTGGAACGCCATGCCGAAGGTGAGCGCGTCGACGAGGTAGCAACCGCCGACGCCGAGCCACCCGAGGACGAGCCCGCCGAGCGCCGGGCCGAGCAGCATCGCGCCCTGGAAGGCGATCCGGTTGAGCGCGAGCCCGGCGGCGAGCTGCTCGGGTGGCAGCAACCGCCCGACGAAGGTCCGCGCGACCGGCCCGCCACCGGCGACGAAGCAGGACTGGACGGCCACCAGGCCCAGGACCACCACGACCGGCACGTCGCCGAGAAACCCCTGCACGGCGAGGAGCGCGGAGCAGACGGCTTGGCCGGTGGTGGTGACGAGGGCGAACTTCCGCCGGTCGACGCGGTCCACGAGCGTCCCGGCGAACAGCCCGAACACGACCACGGGCAGGGCCTGGGCGAGCCCGACGGCACCGGTCCACACGCTGCTCCGGGTCTGCTCCCAGACCTGGAACATCACGGCGACGAGGGTCATCTGGGCGCCGAAGCCGGAGAAGACCCGGCCCAGCCAGAGCCGCCGGAACGGCGGCGAGGTGCGAAGCGGAGCGAGGTCGACGAGAGTTCGCGTCAGGGGCATGACCGGATCACGCGCCAACTATAACAGCGCTTATATATCCGGGAGGCCGCCCTCGGATGGAGCTTTCCCGTGAAAGCTCGCTACCTCGGCGACTCGGCGACCTTCGTCCCGGGCCTCTCCGGTGCCTGCCCCCGCCCGGCCATGGCGGAGATCAGGTAGGCCGACCGCAGGACGGCGTCGCGCAGCAGGGCGGCGCTGTCCTGCGCCCGCGCCGGGGCGAGCACGAACCCGGCCCCCGTGTGCTCACCCCAGCCGGTCATCACCTGCGGGTCGCCGAACCCGCGGATCGGGCACGGCAGCGGCGGCGCCACCGGCACGTGCGCGTCGCTCATCAGCAGGCTCACGTCGGCGCGTTCCGCCTGCTCGGGCACCGCCCGCGCGACCCGGGCGGGCGGTGCCTGGTGCGCCACGACGAGTGCCCGCGGGACCCCCAGTCCCGCGGCCACCCGCCGCTGCGCCAGCCGGTACGCGACGAGCGCGCCGAGCCCGGCTCCGAACAGGACGTGCGGGCGGGCGAGCACGTCCACCAGTTCCGCGGACAGGGCCTCCACCAGCAGCCACATGTCCCGGTACGGGTGTTCGTCACGGCGCTCGCCGCGGCCCGGCAGCTCGACGACCTGCACGGAGATCCGCGGATCGCGCCAGGCCCGGTAGTGGCCCGCGGCTTCGCCCGCGTCGGGGAAACAGACGAACAACAAGCGCTCCTCGCCGTCTCGGTCCACCCGTGGCCTCCTTTCCCGCGTGTCCGGAGATAGGGTCGGCCACGGCACTTCCGTTTCGCTTCGGTCCGTCTTCCGGGGGGTATCACGTGCGCTACCGCCTGCTCGGACCCGTCACGGTCCTCGGCGACCCGGGCCCGGTCCGTCCCGGCGGCCAGAAGCAGACGTCCGTGCTGGCCGCGCTCCTGCTGAACCCGAACCGCGTGGTCAGCGAAGACCGGCTCATCGACCTGACCTGGGGCGAGAACGCGCCGCCGAGCGTCCGCGGGCGGCTGCAGGTACACATCTCCGAACTGCGGAAGCTCCTCGGCCGCGACGTCATCGTGCGGCGCGCGCCGGGCTACGTCATCGAGGTCGCGCCCGGCGACCGGGACCTCGACGTGTTCGACGACGAGGTCGCCCAGGCCAGGGCCACCGCGGGGCCGGCCGCCGTCGCGCACCTGCGGGCCGCGCTGGCGCTGTGGGACGGCACCCCGCTCGGCGGGGCGAGCGAAGAGCTGACCGAGCGCGAAGGCCCGGCGCTCGCCGAACGCCGTCTCGTCGTGCTGGAGGAGCTGTACGAGCAGGAGCTGGCTTCGGGACGGCACGGCGAAGTGGTCGGCGAGCTGCGGCAGCTCGTCGAGGAGTACCCGTTCCGCGAACGGCTCCGGGCCGCCCTGATGCTCGCGCTGCACCGCTGCGGCCGCAGCCGGGAAGCGCTGGAGACGTACACGCGGGCGCACGACCTGCTGGTGGACGAGCTGGGCATCGAACCCGGCCAGGCCCTGCAGGACCTGCGGATGCGGATCCTGCGCGGCGAAGGCGAACCGGCCGCGGTCCCGGTCGCGCCGCCGCGGCCGGCCGAACTGCCGCTGGACGTCCGCGGGTTCGCCGGCCGGGCGCCGGAGCTGGCCGCGCTCGACGAGCCCGGCGACGTCTGGGTGATCACGGGCACCGCCGGCGTCGGCAAGACCGCGCTGGCCGTGCACTGGGCCCACACCGCGCGGGAGCGCTACCCCGACGGCCAGCTGTACGTGAACCTGCGCGGCTTCGACGCCGACGACGAGCCCCTCACGCCCGCCGCCGCGCTCGCGCAGCTGCTGCGGACCCTCGGCGTCGACCTGCGGGACGTGCCGCCGGGCGTCGACGACCAGAGCAAGCTCTACCGGTCGCTGCTCGCCGACCGGCAGGCCCTCGTCGTGCTGGACAACGCCCGCGACACGGCCCAGGTGCTGCCGCTGCTGCCGTCGTCCGGCCGGGTGCTGGTGACCAGCCGCCACCGGCTCGACGAGCTCGTCGCCCGCACCGGCGCGCGGCTGCTGAGCCTGGCGCAGCTGCGCGAGGAGGACTCCCGGGAGCTGCTGACCGCCCTGCTCGGCGACCGGACGGCCGCCGAGCCGGCAGCCTCGGCCGAGCTGGCCCGCCTGTGCGGCCACCACCCGCTCGCCCTGCGGATCGCCGCGGCGAACACCGGGGTCGCCAGCATCGGGGAGCTCGTCGACGAGCTGCGCGGCGACCCCCTCGCCCACCTCGGCTTCGACGGGGAAAGCGCGGTCGCCAAGGCGTTTTCGGTGTCGTACCAGGCGCTGCCGCCGGTGCTGCGGCACGCGTTCCGGCTGCTGGCGCTGGTGCCGGGCGCCGACTTCACGGCGGTGGCGGCATCGGCCCTGCTGGCGGTGCCGGCCGAGGAGGCGACCCGGCGGCTGCGCGGGCTGATCGCGGCGAACCTCCTCGATGCGCACGCGCCCCGCCGCTACCGGTTCCACGACCTCGCCCGGCGCTACGCCGAGCAGTGCGTCCTCGCGGAGGAGGACGAGACCGAGCGCGAAGCGGCGTGGGCGCGGCTCTTCACCGGCTACTGCGCGGCGGCGGACGCGGCGGTCGCCCAGCTCGGCGCGCGGATCGTGGCGCTCCCCCGCGAAGACGCGCCGCCGGCACCGAGCCCGATCGTCTTCGGCGACGCCGCCGAAGCCGTGGCCTGGCTGGACGTCGAGGTGCCGAACCTGTCGGCCGCGCTGCGCCAGGCCGCGACGCGCGGGCCGTTCCCCGGCGCGTGGTATCTCGCCGACGCGTTGCGGCGGTTCTTCCACGACCACGGCCGTCGCGCGGAGTGGCTCGAGCTGGCCCCGATCGTGCTGCGCGCGGCGCAGGAGCGCGGCGCGCAGCCCGCCGAAGCGCTGGTGCACCTGTCCATCGGCGGCGCGTACTTCCGCGAAGGCCAGCACGAAGCGGGCATCCGGCACTCGGAGAAGGCGGTGCTGGCCAGCCGGGCGTGCGGCTGGCGGCAGTGCGAGGCGACGGCGGTCGCGAACCTCGGGGCGATGCTGGAGTGGACGGGCAGGCTCGCGGAGGCGGTCGAACACAGCCGGCGCGCGATCCAGCTGTTCCGCGAGCTGGCCAACCGCTCGGGCGAGGCACTCGCGCTGAACTCGCTGAGCTGCCACTACCGGCAGCTGGGCCGGCTGGAGCAGGCCGAAGACTGCCTGGTGGAGGCGATCGCGCTGGCCCGCAAGGAGGACCTGGCGTTCTGGGAGGCCGCGAACCTCGCGGATCTGGGCTGGGTGCTGCTCGCCACCGGACGGCAGGCGGAAGCGGGAGACGTCCTCGACGAGGCGTTGCGGGCCTTCCGCGACCTGGGGTCCAGCTTCGGCGAGGCCACCGCGCTGAACGCGGTGAGCGCGCTGCAGGTCGCCAGAGGCGAGCACGACTCGGCGGTGGCGACGGCGGAGGCGGCCCTGGAGTGCGTCCGCCGCGACGGCGACCGGCAGGTGGAGGCGGCCGTGCTGATCGCGCTGGGCCGGGCCTACGAGGGTCACGGTGACCTGGGAGCGGCGGAGCGCGTGCTGCGCGAGGCCAGGGAACTGACCGCGGAGTCGGGCCTGCGGGGCCTGCTGGCGGAGGCGTCGGCGACACTCGCGCGGGTACTGGCGGCCGACGGCCGAGCGGCCGAAGCGGGCGAGCACGCGCGGACGGCGCTGGACGCGGCCCGCGCGGGCGGGTTCCGCGTGCTGGAGGCGGCGGCCCTGCTGGGCCTGGCGGCGGTGGAGGCGGCGGCGGGCCGCTCGATGCTCGCGGACGGCACGGCCCGCGAGGCCCGCGCCCGCTACCACGCGGTCGGGCACGTCACCGGCGAAGCGTTCGCCGAGCGCTTCCTGGCCGGCCTGGCCGACCGCGCCACGGGCTGAACCAAGCGCCCCAATGTGGCGGGGGGGGGGGGGGGGGGGGCCCCCCCCCCCCCCGGGGGGGGGGGGGGGGGCCCCCCCCCCCCCGGGGGGCGAGCCGCCCCGCCGGGTGGGGGGACCGCCCGGGGGGGGCCCG
>NZ_JBFACT010000070.1:0-47308 GCF_040640995.1 Amycolatopsis sp. NPDC021455 | reverse complement strand
CGTTCGGTGCGTCCAACGCACCGAACGCCACATTGGGTGCGTCCAACGCAACCAACGCCACATTGGGGCGCATCGCCGGGCCGGGACGCTAGCCCGTCGGCACCCGGCGGTCTTCGCGGGCGCGGCGGGCCGCGATCCGACCGTCCGTCCGCGCTTGGCAGAGCGCGACCGCGAGCCGCGTCAGCACCACCAGGGCCGCCACCGCGGCCACGACCACCTGTGCTCCGGTGCCCATCCCGCCGCTCCTTCCCGGCTTGCGCCTGTTCCCCTCATGGCACCATCCCCGGGCCTTCTCGCACCGGCCCGCCGGACCGGGATGGGGAAATCCCTCACGACCGCACGCGTCCGCCTTTCGCGGAAACTTCCCCCTGATCCGGCGGCATTCCACCGCCGGCCGCGGCTGTTCGCCGAAACTGGGCTTCCGTGATCTCCGGGATGATCGGGAGCAGACCATGAGCACCGCCGTCGTCGTCGGGGGCGGCCCCAACGGGCTCGCCGCCGCCGTGGCCCTCGCCCGCGCGGGCGTCGAGGTCACCGTGCTCGAAGCCGCCGGCCGGATCGGCGGTGGTGCCCGGTCGACCGAGGCGATCCTGCCCGGCCTGCTGCACGACGACTGCTCGGCCTTCCACCCGATGGCCGCCGGCTCGGCGTTCCTCGCCGAGCTGGGCCTGGACCGGTACGGGCTGTCCTGGGCATGGCCGGAGATCGACTGCGCGCACCCGCTCGACGGCGGGGACGCGGCGCTGCTGCACCGGTCCGTCGAGGACACCGAAGCCGCGCTCGGCCGGGACGGCGTGCGCTGGCGGCGCGCGTTCGGCCGCCCGGCGGCGCGGTTCGACGCGCTCGCCGAGGACATCATGGGCCCGCTGCTGCGGTTCCCGAAGCACCCCCTGACACTGGCCCGGTTCGGCCTGCCCGCCCTGCTGCCCGGCTCGGTCTTCGCGCGGCTGTTCGCCACCGAGCGGGCGCGGGCGCTGTTCGGCGGGATCGCCGCGCACGCGTTCCGGCCGCTGCACCACCCGATGACCTCGGCCGTCGGCCTCGGCATCATCGCCGCCGGGCACCGGCACGGCTGGCCGGTCGCCGCCGGCGGGTCCGGGTCGATCACCACCGCGCTGGCGAAGCTGCTGGCCGACCTCGGCGGCCGGGTCGAGACGGGCGTGCGGGTCACCTCGGCCGCGCAGCTGCCGCCCGCCGACGTCACGCTGTTCGACCTCGCCCCCGGCGCGGTCGCGGACATCCTCGGCGACCGCCTGCCGCCCCGGATCGCGCGTGCCTACCGCCGGTACCGGCACGGCCCGGGGGCGTTCAAGGTCGACTTCGCCGTGGCGGAAGGCGTGCCGTGGGCCAACGCGGACGTCCGCCGGGCAGGCACCGTCCACTTGGGAGGGACGTACGCCGAGCTCGCCGCGAGCGAGCGCGAAATCCACGCCGGCCGCCTGCCGGAACGGCCGTTCGTCCTCGTCGGCCAGCAGTACCTGGCCGATCCCGGGCGCTCGGCGGGCAACGTCCATCCATTGTGGACGTACGCCCACGTGCCGCACGGTTATCCGGGCGACGCCACCGAAGCCATCATCGGGCAGATCGAACGGTTCGCGCCCGGCTTCCGCGACCGGATCGTCGGCACCGCCGTGCGCTCGGCCACCGAGATGGCGGTGTACAACCCCAACTACGTCGGCGGCGACGTCATCACCGGCGCCACGACCGTCCGCCGGCTCGTGTTCGGGCCCCGCGTCACGCTGTCCCCGTACGACGTCGGCGTGCCCGGCATGTACCTGTGCTCGGCGGCGACCCCGCCCGGTGCGGGCGCGCACGGCATGTGCGGCGCGAACGCCGCCGCGCGGGCCCTGCGCCACCTCTCCGCGAACCGGCGGGCCTGATTCCGGGAAACGCCGGTGGTGCCGGGACGGCGCGGGCCCCTACGCTTTTCCCATGGCCGGGCCCGGTGCCCAGTTCCCGGGCGGCCGGCCCCACCGCCGGGCCCGCGCGCCCCTACGCCCCCAGAGTGTGCGCGCGGGCCCGGCATCCAGCGTGTCCCCCGATCGGCGACGTCCGACGTGCCTTTTCAGCGTCGCTTCAGGCTCGCATCAGCGCCGCCTGCCAGGGTCGGCGCGGGCCCGGATACGGATGCCGGTGCCGATCTTCGCAGACGGGACACCCATGAAATTCCGACGGCTCCTGCCGCTCACCGCCCTCGCGGCGGTGGCGGTCGTGGTCGGCGCCGGGGCGGCGGCGCCCGCGAGCGCCGCGCGAACACCCCTCGGGTACGCCGGCAGCCCGTTCGCCGGCGCGGCCCGGCACACCACCGTGCCCGGCGGGCTCACTCCCGCGGTGGCCGGTCCGCTGGTCAACGCGACCTCACGGAACTGGGCCGGCTACGCCATCACCTCGTTGGCCACGCCCGCCGCCACGTTCACCCACGTGCACGGTTCGTGGACGCAGCGGCCGATAACCTGCCCGGCGTCGGACGCCTGGGCCATCTTCTGGGTCGGCTTCGACGGGTGGACCAACGGCACGGTCGAACAGGGCGGCAGCTCGGCCCGGTGCGTCAACGGCACCCCGGTCTACCAGCTCTGGTGGGAGATGTTCCCGACCAACGCCATCCAGCCGGTCCTGACCATCAACGCCGGCGACTCCGTGAGCGCGGACGTCACCTACAACGCGGCCACCGCGCAGTACACGATCACCGTCGCCGACGCCACCCAGCACACGAGTTTCACCACCACCCAGACGTGCGCGGCCAACCTCGTCTGCTCGCGCAGCAGCGCCGACTGGATCGTCGAGGCGGTGGGCCGGTTCGGGACCAGCGACTTCTTCCCGCTGGCGAACTACGGCCGCGCGCTGATGAACAACTCGGTCGGCAGCGACAACGCCGGCCACAGCGGGTCGATGACCGCCAGCTCGACCTGGCAGCGGACGAAGATCCAGGAACAGGACGCGACCACGACGTACGCCACGACCGGCGACACCAGCACGAACGGCCAGAACTTCGCGGTCACCTGGGCGCACCAATGAGCCCCGCACGTCGCGCGGCGCTGGTGGTGGGCGCCGTCCTGACGGCCGTGATCACGGCCGCGGTCCCGGCGGCGGCCGCGAACCCGATCACCATTTCCACCGGCCTGTTCAACAACAGCGCCGCGCTCGCCTGGTCCTCGGCGCCGGCCACCACCATGGGCGACCGGACCGTCACCCGGACCACCACCGGGCTGCCCGGGCTCGTCGTCAGCGGCCCGACCGGGTCGGTGTTCCACCAGACACTCGGCGCCGGCGTGTCGAGGTACATGTTCATCGGTACCCACAACCACGTCCTGATCCTGGAGACGCCGTCCGGCGGCGGTACCCGCTCGGTGTCCCTTGTGGACTTCACCACCACGCCACCCACCGAGCGGCCGATCCTGAGTGTCCTGGCGAGCTCGGCGGCGGTGAGCCCACCGGGCGTCCAGTTCAGCGTCGGGACCGGCGACGCGTTCTTCGTCTTCGCTCCCACCGGCACCACGGTCGCCGGGCTGGGCATCTACCGCAGTGACAACGGAACCATCCTCTGTCCCGGGCCACCGCCCCTGACCCCGACCGGGCAGCTGTTCGGCGAGGCCACGGCGACCCAGCTGCGCATCAAGATGGGCGGCACCGTGCTGGCCGCGTGCGCCCGCCCGCCGGGTACCAGCGGCTGATCCGAGCGGCTCATTCCTGCCAGGCACCGGCAGGAATGAGCCGCTCGCCCACCGCTCAAGCGAGGCCGGAGCGGTAGGCGCAGATCGCCGCCGCCGTGCGGTTGGGCACGTTCAGCTTCCGCAGGATGCTCAGTACGTGACTGCGCACCGTCGTCACCGAAATCCCCAGCTTGTCGGCGATCTCCTGGTTGGCGCTGCCCGCGGCCAGCAGGAGCAGCACCTCCAGCTCCCGCTCGGTCAGCAGTTCGCGCAGCTGCCGGGCCCGGGGCCCGCGCGGGTTCCGGACCACGGTCTCCGCCAGCGCGGGCAGGTACCTCGGTGGCGCGAACCAGTGGCCCGAAGCCACCCCGCGGATCGCCGTGACGAGCTCCTCGGCGGGGCTGGAGGTGAGGACCACCCCCGTCACACCCCGGGCGAACAGCCCGACGACGTGGTCCTCGGCCGGATCGGCCGTGACCGCGAGGATCCCGCCCACGGCGACCGTGCCGAACCGCTCCGCGAGCGCGGGCAGTTCGGGGGTCGCCGCGTCGACGATCCCCACGGCCTTCTCGGCCGCGCTCGCCCGGGTGCACAACTGGTCCCGGTCCACCACCAGCTCCACCGCGGCGATTTCCGGCGCGTTGGCCCGCAGCCAGCGGATGTTGCCGGCCGGGACGCTGAACGAACCCGTCACGAGGACCGTGACCCCGTCGCCGCCCGTCATCGTCAGGCCAGCGGGTGCGGGTTCGACAGGAAGAGCATCATCGGCTCCTCCGTCTCGTCGTACCCCGCCGACGTCGCGATCAGGAACTGCACCCGCTTGGCCTCCGGGTGGTGGGGCACCTGGTGGGTCGCGTAGTTCAGCAGGGTCAGGTACGGCACGGAGACCTGGACGTCTTCCTTGCGGTCCTTCAGGTCCGGCTGCATCTGGATCAGGCCCGACACGGCGTCGGTGACGACCTTCTCCGCCCGGCGGCCCGGGTACCAGAAGAAGTGCTGCCACTTGCGCTCTTCGACCTGGCAGTACTCCTTCCACGGCGTGACCTCGCCTTCGGGCAGCTCGTCCCGGATCAGCAGGTGGTAGTCGTGCATGCCGGGCCGCGGCGCGAAGAACCGCCAGTCCGGGATGAGCGAGCCGGTCGGGTCCCACTTGCGGATCTTGTCGAACTTCCGGGTGGGGTCCTGGCTCAGGGTGGTGGCGACGAGCCAGCTGCCGAGGACGCCGTAGAGGGCGTAACGGGCGCTGAGCCTGGCGAGGGTGCGGGTCGAGGTGCTCACGGCTGGTCTCCCGGTGGTTCGAGTTCGACGGGTTTGACGGCCCGGCCCGTGCGGGCCGCGTCGACGACTTCGAGCACGGCCGCGGTCACGCCCCTGGCGGACCCGGCCGAGCACAACATCCCGAGGTGCGTGGCTCCCGGGACGGTCTGCTGCACCGACACCGCGGACAGCGACGCCAGCTCGCGCTGCAGCTCGCCGTGGACCGGGTCGGCCTTCTCCGTTTCCTCCGCCGTCACGACGAAGAGCGGCACGTCGGCGGGGAGGGTGGCGGCCCGGACCTCGTCGACGACGTGGGCGAGCCACGCGTCGATCTCGGCCTCCGACGCGGCCCAGTTGCGGGTGGTCATCATGCGCGCGATCGTGGTCTTCAGCTCCACTTCGGGCAGGCCGGTGAGCTGGCTGTCCTTGCCGACCGGGCGCAGGCGGTTGCGGCCGAAGCGCGACCAGAACAGGCTGCTGCGCACGCTCGCCCGCATCAGCGGCAGGCCGAGGCGCTGCCGGGCCGAGCGTTCGAGCTGCTCGGGGTGGGCCGCGTCGACCAGCACGACGCCGGCCACCCGGTCCGGGTGCTCCTGGGCGAAGGCCCGCAGCAGCATGCCGCCGTAGGAGTGGCCGACCAGGACCAGCGGACCGCGGACGTCGAGCACTTCCAGGAGCCGCTCGAACTCGCCGCGGATCCGCCCGGCGGTCCGCGGCCGCGGACCGGGCTCGCTCCACCCGATGCCGGCGCGGTCGTAGGAGATGGTCGGCGCGACCTCCGCCACCGCCTCCTGGATCCGGCTCCACATCTCCAGCGGCGAGGACAGGCCGCTCTCGAAGACCACCGTGGGCCCCTCGGCGGGGCCGCCCATGCGGCGCACGTGCACCGCGCGGCCGTCGACGTCGACGAGTTCGCCGAGCCCGGGCAGGTCACGGTTGTCGCGGCGGGTCAGCACGTTCTGGTAGACCGCGCCCGCCGCGAACGGCGCGGCGGTCAGCACGCCGGCGGCCGCGGTGAGGCCGCATTTCAGTGCCAGCCGGTTCACGAGTTCCTCCCTGCGGTGAGGACGGTCGCCTCGGGCAACAGCTGCGTCGCCACCAGGCGCTGGTAGAGGTCGTCGCCCGCCAGGAGCGACTGGTGGTCGCCGATCGCCCGGACGCGGCCGCGGTCGAGGACGACGATCCGGTCGGCTTCGACCACAGTGGACAGCCGGTGCGCGACGGCCACGACCGCGCGGTCCCGCGAAACTTCGGCCACGGCTTTGCGGAGGGCGAGCTCGGCTTCGGCGTCCAGCTGCGACGTGGCTTCGTCCAGCAGCAGCACGTCGGGCTCCAGCAACAGCATCCGCGCGATCGCGATCCGCTGCCGCTGGCCGCCGGAGATCGCCGCCCCCGACTCGCCGACCTTGGTCTCCAGCCCGTCTTCGAGGCCGTCCACCCACTCGGCGAGGTGGGCCAGCTCGACGGCGTGCCGGATCTGCTCCTCGGTCGCGGCCGGGTTGGCGTAGAGCAGGTTCTCCCGGATCGTGCCGTCGAGGACCGGGGCGTCCTGCTCCACGTAACCGATCCGGCCGCGCAGGGTTTCCAGGTCCAGAGTGCCCACGTCGACGCCGCCCAGCCGGATCCGGCCGTCCTCGGGCCGCCACAACCCCGCGGCGAGCGAGAACAAGGTCGTCTTCCCGGTGCCCGACGGGCCGACGACCGCCGTCAGCCCCCGCTCGAGCGCGGCGAACGACACGTCCTGGAGCACGGGCTTGCCTTCGGCGTACCCGAACGAAACGGACTCGTACTCCAGCACCGAGGAGGCGAAGACCGGGTCGGCGGCCGGGGATTCCACGCGCTCGTCCGGCAGGTCGAGCAGGCCCTCCACCCGCTGCCCGGCCGCCACGCCCAGCTGGATCTGCGCGAAGCTGGTGAACAGCGTGATGAGCGGCGTCAGCATGTAGAACAGGTAGAGCAGGTAGGACGCGAACCCGGCGGTGTCGAGCGCGCCACTGGCGATCCGGGCCGCGCCGAAGGTGAAGACGACGGCGAACGAGCCGTGGATGCCGAGGTTGACCAGCGGTGTCATCGCGGCCTGCAGCCGCACCGCGCGCATGTCGGCGCTGGTGGCGTCCGCGGCGTGCGTCAGGACCAGCTCGGCTTCGCGGTCCTCGGCCCGGCTGACCTTCACCGTGCCGATCGCGATCAGGGCCCGCTGCAGCGCGGCGCCGAAGCGGCCGACGGCTTCGCGGTTCTGCGCCATCGCCTTGCGCACCTGACGCGCGACGAAGACGCTCCCCACCGCGGCCACCGCCAGGCACGTGATCGTCACGAGGGTGAGCAGCGGGTCGATGAAGGTCATGAAGGCGACGCCGCCGACGACGAGCACCAGGCTCGCGGCGATGTTCATCATCCCCATCATCAGCGACCCGTGCAGCAGGTCGGTGTCGGCGACCGCGCCGACGAACAGGTCGCCGCGCTGGCGTTCCCGGTGGGCCCTGATCGGGGCGCGCAGCAGCCGCCGCACGACCGAGCGCCGGGTGTCGAGGACCAGCAGCGCGCCGCAGCGGCCGAGCAGGTACATCTCGATCACGCGCAGGACGATGTCGCCGAGGAACAGCGAGACGAGCAGGACCAGGGTTCCCGCCGCGAGCGTCCGGGTGGTCAGCGCACCGACGACGTCGCCGACGACCATCGGCTGGATCAGCGACACGACGGCGCTGGCCAGCCCGACGATCCCGGCGACGCCCAGCTTTCCCCGGTAGGGGGCCAGCAGGCGCAGGACGGTCCGGGTGCCGGACCTCTTCTTCTCAGTGGACACGCCGATTCCCTACTGTCCCGCGGTGACGCGCTGGGACAAGTGCTTCGAGTGGTGGACCACGCTCGGGTAGGTGGCGCTGAACGCCCAGAGGAACCGGTTGAGGCCCATGAAGGCGGCATTGCCGGCGTGGAAGGAGACGCCGGTGCCGAGCAGGCCGGCCGCGATCGGCTTCGGCGCCACCAGCGCGAGCGGGAAGAGCATTTCGCCCACCCACACGCCCCAGCCGCCGAGGCGGGCCAGCCAGGGGTACTTCTTGAGCAGTTCACCGACGTGCTTCTGGCCGTAGGTCTTGGTGCGGAAGATGCCCTGCATCGCGCTCCCGTCGCGCCAGTACGGCGAAATCGCCTTGGCGAGCCCGGCCGCGAAGTACGACACCACCGACTGCCCGGCGATGAAGGCGGTGCAGGCCTTGCGCGCCTTCTCGTCGTCCGGGAAGAACTTGCTCGCCGCCACCGCGGCGCAGACGACGAGGTTGACGTGGTCGGAGCCGTCCGCGCCGTAGTTGCTGCGCAGTTGCATGAGGACGTTCGAGACGGCCAGGAACGTCATCGCCGCGGCCTTGGTCTGCCGGTTGGTGCCGGGCAGCGCGACCAGCGTCGAGGCGGTGAGCCGCAACGAGGTCAGCACCTGGATGCCCGGGCTGGTGAAGATCTTGTCGAAGACCTGGCCGGTCTTGCCCCTGGCCATCCGCTTGGACCGGGTCCGCCCGATCCGCCAGCTGATCAGGCCGTCGTCCTCGACGTCCTGCGGTCGCACCAGCGATTCCAGCGAACTGAGGATGATGCCCGCCGAAATGAGGAGTTCGGTCTCGCGCAGCGCCTTGTCGACGCCGAGCATCCCGCCGGCCGGGACCACTTCCGCCTGTGTCATGCGTCGCTCCGTTTGTCGTTCGATACGGTCGTTCGATACGCCCTGCCCGATGACCTTCACCGGCGGCGGAACCGTTGTCACACGGCGGAATCGGCACCGTCAATGCGGTGGATCCGCTGTTCCGTGAAAAACGGAAGCCGCATCCGCCGAAGTGATGACCTCGCGCCCGGAGGCGCCGGCCACGACTACCGTGGCGACGGTCATGAACACGATCATCCGCGCCGGCCGGCGCTACCAGCTCGCCCCGCACGTCCTGCCGAACGGGCTGCGGGTGCTCGTCGCACCCGACCACGACGCCGAAGTCGTCGCCGCGACGGTCGTCTACGACGTCGGCAGCCGCTCGGAACCCCGCGGTTTCAGCGGGTTCGCGCACCTCTTCGAGCACCTGATGTTCCAGGGTTCGGCGAACCTGCCGCGCGGCGCGCACGCGCACTACGTCCAGAGCTGCGGCGGGGTCTTCAACGGCACGACCCACCTGGACTACACCGAGTACTACCAGGTGCTGCCCTCGTCGGGGGTGGAGCACGCGGTGTTCCTCGAAGCCGACCGCATGCGGGCGCCGTCGCTGACCGAAGCGAGCCTGGCCAACCAGATCGACGTGGTCGCCGAGGAGATCACCGGCGCGATCGTGTCCCGGCCGTACGGCGGTTTCCCGTGGCTGCAGCTGGCGCCGCTGGTGTTCGACACCTTCGAGAACGCGCACAACGGTTACGGCGCCATCGAAGAGCTGCGGACCGCGACGACCGGTCAGGCGCACGCCTTCTTCGAGCAGTACTACGCGCCGGCCAACGCCGTGCTGTGCCTCGCGGGCGACGTTTCCGCGGATCGTGGAATCGAGCTCGCCGAACGGTACTTCTCGGACATCCCGGCGCGCCGGGTGCCGCGGCGGCCCGTCATCGCCGAGCCGGACCTCACCGCCGAGCGCCGCGATTCCTCCGTCGACCCGCTGGCACCGCTGCCGGTCTTCGCTTCGGCGTGGCGCGTCCCCGACCCGGCGGCCGACCTGCGGGGCTACCTCGCGTACCTGGTGGTGTGCCTGCTGCTCACCGACAGCGCGCTGGGCAGGCTGTTCCACCGGCTGGTCCGGCGGGACCGTTGGGTGTCCTCAGTGGACTGTTCGCTGGGGCTCACCGGCGAGGTGTTCGGCGTCCGCGACCCGACGTGCCTGGTCCTGACCGCGAGCCCGGTGCCGGGCGGACCGGGCACCGACGCGATCCTCAAGGCGGTCGACGAGGAGGCCGAGCGGCTCGCCACCGAAGGACCGTCCCCGGCGGAGCTGACCGCGGCGACGCGGACGATCAGCGCGCAGCTGGTCCGCATGCTCGACGGCCTCGCCGGCCGCGCCCGTCTTTTGGCGGTGTTCGCGCTGCAGCACGGCGACGCCGGTGTGATCAACGAACTGGGCCCGTTGAGCCGGGCCGTGACCACCGCCGACATCCGAGCCGCGGCGGCAACGCTGCGCCCGGACCGGCGGGCGACCGTCGAACTGCACCCGGGAGCGGCACGATGACCACCCTCGGCCTGCCGGCCACACCGCCGCAACCGCACCCAGGAGCGGCACGATGACCACCTTCGACCTGCTCGACGTTCCCGCACCGCGCCCCCTGCGGATCCCCGACGTCCACGAACACACACTCGCCAACGGCCTGCGGGTGCTGGCCACGCGCCGCGTGAGCACGCCGCTCGCCGAGGTGTGCCTGAGCGTTCCGTTCGCGCACGCCGACCCGGCGGCCGCCGTGCTGCTGGCCGGTGCGCTGTCGGACGACGCCCGCACCCAGGACCGGGTGCGGGCGATGGGCGGCGGCCTGTCGGCGGCGGTCGACGCGGACCGGCTCCGGATCGCCGGCAGTGTCCTCGCCGACCAGCTTCCCGCCTTCCTCGCGCTGCTGGGGGAGATCGTCACCGATCCGGCCTACCCGGCCGGGGAGTTCGCGATCACGGTGGACCACGCCGTCCAGGGCACGATCGCCGTCCTGGCGAGCCCGGCGCACCACGTCGCCGAAGCGCTCAACACGCGGATGTTCGGCGACCACCCGTACGGGCTGCCGGTGCCGCGGCCGGAGGACTTCCGGCGTGTCGATCGGGACGCCGTCCGCGCGCTGCACGCCGACCGGGTCGTGCCCACCGGGGCGTGCCTGGTGCTCGCGGGCGATTTCGAGCCGGCCGCGGCGCCGGAGCTCGTCGAGCGTGCCCTGGGCGGGTGGCGGCCGGGACGGGGTGTGCCGATGCGCCGTCCCAGCCCCTGGGTACCGGGTGAGTCCATTGTGGACGAGCCGGGCGTGCCGCAGTCGCTGCTGCGGATGGCGATGCCCGCGCCGCGGTACGACGACCCGGACCACCCGGCGCTGGCGCTGGCCGCGATGGCGTTCGGCGGCTACTTCTCGTCCCGGCTCGTGCAGAACATCCGCGAGGAGAAGGGATTCTCCTACGCACCGCGCAGTTCCCTGCTGCACGTGGCGGAAGCGCACCTGGCCACGGTGTCCCTCGACGTCGTCACGGCGAACACGGCCGCGGCGGCCGAGGAGGTCCGCGCGGAGCTGACCGGGATGGCGGACCGGCCGGTGACACCGGACGAGCTGGACCGCGCCCGCCGCTACGCGGTCGGCACGCTGCGGCTGCGCCTGGCGACCCTGACGGGCCTGGCCGCGACGCTGTGCGAACTGGACCAGCACGGGCTGCCGGTTTCGTGGCTCGGCGGGCACGACACCCGGCTGGCCGCAGTGACGCCGGACGAGGTGACGGCGGCGGCCCGGGAGTACCTGGCCCCGGACAAGGCGATCACCGTGCTGCTGTGCGACGAGCAGCGCGCGTACTCCGCCTGAAGTCCGTGAAGGCCTCCTTCCCGGCTCTTATGGCCGGGAAGGAGGCCTTCACGGCTTTGGTGGCGAGCCGGGCAGGTCGCGCACCCAGTCGTCGTTGTAGACCGAATCCAGGTAGCTCTCCCCCAGGTCAGGGGCGATCGCCACGGCGACGACGTCCGCGTCCGGCCGGTGCCGGGCCAGCCAGCGGCGGGCGCCGCTGACGACCGTCCCGGTGGACCCGCCGAAGACGAAGCCGCGCGCGGCGAGCTCGCGGCACATCGCGACCGTTTCCCGCTCCTCGACGATCACCACGTCGTCCACCAGGGACTCGTCCAGCTGCGCGGGCCGGATCCCGGTGCCGAGGCCGGGAATCATCCGCACGCCCGCGGGACCGCCGAAGGTCACCGAACCCACGACGTCGATCGCAACGACCTTGGCGTCGTGGCGCCGGTCCCGCAGGTAGCGGGCACAGCCCATGAGCGTCCCGGTCGTCCCGGCGCCCACGAAGAGCACTTCGACGCCGGGGAACGCGGCCAGGATCTCCGGGCCCGTGCGCCGGTAGTGCGCGCCGCAGTTGTCCGGGTTGGCGTACTGGTTCAGCCACACCACGCCGGGTTCGCCCGCGCAGAGTTCCCGCACGTGGTCGATCCGGGCCGCGAGGAAACCGCCTTCGGGCTTGGGCTCGGTGATGACGTGCACCTCGGCCCCCAGCGCCCGCATCATGCGCCGGCTGGACACCGTGCACCGCGCGTCGGTGACGCAGACGAACTGGTAGCCGCGGCTCGCCGCGAGCATGCTCAGCGCCACGCCGAGGTTGCCGGAGGAGGACTCCACGATCGTCATCCCCGGCCGCAGGACACCCCGCCGTTCGGCGCCGTCGACCATCTCGGTCGCCGCCTTCAGCTTGATCGACCGGGCGAAGTTGAAGCCTTCGCATTTGAGGAACAGCGGGACACCCACGCTCTCGCGCAGATCGACGTAGAGGTCGCCGCTGTCGAACTCCGCCGGGGAACGGATAACGGTCACCCGGGTAAGGTGCCACGCCCGGCACCGCGCGCGTAATCCGCAGGAGACCGAGGTGATTTCCGAGGACCGAGGGACCTTTCCGGCCGGTGGCTCGCGAAAGCCCCCCAGCGTCCGGCGGCTCCGCGCGGAACCACTTCCGCGTTCTGCGGAAAATCCGGTTACTCGCGAGTTCCGGCCGGAACGGGAACCGGCGCGCCCCTATGCTGCGACTCTTTTCCCCGCGCAGAAGGTGGAGATGGAGCCCGAATTCATCGAGGTCGACGTCACCGTGCCGCGAACACCGGCCGAAATGTGGACGATCGTCGAAAGACCTGAACTTTATTCACGATTTGTCCGGGGAATCACGTGGTGCGAGCGCCTGACGACGAGCCGCGGACGGGGCGCGCGTTACCGGTACCTCGCCGGCGGTGAGGACGTGGTGGAAATCCTCACCCACCGCCGGAACGAGCAGCTGGGCTGGTCCAGCGTCCAGGCCGGGCACCACCGGCTGTCCGTCACCCTGCGGCCGGTCCCCGGCGGTTGCGCGGTCACGGTGTGGCTCGCCGTCCTCGGCACGCCGGCGCTGGGGGCGCCGGCGATCCGGCGGCGGATCACCGAAGCCATCGAGGCCGCGAGCGACCACCTCGGGGGCGTTCCGGCGGAGGACCGGCTCCCGCCGCACCAGTCCCTGCTCGAGATCGGGCGGTCCCTGATCAAGGCCGGCGTGCTCACCCCCGCCCAGCCCGCCGGGATGCTGCGGCAGCTGAAGGCCGTGAGCCGGTGGGGGCCGACCTTGGCGGGCGGGTTCGAGTCCGGGGCCCGCCGGGCGGCCGACTCGCTCGCGCTGTGCGACGAGCGGTCCGGCCGGAAGTTCGGCGAGCTCGACGAGCGCACCACCCGGCTGGCGACGGCCTTCCGGCGCTACGACGTCGGCGAAGGGTCGCGGGTGCTCCTGATGTGCCGCAACCACAACGCGATGGTCGAAGCGATGATCGCGTGCGGCAAGCTCGGCGCGGACGTGGTGCTCATGAACACCGGCCTGGCGCTGGGCAGCGTGGCCGAGTTCGCCCACCGGCACCGGTGCGCGCTGGTCCTGGCCGACGACGAGTTCGCCGAGCTGGACCGGCACCTGCCCGCCTCCGTACCGCTGGTCCGGACCTGGTCTTCCGGCGACGAGCCCGGCGCAGGAACGGAAGAGCTGATCCGGAGCACGCCGGCGGAGCGGATCGCGCCCCCGAAGAGCCAGGGCCGGATCGTCGTGCTCACCTCGGGCACGTCCGGCCCGCCCAAGGGCGCACGCCGGCCCACCCCGCGCGGTCCCGTGGACGCGGCCGCCGTCCTGTCGGTGATCCCGTTGCGCGCCGAAGCGCGCATCCTGGTCGCCGCGCCGCTGTTCCACACCTGGGGCCTCGCCGCGCTCCAGCTCGGCATGGCCCTGCGGGCGAGCCTGGTGTTGCGCAGGCGCTTCGACGCGGAAACGACGTTGCGGCTGCTCGAACAGCACCGGTGCACGGTGCTGTTCGCCGTGCCGACCATGCTGCGGTGCCTGCTCGACGTGCCCGAGCGGATCCGGGCCCGCTACGACCTGTCGTCGCTGCGGGTGGTGGCCAGCTCCGGTGCCGCGCTGCCGGGCCGGCTGGCCGAGGAGTTCATGGACGCCTTCGGCGACATCCTCTACAACCTCTACGGCTCGACCGAGGTGTCCTGGGCGGCGATCGCCACCCCCGCCGACCTGCGGGCGGCCCGGAGCACGGCCGGGCGGCCCCCGCTCGGCACGCGGATCCGGATCCTGGACGACGCGGGCACGCCCGTGCCGCCCGGCGCGACCGGACGCCTCTACGTCGGCAACAAGATGCTGTTCGACGGCTACACCGACGGGGCGCAGCCGGCCCGCCACGACGGGCTCATGGACACCGGCGACCGCGGGTACCTCGACGCCGACGGCCGGCTGTTCGTCGAGGGCCGGGCGGACGACATGGTCGTGTCGGGCGGGGAAAACGTGGCGCCGGCGTCGGTCGAGGAAGTCCTGCTGACGCTCGACGGCGTCCGGGAAGCCGCGGTGGTCGGTGTCGGCGACGCGAAGTACGGGCAGCGTCTCGCGGCGTATCTCGTGCTCGGCCCCGGTGCGCGGCTCGACGCCGACACGGTCCGCGCCCACGTGCGGAACCACCTCGCGCGGTTCGCGGTGCCGCGCGACGTCGTGTTCGTCGGCGAGCTGCCCCGCAACGAGACCGGCAAGGTCGTGAAGGAGGCCCTGCGCCGCACCTACCGGTGGTAGCCGAGGTGTGCCGCGGTGATCCGCCGGATGCAGTCCTGCGTCCGGTCCCACGCTTCGGCTTCGCTGAAGTGGTCGAGCAGCGCGAGGGTCGGTATCCGGCCGCGCACCTCCGGCCGCGCTTCGCCCACCACGGCCAGGACCGGGACGCCGAGGCCGCTCGCGACCGAGACCACGCCGCCGACCACCTTCCCGGCGAAGGAGCCTTCGTCGAGCAGCCCTTCGCCGGTGACGACGAGGTCGGCGCCGGCCAGCGCGCCGGCGAGCCCGGTTTCCCCGGCCACCAAGGGGAAGCCGGGCACGAGCCGGGCACCCAGGGCGGCGAGCCCGCCGGCCAGGCCGCCGGCGGCGCCGGAACCGGGCAGCGCCGAAACGTCGACGCCGTACCGGTGCCGGTACCGGTCCTGGAGACGTTCCAGCCGCGCGGTGAGGCGGCCGACCTGGTCCGGCGTCGCCCCTTTCTGCGGGCCGAACACCCGTGCGGCGTCGGTGAACCGGGTGGTGACGTCGCAGCAGACGAGGATCTCGGCCGCCACCGGCTCCGCCAGCACCTCCAAGGCACCTTCTCCGCCGTCCGTGGTCGCGGAACCGCCGACCCCCACGATGATCCGCGTCGCGCCCGCGTCCACGGCCTCGGCGACGAGCTCCCCGACGCCGCGGGTGGTCGCCCCCTCCGCGTCGTTGTGCTCCTTCCCGCCGGCGACGAGCAGCCCCGACGCCTGCGCCATCTCGATGACGGCGCGTTCCCCGTCGAGCCGCCACCCGGCCCGGACCGGGGTGCCGAGCGGGCCGGTGACCTCGCTCCAGCGGTTGGCCCCGCCGAACGCGTCGAGGGTTCCCTCGCCGCCGTCGGCGAGCGGCAGCATCGAGCACGTCCCGCCGTGCTCGAGCACCGCGTCGTGCATCGCCTGCGCCGCTTCGACGGCGCTGACCGAGCCGCGGAACTTGTCCGGCGCGGCCACCACCCGCAACGTGCTCACGGCAGCATCCACTCTCCTCCGGGGCTCGGTCGTCTGTATACTTGTAAGACAAGATAGCCGGACTGTCAAGAACGGGGACGGACATGCCGAGCAGGCCCCAGGCACTGTCGATCACCGAAGCGCTCGCCGCGGACCTGCGCTCGCGGATCTTCCGCGGCGAACTCACCCCGGACACCCGGCTGACCGAGGTCGAGCTGGCCACCGGTTACGAGGTGGCTCGGCCGACGGCCAAGGCGGCCATCGAGAAGCTGGTCGCCGAAGGGCTCCTCCGGCGTGACGCGCACAAGACCGCGCGAGTGCCGGCGATGAGCCGCGCCGACATCGAAGACCTCTACTTCAGCCGGATGTTCCTCGAGCGCGAAGTGGCCCGGACGCTGGCCCGGCGGCAGCGGGTGCCCGACGCCGCCCGGCAGGCGCACACCGAGATCGCCTCGGTCGGCGACGCCTCGTCACTCGACATCGTGGAGCCCGACGTCCGGTTCCACGAGTCCCTGGTGGACAGCATGGGCAGCGAGCGCGTCTCCCGCCTCTACCGCGCGCTCATGGGCGAGATGCGGCTGTGCATGGCGCAGGTGCAGTCGCACGGCCTGCTCGAGGCGTCGGCGATCGCCGCCGAGCACGCCGCGATCCTCGAGGCGATCGAAGCGGGCGACGCCGAGGGCGCGGCTCAGGCCGTGGACGACCACCTGAGCCGCGCCCGGGACGAGCTGGCCCCGTTCCTGGCGCACGACGACCGCCGGTGAACGCCGGCCGGGTTCAGTGGTCGGGGAGGCGGTGGATCCGCGGACGGCCCGAGAGCCATCGACAACCACGAGCGCGGCCAAGAGCCGGTCATCGCGACGTCTCCAGCCGTCCCCGCCTCGCGCGGCCCCGGGACCGCGCCGCCGCCAGGACGTCGTCCCCGGTTTCCGCCGCCGCCGGTGCCAGGTACGCGGCCAGTTCGCGGATGCTCGGGTGGGCGAACAGGTCCAGCACGGTGACCGGCCGGTCCAGCCCGGCCGCCAGCTCGCGGTGGGCCCGCACGAGCGTCAGCGACGTCGCGCCCAGCTCGAAGAACGTCCGCAGCGGGTCCAGTTCGGCGGCCGGGACGCCGAGCAGCCCGCCGAGCACGCGGGCGATCCGCTGTTCCATCGCCGGGTCCGCGCTGCCGGTTCGCTGCCGCGGCATCGGACGGCTGGCCGGCACCGGCCCGCGCGTCAGCCCGCGGGCCGCCAGGCCGGCCGGGTCGGGCTCGTCCCACTCCGTCGCCCCCGCCGCCGCGACGAACGCGGCGAACAGCGCGTCGAGGTAGCCGTCCGGGAAGGCGGCTTCGACGGCGTCCCAGTTGATCCGCAGCGTTCCGCCCGCCTCGAACACCTGGCAGTCCAGCACGACGTGCGGGGTCTGGCTGATGGCGTATTCGGTGCGGCCGAAGCGGGACAGCAGCCGCGACGCGTCGGCGGAGGCGCCGTCCGCGGTGCGGGTGCTGCCGAGCCCGCTGGAGAAGACGACCGGCAGCAGCACCTGCCCGCCGCGCCGCGCCGCGAGCTCCCGCAGCACCTCGTTGCCGTGCACCTGCCCGTGTTCGAGGTCGGCGAGGAGCCGCCGCTGCACCGACCGGGCGCGGTCGGCGTGGCTGCCCGCGACGCGGTCGACGTCCAGCAGCACGGTCGAGGTGTAGTCGCCGATCACGCCTTCGTGGCCGGCGGGCCGGTCGAACGAGGTCACGACGAGCGTGAACCGGTCACCGCCGCCGCCCGCGTGCAGGGTGTCGGCCAGGGCCGAGAGCAGCAGCCCGGCGGGCGTGACGCCGTGACGGCGGGCGTTGGCGCACAACGCCTCCCAGCGAGCGGCCTCGATTTCCGCGTGCCGCCGCGTGAAGCGGACCTTGCCAGGGCCGGGGGCCCGGACGGGCAGCGCGGGGCCGTCGGCCATTTCGGCGGCCGCGCGCCGCCAGTACGCCCGAGACTCTTCCGGCACCTCGGCGCGGCCGGTGACCCACTGGCGGAACGTCGCGGCCGGCGGCGCGGCCAGCCGCGCCGGGTCGTGGTAGGCGGTGACCAGTTCGTCGGCGAGGACGACCGCGCTCTGCGCGTCGCAGAACAGCAGATCGAGTCCGAAGTGGACCCGCCACGTCCGGTCGTCCAGCCGGCCGGCGGCGACGTGCAGCAGCGGACCGCCGGCGGGGTCGAGCACTCGGTGCGAACGTTCTTCGCGGATCCGCAGGGCTTCGTCCGGACGGCCCCGCAGGTCGAAGACGTCGACCCGGCACGGCGGCGGGGCGTCCCGGACGGTCTGCAGCGTGTCCGGCGTGATCGTCGCGCGCAGCATCGGGTGCCGCGCGATCACCGTCCGCAGGGCCGCGGCGAGCCGGTCGGGATCGAGGTCGAGGACGTCGACCTCGGTGTAGTAGTGCGGCGCTACGGCGTCGCCGAGCCAGGTGTCCGCCCGGCCGACCAGGTAGGCGAGCTGCATTTCGGTGAGCGGGAACGGCCCGGTGGTCTCCTCGCCGCGCAGCCGGACTTCGACGAGGTCGCGCCCACCGGACGGCAGGGATTCCTCGACGCGGTAACCGTGGTGGCCGGCCCAGTCGTGCAGCTCACGCAGCCAGCGCCCGGCGTCGGCGAGCGCGTCGGCGAGGGGCCGGGCCTCGGGCCGTTCGAGCCGCATGGCCAGCACCAGCCCACCCGGATCGGGCAGCCCGGCCGGCGTTTCCGGGGATGGCCGCGATCCGGCGCAGGCCCGCACCATGTCCTCGATGGACGGATGGGCGACGAGTTCGGTGAAGGACGGCCGGGTGCCGGTGGCGTCTTCGAGGGCGTTGGCGAGCCGCACGACATCGAGCGAACTGGCCCCGGCGGCGATCAGGCCCAGGCCGAAGTCGACGTCGCCGAGCACACCGCGGACGACCTCCCCCACGGCCACATGCGGAGCTTTCGCGTGAAAGCGATCCGGAGTAACCGTCTCCGCTGAGCTTTCACGGGAAAGCTCCGGGGTGGGGGTGCGGCGGAAGGGGTTCGGCAACGCCTGGTGGTCCACCTTTCCGTTGGCTGTCACCGGCATGGCGTCCAGCAGCACGAACCGCGTCGGCACCATGTAGTCCGGCACCGCTTCGCCCAGCCGCGCCGCCAGCTCCCGCTCGGCACACGGCTCGGCGAGCACCACGTACGCCACCAATCGCGGCCGTCCGTCCGGGCCGGGAGCCGCGGCCGCCACGGCCTGGCGGACCTGCGGCAGCCGATCCAGCGCCGACTCGATCTCGCCCAGCTCGACGCGGTGGCCGCGGATCTTCACCTGGCGGTCGGTGCGGCCGAGGAACTGGATGGTCCCGTCCGTGCGCCAGCGCCCGAGGTCGCCCGTCCGGTACAGCCGTTCGCCGAGGACCGGGTGCACCGCGAACCGCTCGGCCGTCTGCGCCGCGTCGCCGATGTACCCGCGGGCGACCCCCGCGCCGGCGATGAACAGCTCGCCGGGCTCGCCGACCGGGCACGGCCGGCCGGCCTCGTCCAGCACGTGGAACCCCTGGCCCCGCAACGGCCTGCCGTACGGAATGCTCGGCCACTCCGGATCAACCGAGCCGATCGGGTGGGTGATCGACCAGATCGACGCCTCCGTCGCCCCGCCCAGGCTCATCACGCGCGCCCCCGGCACCAGCGCGCGCAGCCGGTCCGGCAGGCTCACCGGGATCCAGTCGCCGGACAGCAGCACCAGCCGCAGTGAGCCGAGCCGGGCGGCCGGGTCGGACTCCGCGTACTCCACGACCATCTCCAGCAACGCCGGCGCCGTGTTCCACACCGTCACGCCGTGGGCCTCGACCAGCTCGCACCAGTGCTGCGGGTCGCGCTGCCGGGCGGGGTCGGGCAGCACCATCGCGCCACCCGCGCCGAGGACGCCGAAGATGTCGTACACCGACAGGTCGAAGCTCAACGCCGACAACGCGAGCACGCGGTCCGCGGACGTGATGCCGAACCGGTCGGTGATGTCGTCGACCGTGGTCCGCGCCTGCCGGTGTTCGATCGCCACGCCCTTGGGCACGCCCGTCGAGCCCGACGTGAAGATGACGTACGCGAGGTCGTCCGGATCGGCTTCCCCCACCGGGACATCACCGGCGGTAGTGTCCACAGTGGTCACTCCGGGCGGCAGGGGGACGTCGCCTGCCACGACAGCGCGGGTGATCCCGGCCCGTGAGCACACCGCGGCGATCCGGGCCGCCGGCCACGCCGGGTCGACCGGGACGTAGCCGGCACCGCACCGCAGCACGGCGAGCACCGCGGCGATCTGCTCGGCCGACTTCGGCAACGCGACCAGCACGAGGTCGCCCGCCGACACCCCGGCCGCCGCCAGCGACCCGGCCAGCGCCGACGCCCGGGCCGCGAGTTCGCCGTGCGACAGCCTTTCTCCGGGCGCGATCACCGCCGGGGCCTCCGGAGTGCGGTCCGCCGCGAGCCGCAGCGGCGCGTCCAGCAGCGGGCCGCAGTCCCCGAACGGCGTGACGTCCAGCGGCTCGGGTGCGGCGAACGTCGGGTCCCAGCCGAGGTCGGCGGCGGTCCAGGCCAGGTCGTCCTCGGCGAGCCGGGTCAGCAGCGTGTACTCGGCGCCGGCGAGGCCGTCGAGGTAGCCGTCCGGAAACGCCGCCTCGACGGCGTCCCAGACCAGCCGGACGGCGCCGTCCTCCTCCCAGACGAGGTGGTCGAGCAGCACCTGCGGCGTCTGCGAAACCCCGAACACCTCCTCGCCGAGCCAGCCCGCCGGGGCGGTGCCGTCGCCGATGCCGATCCCCGAGGTGAACACCACGGGGTAGGCGTGGCCGGTCTCGCGCCGCACCTCGACGCCGGTGTACGAGCAGTGGTCGATCGCTTCCCACAGCGTCTCGTTGGTCTTCCTGGCGTAGTCCACAAAGGACGCCGGGGCGGGCATCGCGACCAGCGCGGTGGTGGTGAAGTCGCCGACGACGTCGCGCGCGTTGTCGGGCCGGTCGAACAGGGTCGCGTTGAGCGCGAACGGCTCGGTCGCGCCCCAGCGGTGCAGCACCAGGCCGAACGCGGCGAGCAGCACCGACGTCGGGCTCAGCCCGCGCTCGGCGGCCCGGGCCCGCAGCGCGGCCCAGCGGACGGCGTCGAGGCGGCACTGGCGACGGCGGAACCGCGGCTCGGCGATGTCCAGCACCGGCAGCCGGGGTCCCGCGGGGAGTGCGCGACCGGACCAGTAGGCGCGGTCACGGTCTCGACGCGCCTGGTACCCCGGGTCGGTCTCGCGGTGCCGCACGATGTCGAGGAACGCCGCCGGGGGCGCGGGCAGCGCGGCCTCCGGGTCCGCGACCAGCCGTCCCCACTGCGTCATCAGCAGCCGCCAGCTCGCGAAGTCGAGGATCAGCACGTCGAAGCCGACGAACACCCGGGCCCCGCCACCCGGCAGCAGCGCCGCCCGGACGTCGAACAGCGGCCACTCGTGCGGCGGCCGGACCTGGCGGGAAAGCCGGTGACGCAGTTCCGCGAGCGCGCTTTCGGCGTCTTCGGTACGCATTCCGCGCAAATCCGTGCGCTCGATGCGGAACGGCGGGACTTCGGCGTTTTCCCGCTGGAATCCGTCCCGGCCGATCGTCGTCCGCAACATCGGGTGGCCGGCGACGAGCCGGGCGAACGCGGATTCGAGGACGTCGATGTCCGCGGTCTCCCGATCGTACTCGTGGTACCAGAAGGTGGCGACCCCGCCGAGCGCGAAGTCGGTACCGCGCCCGGCCCAGTAGGCGCCCTGAACCGGTGTCAGGGCAACGGGTTCTCCCGGTTCGACCGGAATCACCGGAGCCGGCGGCGGCGCCGCGCCGGCGCTCCCGGTCAGGGATTCGAGGACGCGAAAGGCCGGGTTTTCTCCGAGGAACGCGGTCAGTGGAACCTCTTCTCCGCATTTCGCCGCCAAAGCACGGCGCAGTTTCAGCGCTCCGAGGGATTCCACGCCGAGTTCGGCGAAAGTGCGGGCGAGGTCGACTTCCCCGGGAGCCACTCCGATGAGGTCGGCGACACATTCACGCAACAACGCGGCCCCGGCCGTGGGATCGTGCTTCACAGACGCTCCTCGCATTCACGGATGACCACTCACCCGAGCGGTGTCTCCACCTTGTCGACAACGATAACCATTGTCAACTACGCTGAGCGAGAGTGACCAAGCCCATCCGAAGGACAGGACACCCGGAAGTGACCTCACTGCCTGCCCTGCTCGCGCCGGTCCGTGGCCGGCTGCTCGGCGGTCTGGGCTGCCAGGCCGGCGCGGCGATCGCCGGGATGACCCCGTTCATCGCCGCGGCCGAGCTGAGCCGCCGGCTCCTCGCGGGGACGCCGATGACGGCGTCGTGGCCGCTGGTGGCCGTCGCGCTCGCGGCCCTGCCGGTCCGCGCCGCCCTGCTGGTGGCGGCTTCGGCGCTGACCCACCTGGCCGACAACGACCTGCAGCTGTCCCTGCGGCGGCGGCTGGCCCGGCACCTGACCCGGCTCCCGCTGGGCTGGTTCGCCGCACACGACTCGGGCCGCGTCAAGCGCGCGGTCGCCGACGACGTCGGCGCGCTGCACCACCTCGTCGCGCACGCGCTGCTCGACCTGACCACGGCGGTGGTCGCGCCCCTGGCCGCCGCGGGGTACCTGGCCACGCTCGACCCGCTGCTCTCGCTCGTCACCGTCGTGCCGCTCGCCGCGGGCCTGGCCCTGCACCGCAAGGCGATGCGGGACGCCCGCGCGCGCATGCGGGAGTACCAGGCGGCCACGGCCGCGCTCGACTCGGCCGTCGTCGAGTTCTTCGACGGCATCGCCGAGGTGAAGGCGTTCGGGCAGACCGGCCGCGCGCACCGGCGGTTCGACGCGGCGGCCACGCGCTACGGCGAGTTCGTCGCGGGCTGGGCCCGCTCGGTGACGCCCGCGATGGCGTGGAGCCAGTTCGCGATGTCCCCGGTGGTGGCGCTGTGCGTGTTGCTCCTCGCCGGGTTGCTGTTCTCCCCGGCCGACACAGTCCCGTTCGTGATCCTGAGCGCCGGGCTGTCCGGGCCGCTGCTGGCCGTGGGTTACGGCATCCAGGACACCCGCGCCGGCCAGGCGGCCGCCGCCGACATCGCCGGGCTGCTCGCCACTCCGGAGTTGCCCGACACCGGATCGGCCACCAGCCGAGGCGCCCGGCTGGAATTCGCCTCCGTGCGCTTCACCTACGACGGCGAAACCGACGTCCTGCACGACATCGACCTCACCCTGGAGCCGGGCACGGTGACCGCCCTCGTCGGACCGTCGGGCTCCGGGAAGTCGACCGTCGCGGCGCTGGCCGCGCGCTTCCACGACGTCACCGGCGGCGCGATCCGGCTCGGCGGCGCCGATCTGCGCGACCTGCCGGTGTCCGGGCTGTACCGGCACATCGGGTTCGTGCTGCAGGACGTGCGGGTGCTGCGCACGAGCGTGGCGGACAACATCCGGCTCGGCCGTCCCGAAGCGCCGCTCGAAGCCGTCCACGCCGCCGCGCGCGCGGCCCGGATCCACGAGCGGCTGCTCGCGCTCCCCCGCGGCTACGACACGGTCCTCGGCCAAGAAGTCACGCTCTCGACGGGCGAGGCCCAGCGCCTGGCGATCGCGCGGGCGCTGCTCGCCGACACGCCGGTCCTGATCCTCGACGAAGCGACGGCGTCGGTGGACCCGGAGTCGGAAGCGGCGATCCAGGACGCGTTGTCGGAGCTGGTCGCCGGCCGGACGACGCTGGTGATCGCGCACCGCCTCGCCACGGTGACCGGAGTGGACCAGATCGTGGTGCTGGACCGGGGCCGGATCACCGAACGCGGCACGCACGAGGAGCTCGTCGCCGCCGGCGGCGGGTACGCCCGGCTGTGGGCGTGCGCGGCATGATCCGCCGGCTGGCCGCCCTCCTCGGCCCCGACCGCTCGCGGCCGCTGAACCGCGCCGCGGTGTTACTGGCCGTCGCCGCCGCCCTCCAAGGCGCGGTGTTCGCCTTCCTGTTGCCCATTCTGCGTGCCCCGGACGACGCCTGGCCCTGGCTGGTGGCGGTGGTCGTCGCCACCACGGCGTGCGGAATCGTTTACCACCGCGGAGTCGTCACGGCCCGGCACGCCGGGTACACGCTGTCGTCCGACCTGCACCGCCGGATCGGCGACCACGTCGTCACCCTGCCGCTCGGCTGGTTCACCCCGGCCCGGGTCGGCTCGCTGGGGCGGCTGGCCACGCAGCACGTCATGAGCGTCATGGGCGTGCCCGCGCACCTGCTCGACCCGCTGATCGGTGCCGTCGTGACGCCCGCGGCCGCGGCGGTCGCGCTGTTCGCCGTGGACTGGCGGATGGGCGTCGCCGCGCTCGCCGCCGCACCAGTCGCCGTCGCGGCCTACCGGTGGTCCGGCCGGCTGGTCCGCCGCACCGACGAGGCCGCGAACGCCGCCGCGGGCGAAGCCGCCGCCCGGGTCGTCGAGTTCGCGCGCAACCAGCCACTGCTGCGGGCCTTCGGCCTCGGCGGGCCCGGGCTGCGGCTGCTCGACGACGCCCTGGCCGCGCACCGGACCGCGGCACGCCGGATGCTCAAGACCGCGCTGCCGGGGATGGCCGGGTTCGTGGTGACCGTCCAGACCGCGTTCACGGCGCTGATCCTGGTCGCGGTGTCGGGGGCACTCGGCGGGCGTGTCGACATACCGACGACGGTGGTCGCGCTCGTCCTGGCCGTCCGGTTCACCGAGCCGATGCTCGTCGCCGCGGAGCTCGGCGCGGCCGTCCGGCTGGCCGGCGGCGCGCTCGACCGCGTCGAACGGGTGCTGGCCGAGCCCCGGCTGCCCGAACCCGGGGTGTCACGGCCGTTCGGCGCGCCGTCGATCGAGTTCGCCGGCGTGCGGTTCGGCCACGGCGGCGCACCGGTGCTCGAAGACGTCACCTTCACCGTGCCGGAACGGACGATGACGGCGCTGGTCGGGGCGTCGGGCGCGGGCAAGAGCACGATCCTGCGGCTGGTGCCGCGGTTCTTCGACGTCGACGGCGGCGCCGTCCGGGTCGGCGGGGCCGACGTGCGCGATCTGCGAAGCGAGGACCTGCTGCGCCGGATCGCCCTGGTCTCCCAGAACGCCTACCTGTTCGACGGGACGGTCGCCGACAACATCCGGTTCGGCCGGCCGGACGCCACCGACCGGGAAGTGCGCTCGGCCGCGGACCGCGCGGGCATCGGCGGGCTGGTGACCCGGACGCACGTCGGGGAGGGCGGCACGCGGCTGTCCGGCGGGGAACGGCAGCGGGTTTCACTCGCCCGCGCGCTGCTGAAGGACGCGCCGATCGTCCTGCTCGACGAGCCGACCGCCGCCCTGGACGCGGCCGCCGAGCGAGCCGTCACGCAGGCGCTCGAGGAACTGCGCGGCGAGCGCACGCTGCTCGTCGTCACGCACCGGACGGCCACCGCCCGGGCCGCCGACCGGATCCTCGTGCTCGACGGCGGCCGGATCACCGAACACGGCGGCCACGACGAGCTGTTGCGGCTCGGCGGCCGCTACGCCGAGTTCCACGCCCGGCGCGAGAACGCCCGCGGCTGGCGGATCACCGCCGCCCGGAAAACCGAAGGAGACTGAATGTTCGAGGTCCTGGTCGTCGGCGGCGGTCCCGCCGGCCTCAACGCGGCCCAGACGCTGGGGCGGCAGCGCCGCCGGGCGTTGCTGGTGGACAGCGGCGCGCCCCGCAACGCGCCCGCGTCCGAAATGCACATGTTCCTGTCCCGGGACGGCTTTCCCCCGGCGGCGCTGCGCCGGATCGGCCGCGCGGAGCTCGCGGAGTACCCGACCGTCGAGGTCCGGGACGGGCTGGTCACCGCCCTGGGCGGGACGATCGACGACTTCACGGCGGAGTTCGCCGACGGCACCACCGCGCGGGCACGCCGGGTGATCCTCGCGACCGGGCAGGTCGACGTGCTGCCGGAGATCGACGGCGTCGCCGGGCTGTTCGGCCGGGGGCTGTACCACTGCCCGTTCTGCCACGGGTTCGAGGCGGCGGACCGGCCGCTGGCGGTGCTGGGCGGCGACTTCTCGCAGGCGATGCTCGCGCTGTACCTCGCCGACCGGTTCGCGAAGGACGTCGTCCTGTGCGCGAACGGGCCGGTGCAGGTCGGCCCGGAGCTGCGGGACGCCTTGGCGCGCGCCGGAATCCCGGTCCGCGACGAACCTCTCGCGCGGCTCGCGGGCGAGGACGGCGACGTCACGATCGAGTTCGTTTCGGGCGAGCCGCTGACGCGGGCGGCGGTGTTCCACCGGCCCGCGCAGCGGCAGCACACGGATCTGGCCGCGGGGCTGGGCTGCGAGCTGCTGCCGGACGGCTGTGTGCGCGTCAATGCCATGCAGCAGACGACGGTCCCCGGCGTGTACGCGGCCGGGGACACGGCCCGCCAGGCCGAGCTGCCCGGTCCGACGCCGTTCGTCATCACGGGTGCGGCAGACGGGGCGAAAGCGGCGATCTGGCTGGAACAGGAACTGTTCCGGGCGGGGGTGGACGTGCCGATCCCGGGCTGAGCGGGATCGGCCTTCCGGCGGAGATCCCTCCTCAATGGACGGACCGGTCCTCCGTCTCCCGGGGAAAGGCGCCCGGAACCGGGCAGGCCGGTATTTCGGCTGGTTACCTTCGAAAGCGCATTGCCCCTATCTCGCAAAGGAATCACTTCCATGATGAGTGTCATCGAAACCGCCGCCGTCCAGCAGGTTCCGGCCGACGGTGGCGTGCTGGAGCCGCTGGGCCTGTTCCGCGCCGTCTCGCCGACCAGCTGTGCCACCACCGTCGAGGGCGCGGAGCTGACCGCCCAGCTCGCCCGCATGGCGGGCCTGCACCACGCCGCGGCCCACTGGGCCGAGCGTGCGGTCGACCTGGTCCGCGGCTTCGGCGGAAACGCGGTGGCCGACAGCGGCGTGGCCTGCGCGCCGTCGGGCAGCGTGGCGGTCACCGACCTGATCGCGGCGCGTTCGGCGCACTGCTGAACCGCCCCCCTCGAGCGGCCGCCCGGTGGATGCCCTCCCCACCGGGCGGCCGTTTCTCTTTGCCCGCGAAGCGAAAATCCGGGCAGCCCACCGCACGTCCCTTCGGGTGTGCGGTGGGCTGCCCGGCCTGGCGGTTGTGCGGGGATCAGGCGAACGACGACCGGAGCGCGAGCAGGCCGGCGGCCGGCTGGTCACCGAACGCCACGGCACCCTGCGCGGGCAGGCCGGCGGCGTCGTCGTAACCGCCGAAACCGTGCGCGCGCATCAGCGCTTCGGCCACGCGGTTGGCTTCGGCGTGGTTCGTCGCCCGCTCGGCGGCCCGCAGCGCCGCCCAGCCGACCCGGAACACGTCGAACGTCGCACAGCTCACCGGCGTCTCGGCACCGAGGAACTCGAGCGGCTGCACCGCGGCACCCTCGAACAGCTTGGTGGCGGCGGTCTCAACAACATTCATGGTTCGATTCCTTCGTGATTGTCGGGAGTTCGACAAGCACGAAGGTTACTGGTCGCCGGCCCCGGGCGAATCCATCATGATAACGGCGCAATTCACGAAATCCGTCCGCGAAATCAGCGGAGGGTCGCGATTTCCAGGACCACGCAGGTGAACGTGAACCCGCCGCCGACCCCGACGAGCACGATCTTGTCGCCGGGTGCCACCAGCCCGTCGCGCAGCAGGTGGTCGAGGGCGTACAGGTGGTCGCCGCCACCCAGATGCCCCAGCCGCAGGCCCACCTCGACCAGCGTCCGCTCGCGGTCGAGGCCGAGCGGGCGCGCGTAACCGTGCTCGAACGCGTTGACGCCGACGAACGGCGGGACGACCCAGCGGGCTTCGGCGACGCTCGTGCCGGCTTCCGCCAGCGCCGCCGCCACCACCGCCCGCACCCCGTCCACGTGCGCTTGCACCACCGACGCCGGCGTCCGCGTGCCCGCGGCGAAGAACTGCCGGGTCCGCTTGCGCACCACCGCCGGGCCCTCGGCCGGCCGGTCCCGGAACGGCTCGTCGCCACGCTGGAGACCTTCCAGCGAAGGGTCCGTCCGTGACACGCAGGACAGCACGCGTGCCTGCCCGCCGCCGCGGCCGAGGACCGCCGCCGCGCCCGCGTCGCCGAGCGCGATCTCCGGGTCGACCTCGAAGCGGTCGATGGCGGTTTCCGGGAAGCGGTCGCCCACCGTGAGCAGGACGCGAGCGAAGTCGGGACGTCCGGCCAGCAGGCTCGCCGCCGTTTCGATCCCGGCCGCGGAAGTGTTGCACAGCGCGGAGAACTGCATCGACACGGCGGGTGCTTCGGCCAGCAGCCGGTCGGCGACCCAGCAGGACGCGGACCAGATGTCGAGCCCGGGGTAGGCCATCGCGCCGTGCAGGTGCGGCCCGACCGGTCCGGGCCCGGCCGCCTCCAGTGCCTGCCGCCCGGCCCGCACGGCCAGCTCGGGACCGGAAAGCCCGGACCACGCCACGGACACGATCCCGGCGTGCGCCGTCACGTGGTCCGGTGCCGGCCGGGGTTCCCCGGCGTACCGGCCGGTGCCCTGGATCCAGACGTCGTCGAACTTCACCGCAGCTGCCCTTCCTCGAGTTTCAGGACCCGGTCGGCCCGCGCGGCGAGCCGTTCGTCGTGTGTCACCAGCAGAACCGCCAGGCCACGGGCCCGGCGCCGGTCCACGGCGCCGAGCACCGCTCCGGCGGTGGCCGCGTCCAGGGCGGACGTCGGTTCGTCGGCCAGCAGCACCCGCGGCCGCGCGGCCAGCGCTCGCGCGAGCCCGGCCCGCTGCCGCTGCCCGCCCGAGCACTCGCCCGGCCGCCGCCCGGCGAACTCGGGGCCGAGGCCGGTTTCGGCGAGCAACCGGACGGCTTCCGGCCGCGGCCGGCGGACGCCGTGCAGGGCCCGCAGCGGGCGGCCCACGGCGTCGGCCAGGGTGCGGGCCGGGTTCAGCGCGCCGAAGACGTCCTGCCGGAGCAGCTCCACTTCGCCCGGCCGCGGCCGGACCCAGCCGTCTCGCCGGATCAGGCCGGTGCGGCCCAGGTTCCGCAGCAGTGTCGTCTTGCCCGCACCCGACTTCCCGAGCAGCACGACGAGTTCGCCCTCGCGCAGCTCCAGACCGCCGCCGCGGAACACCGGCTCGCCCACACGGACGGCTTCACGCCCGGCGGGGAGGGGCTCCTGGCCGAGGTCGAGCACCTCGTCCGCGACCCGGGCGAGCCAGTCCCGGTCGTGGCTGACCACGATCGCGGTGCGCCCGGAGAGGGCGGCGGTGACGCGGTCGAGGGTCTCGCCGTCGAGCGCGCTGGTCGGTTCGTCGAGCACGAGGACGTCCGGATCGGCCGCGAGCGCCCGGGCGAGCGCGACCCGCTGTGCCTCGCCGCCGGAGATCTGGTGCGGGTAGCGGCGGGCGATGCCGTCAGGCAGGCCGAGCCGGGACAGCAGGTCCCGCACGGCCCGGGCGTCGCGCCGGCCGTCCGCGACGCTGGAACCGATGCGCCGCAACGGGTCCAGCGCGGGATCCTGGCCGAGGAAGCCGACGTGCGCCCGTCGCCAGCGCCGGGCCCGCGCGCTCCCGGGGCGGATGGTCGTGCCACGGTGGGTGAGCGAGCCGCGCCACGACGTCGTGGCCGGCGGGAGGTCGCCGAGCAGCAGGCGCAGCAGGCTGGTCTTGCCCGCGCCGGACGCGCCGGTCACGCCGAGCACCGTCCCGTCCGGCACGTGGACGTCCAGGTCCAGTACACGATCGCCGCCGTGCCAGGTGCCTTCGAGCCTGAGACCGTCCGTTTCGGACTGTCTCTTGTGGACTATCAGCGGTTTTCGGGTGCGGCGGTGACCGGCGAGGTCGAGGGTGAGGGTCACGGCGACGGCCAGAGCGGCGAGCGCGCCCGCGGGGGCGAGCACGGACCAGGGGTTGAGGTCGGCGCCGGGCAGGTTCTCCCGCAGCATGGCCGCCCAGTCCGGCGCGGGCGGCGGCGGGCCGAACCCGAGGACGGTGACGGCGACGGCGAGCTGCAGTGCGGTGACGATCCGCAGGCCGAGGTCGCCGAGCACGGTCCCGGCGACGGCGGGCAGCAGCTCGCGCACGGGGCTTTCGCCGTGGGCGGCGGCGGCCTCGACGAACCCGGCGCGCCGCAGCGGCCGGGCCGTCGCGTGGATCACCCGGGCCGACATCGGGACGCCGAGCAGCAGCATGACGACCGGCACCGCGGCCCAGTAGGGCAGGACGGCGGCGCCGATGAGGACGAGCAGCAGCGACGGCAGCATCAGCACGCCCCCGCTGAGCCGGGCCAGGAGACGCTCCCCTTTCGCGGTGGCGGCGAGCCCGGCGAATGTGCCGAGGGCGGTGGTCAGCAGCCCGGCGGGAAGGGCGACCCCCAGCGCGGCGGCGCCACCGGCGAGGGTCCGGGCGAGCACGTCGCGGCCGAGGACATCGGTGCCGAGCGGGTGCCCGGCACCCGGCGGGGTCCACGGCAGCCCGACGACAGCGGTGGTGCCGGGGACCAAGGCGCCCGCGAGCAGCACCGCGGCGGCGAAGAGCGCAAGACCCGCGAGGGGCCACCACCGCCTCACCGCGCCCCCACTCCGACGCCGGGGGATGTCCTGAACGACTCGTTCAGGACATCTGACGACCTGAACGAGTCGTTCAGGACACGCGGCTTCCCCGATGCCATGAACGAGTCGTTCAGGACGCCGGACGTCTTGAACGAGTCGTTCAGGACACGCGGCCAGGGGCTCACCGGGCGCCCGCCTTCGCGATCCGGTCCGCGGCCAGGACCGCCGGCAGCACCACGAGCGCGTCCACCAAGGCGACCGCCTGCACCACCGGCACGTCCCGGCTCGCCACCGCCGTCGCGAGCAGCTGCCCGAGCCCCGGATACGCCAGCAGTGACTCCACCACCGTCGTCCCCGCGAGCAGGGCGCCCGCCAGGATCGCCGCCCCCTGGGCGACCGGCCCCGCCAGGTGGGGCAGCACGTGCCGCACCGCCACCCGCGCCGGGGAGACGCCACGCAAGTGCGCGTCCACCACGAACGGCCGCTCCCGGACGTCCGCCACCGGGCCGCGCACCGAGCGGGCCAGCCAGGCAGCCGACGGCAGCGCCAGCCCCAGGATCGGCAGCACCAGCACCTCCGGCGCGTCCCACGCCGAGCCGCCCACCGGGAGCAGCGACACCGCCGGCAGCCGGCCCAGCGCCGTCGCGAACACCAGCACCAGCCCGGTCACCAGAACCACCTCCGGCAGCGCCGCGAACGCCGCCACCAGCGCCGATCCGGCCGGGCGCCGGGCGACCACCAGCGCCACCAGGACCCCGAAGACCACCGCCAGCACCCAGGCCGGGACGACGATCAGCGCGCTCGCCCCCAGCCGGTCCGCCAGCACCGGCCCCACCGGTCGTCCATCCACATAGGACCGTCCCAGGTCGCCGTGGACGAGACCGCCCAGCCACGCACCGAACCGCTCCCACAGCGGCCGGTCCAGGCCGAGGTCCGCGCGCAGCGCCGCCACCCGCGCCGGGTCCGCCTGGCGCCCGGCGAGGACCTGGGCCGCGTCCTGGGGCAGCAACGCCGTCAGCAGGAAGACGCCCGTCACCACCGCGACCGGCATCAGCGCCGCCCTGGTCAGCGTTGCAGCCACACGCCGTCCAGGAAGATCCGCGCGAACCCGCTCCCGGACGGCAGCCCGCGGACCGACGGGGCCGCCACCGTCAGCGCCGCCGCGCTCCCCCACACCACCCAGCCGCCGTCGGCCGCCATCCGGCGCTGGATGCCGCGCAGCAGCCCGGTGCGGCGGGCCGCGTCGGTCGTCGCCATCGCCGTGGCGAAGTCGCGGTCGGTCGCCGGGTCCTTCCAGCCGGTTTCGTTGTAGCTCGACGTGCTCAGCGCGGTCTGGCGCACCCACACCGGGAACGGCAGGTCCGTCGTGTACCCCAGGCAGAACGGCTCCACCGTGTACACCTGCGTCCAGTACGTCTCCGCCGGGTGCTGGCGCACCTCGGCCGTGATCCCCGCTTCGCGCAGCTGGCCGGCCACGGCGGTCGCCGTGGACACCATTCCGGGGTACGCCGTGGTCGTGTTCAGCACGACCGACAGCCCGCCCGCCAGCGAACGCGCCTCGGCGACGTCGCGCGCGGGAACGGCGAGATCGCGCGGGGCGGACGGATCCGACGGGCCCGGCGCGTCGTCGCCCACCGTGCCGTAGCCGAGCAGGACGCTGTCGACCAGCGCCTGCCGGTCGACCGCCAGCTTCACCGCCCGCCGCACCTCCGGCCGGTCGAACGGCGGCTTGTCCAGCCGCATCAGCAGCGGGTAGGTCAGCGCGTCCGGCCGGGACGTGACCGCGAGCCGTCCGGTGCGTTCGGCGGTCCTGGCCGTCGCCGGGTTGACGTTCGCGGCCACGTCGATCAGGTCCGACACCACCGCGACCGACAGCGCCTGCGGGTCGGCGAACCCGCGGATCTCCAGCCCGTCGAGGTGCGGCCCGCCACCCCACCAGCGATCGTTGCGGACCAGCGCGATGCCCTGCGCGTCGGCCCGCGTCAGCTTGAACGGCCCCGAGCCGACCGGGTCGTCGAACGTCTCGGTGCCTTCCGGCACGACGAACGTCACGCCGGCCAGCGTGCGGGGCAGCTCGGCGTCCGGCTGGGCGGTGACCAGCTCGAGGACGTTTCCGTCCGCAGTGGACTGTCCGATGTCGACGGTGCCGAGCCGTGCCCCGTTCGCCGCCGCCTTGCTCGCGATGCGACGCAGCGAGTACAGCACGTCGCGGGCGCGGACCGGGCGGCCGTCGGTGAACGCCGCGTCGGTGCGCAGCTCGAACCGCCAGCGCATGGCGTCCGGCGACGAACTCCACGACGTCGCCAGCCGCGGCAGCACCTCGCCGTTCTCCCCCGGCACGCACAGCACGTCGTAGAGCGCGGCCATCCGGACCCAGTCGGACTCGTTGAACAGCGCGCCGTGCGGGTCGGCGACCGCCGTCGCCCCGCCCGCGGCGACCGTGCCGTACCGCAGGGTGCCGCCGCTCGACGGCGCCGCGGCCGGCTTGCCGCACGCCGCCAGCGCGAGCCCGCCGCCCAGGACGAGCGCGGCCCGCCGTGAAAACTCCCGGCTCACGCGGCACCCCCGAACCCGGTCCAGTCGCCGGTCAGCGACAGCTCCACCCGGTCCTGCCACGGCTCGTCGCGCAGCACCGGGTGGTCCGTCGCGACGCGGACGTCCGGGCAGCCCGATTCGAGCAGCCGCACCGAACCCCGGACCACCGTGTGGAAGCTCGCCGAGACCGTGCCGCCGGTGTCCTTTCCGGACAGTCCGAGGACGTCGAGCATGCTCAGCACCCGCAGGATGCCCGCCTGCGCGGTGAGCACGGCGGTGGCCGCGGCGCCGTCCGGCTTCGCGCGGACCGCGGTCGTCGCGATCCCGACTCCCGCCGACGCGAGTAGCGCGGCCTGGACCAGGTAAGGCTGTGTACCCGGGTGGTCATCGGGGTCGGCGGGCCCCGCCAGCAGTCCCTCGCGAACCGGCAGCCCCAGCCGGGCCCGGCGGTACTGCTCGGCCAGGTGCCCGGCGAACGCGATCGCCGTCTCCGGGCACACCGTCGCGAGCGCGGCCAGCGCACGGCCGGTCTGCTCCCAGACGCCGCCGCGCCGTGGTGCGCCGTCGAGCGGGCTGCCGAGGAGCTTCTCGATCACCTCCGCCCGGGGCACGGCCGGGTTCGCCGCGTCCGCGACCACCCCGGCCGGGAGGAGGTTCTGGGTGTAGAGCCAGTTGGGCAGCAAGTCAGAGTCCTGTCTTCTCGAGTGCGGCGGAAATCCGGGCCGCGACTCCGGCCACAGCGGGGTCGTGCAGGATCGTGTAGTGGTGGGCGGCGATCTCCTCGACGGTCAGCTCGCCCGCGACGTACGGCCGCCAGCCGAGCTCGGGTTCGTCGAAGGAGTCGTCGACGCCCATGCCGATCCGGCTGTTGCGCGGGGACACCACGCCCGCACGCAGGAGCAGCACGGGCACGGTCTCGTCGAGCGGGCTCGCGTGGTGGCCGGCGAGGCCGCGCAGGTGGCGGGCGAACACCTCGAACCGCCGTTCGTCGACGGTCAGCCCGTCGGCTTCCAGCCGCCGCCGCAGGGCCTCGGCGCCGAGCCCGTCGCCGTAGTCGAAGCCGAGGAACGACTCGACCGAGCGCAGGTAGCGCAGCCGCGTCTCCTCCTCGCTCTCCTCCGCGTCGAGGCCTTCGAGTGCGACGATCCGTTCCGGGCTGTTGGCGTCGATCATCAGCAGCAGCGCGACGTCTTCGCCGTCGGCACGCAGGGCGCAGGCGACCTCGTGGCCGACCGTGCCGCCCATCGACCAGCCGCCGAGGAGGTAGGGCCCGTGCGGCTGATGGGTGCGGATGACGCGCAGGTACCGCCGCACCATTTCCGGGATGCCTTCCGGGCCCACGCCGTCGACGAGCCCCGGGTCGGTGAGCGCCACGACCGGGTTCGGCGCGTCGAGGCGCCGCGTCAGCTCGGTGTAGCAGAGGACGTCGCCGCCGGAGGGGTGCAGCAGGAACAGCGGTGTGCCGGTGCCCTGCTTGAGCGGGACCGCGATGGCGTCGTCGGCGCGCAGTGCGCGAGCGAGCCCGGCGACGGTCGGGTCGGCGAGGAACGCCCGCGGTGGCACCGGCGGCCCGGGCAGCCGGCCGAGCATCCGGACGGAAAGGAGGGAATCCCCGCCCAGGGCGAAGAAGTCGGCCGATCGGTCCACTTCGGACACGCCGAGCAGGTCGGTCCAGAGCCGGGCGATCGCCTGTTCGGTCTCTCCGGCCGGCGCGCCCGCCTCGGCGGCGGCACGAGCTTCGGTGGTGGCGACCGCGGTGGTCCCGGAGAGACTGACGTGCTCGTCCCAGCCCCGGCCCGCGGCCAGCTCGCGCACCCGGGTCAGGACGTCGGCGAACACGCTGTCGACCAGCTCGGGACCGAACAGGTCCTCCACGACCGCGACGTTCAGCACCAGCTCGCCGGCCAGCTCGAAGACGCGCAGTTCGAAGAACACCTGCGGGGTCCGGATGTGCTGGGCGTAGTCGCCGGCGTCGATCCGGCCCAGCGGCCCGGCGGTTTCCGGGCGCTCGCCGCCGACGGCGTTGTCGAGGCCCAGCGTGCTCTGGAAGACGAACGGTGCCACCGGCCGCGTGCTGCCCCGCCGCCGGGCGAGTTCCCGGGAGACGTCGACGCCGTTGACGAGGTTGTGCGCCAGCGACCGGGTCAGCTCGTCCTGCACCCCGCGGGCCAGGCCGGTGAACGCGCCGCCGTCGCCGAGGTCGACGCCGAGCAGGGCGGTCGAGGAGAACGCGCCGATCATGCGGTCGACGTCCGGGTGCAGCGGCAGGCGGTTGGCCTGCAGGCTGTTCAGCAGGAACCGGCTCTGCCCGGCGGCCTTCGCCAGCGCGACGGCGTAGGCCGCGAGCAGGACGGCCGTCGGGGTCAGCTCGCGGCGCGCGCACCCGGCGCGCAGCGCGGCCCACTCCGGCGACGGCAGCCGTGACTCCCGGGCGGCCATGAGCGTCGCGGCGACGTGCCGCGGTTCGATGCGCAGCGGCACGTCCGGCGCGGCGGGCAGGGTGTCGAGGCGCTGCCACCACCAGTCGCGGTCGGCGGCCCATTCGTCGCCCTGCCGGATCTCGGCGAGCGCCGCCGCGTAGTCGCCGAAGTCGACGAGCAGGGGCGGCAGGACGGTGTTGGGGTCGGCGACGTAGGCGAGCAGTTCGCGCTCGAAGACCGCGGCCGACCAGCCGTCCACGACCAGCAGGCTGAACGAGGTGAACAGCCGTCCCCGGCCGCCGGGCAGCAGGACCAGGCACATCTTCAGGCCCGGCCCGGTCACCGGGTCCGGCCCGTGGGTGCCCATCCGGTCGCGGATCGCCCGGACCTCGCCTGCGTCGCCTTCCCGGAGGTCGACGACGTCGAGGCGGATTTCGGCGTCCGGCTGGATGCGCTGGGTGCCGTCGGGGAGGATCCGCGCGCGCAGCATCGGCTGGTGGGCGGTGACGCGGCGAAGAGCATCGGCGAGCGCGGCGGGCGCGCGCTCGGCGTCCACTTCGGACAAGGCAACGTCGGTGCAGACGTGCGCGGAGTCGTACGACAGCTCCCAGCCGCCTTGCTGGCCGACGAAGTAGGCCTGCTGCAACGGAAGCAGGCCGAACGGCGCTTCGGTGTCGAGACGTCGCCTGACGCGGGTCGCCAAGGCGCGCGGGGCCGGGCCGTCCACCGAGCGGGCACGGACGACGTCGGTCAGCTCGGCCAGCGTCGCCTCGGCCCGGATCTCGGCGGGGGTGAGGACGACGGCGAGGCGCCGGCGGATGAAGGACGCCATCCGGACGGCGAGCAGCGAGTCCCCGCCCGCGGCGAGGAAGGAGGTGTCCGGGGCGATGCCGGCGGGGTCGAGGTCGAGCAGCTCGCCCCAGATCCCGGCGAGCCGGTCGCGCACCGGGTCACCTCCCTCGGCCGCCCGAGCGCCCCAATGTGGCGTTGGTTGCGTTGGACGCACCGAATGCCACATTGGGTGCGCTGGACGCACCGAACGCCACATTGGGGCGCTTGGGGCGGTCGCCCAGTCGGCGTCGGCCAGCTTCTCCAGCCAGGCCACGTAGGCGGCGAAGGCGCGATCGGCGTCGGCGGCGTCCAGGGAGGTCTCGGCGACGTCCCACTGGAGGATCAGCTCGCCGTGGCGTTCGTAGGCCTGGTGGTCGAGCCACACCTGCGGGGTCTGGCTGACGCCGTGCACGACCGGGCCGAGCCACTCGGTGTCGTGCGGCTCGCCGCCGAGGGTGTCGAGGCCGAGCATCCCGGTGAAGACCACGGGCACGTTGCCCTGCCGTCCGGTGCGGCGCGCCTGCTCGGCCAGCACCTCCAGCCCGGAGAAGGCGCGGTGGTCGAGGTCGTCGAACAGCCGCGCCTGCGCGGCGGCGGCCCGGGCGGCGAACCCGGTGAGCCCGCGCCGGTCGGCTTCGAACAGCAGCAGCGACGAGAACTCGCCGACGACCCGGTCGGCGCCGTCCTGCAGATCGGGACGGTCGAACACGGTGAGCGTCAGGCAGAAGTGGTCGCTGCCGGACCACTGGGCGAGCACGTCGGAGTAGGCGGCGAGCAGGACGGCGGTCGGCGTGACCCCCGCGGCCGCGGCCCGCGCACGCAGGCGCGCCCACCGACCGGCACCGACGACCGCCCGGCGGCGGCCGAAGCGGGGAGGGCCGTCCGGCTCCCGCACCGGCAGCGGCGGCGCGGGCGGAAGCTCGCGGCCGAGCCAGTACCCCGCCGCACGCCGGTGCTCGACGCTCCCCCGCCGCCGCTCCAGCGCGGCCACGCAGTCGGCGAACGTCGTGGTGAGGGGCGGCAGTTCGGCGTCGGGGTGCTCGTAGAGCGTCCGCAGCTCGCGGTCGGCGATCAGGTAGCTGGCGGAGTCGCAGACCAGGACGTCGACCGAGAGCAGCACGCGGAGTTCGCCATCGGGCAGCCGGGCGACATGGGCTTCGATCAGCGGCCACCGATCGGGGGCGGCCACGCGCCGCGAGAGGCGCTCGCGCAGGTCCAGGAGACCTTGCTCGGTGACGTCGTGGACCGGCACCCGGTAGCCGGGTATTTCGGGCAGGACGAGGTTTTCGCCATCGGGGGTGACGACCGAGCGGAGCATCTCGTGGCGCGCGATCACGCGGTTCCAGGCGCGCTCGTAGCGGTCGATGTCGAGGCCGGGGGCCAGGTGTTCGAGGTAGAAGTGGCAGGCGACTTCGCCGAGGCCGTACCCGGCCGAGCGGCCGACCCAGTAGGCGTGCTGGACGCGGGTGAGCGGAAACGGCCCGCGGGAGTCCGGCGAGGCTCCGATGGCGGTCACTTCGGCTTGGGCCGCGTCGGCGAGCACCTCGGCTGCGGTTCCGGCCGCGCCGGCAGGCACGCCCGAGCCTGCTCCGGCTGGGGCGCCGTCGAGCACCTCTGCAGCAGCGCCGGCCACACCGGCAAGCGCACCCGAACCCACTCCGGCTCGGGCCGCACCGTCGAGCACCTCGGCAGCAGTGCCGGCCACACCGGCAAGCGCACCCGAACCCACTCCGGCTCGGGCCGCACCGTCGAGCACCTCGGCAGCAGTGCCAGCCACACTGACAAGCGCACCCGAACCCGCTCCGGCTCGGGCCACGCCGGCCAGCGCCCCTCCGCCGGTTCCGTCGGCACCCGACACCATTCCGGCCGCGTCGGCAGGCGCGCCCGAACCGCCTCCCGCCTGGGGTTCCCCGACCAGCTCCGCCAGCCCCGCCACCGTCGGCCGGGCCAGCAGGTCCCGCAGCCTCAGCGTGATCCCGTGCTCGTCACGCAGCCGGGCCAGCACCCGCGTCGCCAGCAGTGAATGGCCGCCCAGGGCGAAGAAGTCGTCCTCGCGGCTCGTCACCTCGCGCCCGAGCGCCTCGCTCCACAACTCCGCCACCAGCCGCTCGGCCGCGTTCGCCACCGACGAGCCGCCGGCCGCTGCCCGGACCGTCCGGGTCGCCAGTGCCCGCGAGCGGCTGTTGAGCTCCGACGGCGACACCGCCACCTGAGCCGGTGGCGCCTCCGCCGCCGCCAGCCTCAGCAGGGCCGCGACCGCGTCCGGTGCGTCGAGGGCGTGGCGCATCGTCAGCTCGGCCGCCGACTCGCGCTCGGCCGCCGTTCCGAACCTCCAGCGGTCCCAGTCCACCGCCAGCCACGTCGCCGCCGCGCCGCGCATCGCGTGGGCGAAACCGTCGGCGAACCGGCTCGCCGCGACGTACGCGCCGAGCCCGAACCCGCCGATCGTGCCCGCCGCCGACGACATCAGCAGCACCGTCCGGACCGGCAGTCCTTCGACGGCCTCCCGCAGTGCGACTACGCCGGCCACCTTGGGCGCCAGCGAACGAAGCACCGTCTCTTCGTCCACTTCGGACAGTGTGGCCAGCTCGACGACGACCGGCGCGTGCACCAGCAGGTCGATCCGGCCGTGCTCCTCGACCACCCGGCCGAGCAGCGCGGCCACCGCGGACGCGTCGGTGACGTCCACCGCCGCCACCCGCACCCCGGGCACCGGACGCGGGTTCCGCGACGCCAGCACGACGTGGGCGGGCCCGTCGGCCAGCAACCGCCGCGCGAGGGCCTGGCCGACGTTGCCCAGACCGCCGGTCACGACGACCACCGGCTCGGCGGGCAGGGAACCCGGCGCGCCGGGCCGCCACGACTCCCACTGCCGCAGCCACCGCTTGCCGCCGCGCAGCGCCAGCTCCTGGGCGTCTTCCCCGTCCAGCAGGTCCGCGACCTCGGCGAGCACCGCCCGCGCGTCGGGCACCTCGGTGACGTCCATGGCGCGCCAGCGGACCCCGCGCTCCTGGCCCAGCACCCGCGGCAGGCCCCGCACCCCGGCCGCGACCGGGTCGACGTCCTCGGTCCCGATGACCGCCTCGCCGTGCACGGTCAGCTGCAGCACCGGCAGGTCGCCCAGGTCCCGGTAGGCGAGGACGACGTCGGCCAGCCGCCGCATCTCGTCGCCGGAGCCGTCCGGCGGGCAGACGACCACGGCGACCGGGTCGCCGTCGCCGGACGCAACCCGCAGCGCGTCCGCCCAGGGCCCCTCCCCGACGACTCGCACGCTCGGCGCCGCAGCAGGCAACGGCGGCAGCTGCCGCCACACCGGCAGTTGCAGGGGCTCGCTCGGGCTCGCCTCGTCGGTGACGCGCGGCGCCGGCTCGACCCAGTACCGCTCACGCTGGAACGCATAGCCGGGCAACGGAACGCGTCGCCGCCCCGGGCGGTGCGTGGCCGCGGGCGAAACGTCGGCGCCGAGTGTCCACAAGCGACCTAGTGCGTCGAGCGCCGCGGCCCGGCCGTCGCCGCCCTCGTCCGCGCGCGGGAACGTCGTGACCGACGGCCCGCGGCGCGCGGCCAGCGACGCGATCATCCCGCCCGGCCCCACCTGCACGAGGACGGCGTCCTCCCCCAGCGCGGTGTCGAGGGCCTCGGCGAAGCGGACCGTGCCGCGCAGGTGCCGGACCCAGTGCTCCGGGTCGGCCGGATCGCTGCCGATCAAAGTGGTGACCAGCGGGATCTCCGCCGGACGCGGGGAAAGCCGGGCCGTCACCGCACGGAACGCGGGCATCGCGGGCTCGACGAACCGGGAGTGCGCGGCGACATCGACGCCGACCCAGCGCGTGGGAACGCCATCGAGTTCCTCCCGCAGCCGCTCGACGTCTTCGCGGGCCCCGGACACCGCGCAGGCGTCCTCGGCGTTGACCGCGGCGAGGTCCAGCCCCGGGTGCCGGGCGAGCAGGCGATTCACCTCGCCCTCGCCCAGCGGGACGGCCAGCATGCCGCCGCCGGCGAGCCCGGTCATCAGCCGCGACCGCTCGGCGACCAGCGCGGCGGCGTCCGAAGTGGACAAAACGCCTGCGACGACTGCTGCGGCGTACTCGCCGACGCTGTGTCCCAGCACGGCATCCGGCCGCACGCCCCAGCTCTCCAGCAGCCGCGCCATCGCGACCGACGCGGTGAACAGCGCGGGCAGCCCGATGCCGGGGTCACGCGCCGCCCCGTGCGCCGGGTCGAGCAGGACGGCTCGGGCCTCGGCCGGGAAGAACGCGGCCAGCTCGTCGACGGCGTCGGCGAACACCGGTTCGTCGTGGTACAGCCCGGCGGCCATCCCGGCGTACTGCGCGCCACCGCCCGGGAAGCCGAACACGATCCGGGGCGCCCGCGACACCGGCGAGGCCACCGGCGCCGCCCGCAGCGCCGCCGCGACGTCCTCGCCCGGCGCCACCGCGACGGCAACCCGGACCGGGAATTCCCTGCGTCCCACGGCGAGCGTGTGGGCGACGTCGGCGGTGTCCTCGATGGACGCATCGGCCAAGCGACGAGCCGTCGCGCGGCACGCCTCGGCCGTGGCCGCCGAGACGACGACCAGCTGCGCGCGTTCGTCCTTGGTGGATGGCACCGGCGGCGGCGCCTGTTCCAGCACGACGTGGCAGTTGGTGCCGCCGATGCCGAACGAGCTGACTCCGGCGCGGCGCGGGCCGTCCGCGGTCCACGGCTCGGTTTCGGCCACGATCCGGAACGCCGAGCCGGCCAGGCCCAGCTCCGGGTTCACCGGGCTGCTGTGCAGGGACGCCGGGATCGTGCGGTGCGCCAGCGCGAGCACGGTCTTGATGAACCCGGCGATGCCGGCGGCGGAGTCGGCGTGCCCGATGGTGCCCTTGACCGAGCCGAGCCCGCACCACGGCGTTTCGGCCGGCCCGAAGACCCGCCGCAGCGCCTGCACCTCGATCGGGTCGCCGAGCACGGTTCCCGTGCCGTGTCCCTCCACATAGGACACCTCGGCGGGGTCGACGCCCGCCACCGCGAGGGCTTCGGCGATCGTGCGGGCCTGGCCTTCGGCCGAGGGCGCGGTGAACCCGGCCCGGCGGCCGCCGTCGTTCGCCACGGCGGATCCCAGGACCACCGCGTGCACGCGGTCGCCGTCCTCCAGCGCGTCCGCGAGCCGCCGCAGCACGACCACGCCCGCGCCTTGGGTGAACACGGTCCCGCGCGCGTCGGCGGAGTACGGCCGGGTGACGCCGTCGGCCGAGAACGGCCCGTCCGGCACGTGCAGGTAACCACGGCCCTGTGGCACCCGCAGCGAGACGCCGCCGGCGAGCGCGGTGTCGCACTCCCCGGCCAGCAACGACTGCGCGGCGACGTGCACGGCGACCAGCGAGGTCGCGCACGTCGCGCCGACCGCGATCGCCGGGCCGGTGAAGCCGAACCGGTGCGCGGTGCGCAGCGGCAGGTAGTCCGCGACGTTGCCGGTGTGCAGTTGCAGGCTGCCCGCCGGGTCGGCGCCGCCGAGCGGGTCGAACCGGTGCGCGAGGTTCGTCGCGAGGTACGCCGAAAGCGCGGCCCCGGCGAAGGTGCCGACCACGCCCGCGTCCCGGCCGCCGGCGTGCCCGGCGTGTTCCAGCGCGTGCCACGCGGTTTCGAGGAACACGCGCTGCTGCGGGTCGAGCAGCTCGGCCTCGGCGGCGGACAGCCCGAACGGCGCCGGGTCGAACCGGTCCTGGTCGTCGACCAACCCGCCGACCGGGACGTAGGAAGGGTTACGCCGCAACGACTCCGGAACTCCGCGTGCGGCCAGTTCCGCGTCGTCGAACCGGGTCAGCGCTTCGCGGCCTTCGGCGAGCAGGCGCCAGAAGCCGTCCGCGTCGGGCGCACCGGGGTACCGGCAGGCGAAACCGACGACGGCGAGGGGTTCACTCATCAACCATTCCTTGGCAGCAGGGAAAGAAACGTCAGACGCGTCCGACGAACAGGTACTGGCCGATCCGGCCGAGCGGGTGCCCGGCGGGCGGGAGGCATTCGACGGCCCGGAAACCCGCCGTGCGCAAGCAGTCCAGCCACTCCTCGCGACTCGGGAAGATGCGGTCGGTGCCCTGCCGGAAGTCGGCGAAGTCGGCCTCCGGGTCGCCGGCCGGGGGTGACATGAGGAACTGCAGGGAGGTCAGCAGCTGGTGGTGCTCGACGGTGGTGTCGACGAAGACGAGCGCGCCGCCGGGCGCGATCAGCTTCCGCAGCCCGGCGAGGACTTCGCCCGCGTGCCGGGCGTTGTGGAGCACGTTGGCCGCGAGCACGACGTCGAAGGACTCCGGCGCGTAGCTCTGGGCGGCGAAGTCGCCGTTGACGTCGAAGAGCCCGTAGCGGACCCAGTCGTAGGCGGCGAAGCGTTCCTTGGCCGAGGACAGGAAGAACCGCGAGACATCGGTGAAGAGGTAGTCCGGCCGGTGGTCCGCCAGTGCGGGCAGCACCACCGCGCTCGTGCCCCCGACACCCGCGCCGATCTCGAGGATCCGCACCCCCGGGCGCGCCATGGACGCGACGACCGCCGCGGCCGCCGCGTTGGCGTACCGGCTGGCGACGTTGCGCTGGTAGACGTCGCCGGCGACGTCGAGGTCGCCGTCGGCGAACAGCAGCGCCTGCGGGGAGACCTCGTCCCGCAGCAGCTCGGGCAGGTACGACACGGTGAGCTGGAAGAAGCGGGCGAGCCCGGCCCCGTGCTCGAGGCCGCGGGCGGCGGCGTCGAGCTCGGCGCGCGCGGCCTCGACCTCGGCGGCCCCGACCGGCCGCGGCAGCCGGTACCCGCCGTCCTCGGTCACCGCGAGGCCCGCCGCGACCAGGGCTCGCAGCCACCGCCGGACGATCCGCCGGTGCCGCGGCGCGACCTTCGTGGCCGCGTAGATCTCGTCGAGGCGGTGCGTCCCGGTCAAGCCGTGGCGCCCCAGCGTGAACACGATCGCCGCCAACGCCACCGCGTCGAGGCGGTCCACCAGGGCCGCGAGGCCGTCCAGGTCGGCACCCGCGACGGCGCGTTCGCCCGCCGCGTGCCCGTGTTCCGAGATCACGCGACCACACTAGATGACAATGATTTTCATTTCAATGGACGGGCCGAGGAACCTGCCCGGTGTTCCGCTGAACTCCGGGCAACCGGACGCGGATCCACGTCCCGCGCTCGCTCGGCCGGACCGAAACCGTCCCCCCGCAGGCCGTGACGACCGAATGCACGACGCTCAGCCCCAGCCCGGCACTGCGCCGGTCCGGCGGCCGCCGCCGGGCCTCGTCGCAGCGGAAGAACCGCTCGAAGACCCGCAGGCGGTCCGCCGCGCCGATCCCCGGCCCCTGGTCGACGACGTCGAGCACGGCGTCGGTGCCCTCGGTGCGCAGCACGACCTCCGCGTGCGTCCCGGCCGGCGTGTGCATGCCGACGTTGGCCAGCAGGCACGACACCGCCTCCCGCAGCCACGGTTCGTCGCCGGGCACCACGGGCGGCTCCCCCTCGCAGCGGTAGCCCAGTTCGTGCTCCGGGTGAGCCGCCCGGCTCGTCCCGACCACCTCGCGGCACAGCACGTCGAGGTCGACCGGCCCGGAACACCCCGAAGGGCCTTCGTCGATCCGCGCGAGCAGCAGCAGGTGATCGGCCAGTGCGGTCAGCCGCCGCGCCTCGCGTTCGACCTCCACCACGGCGTGTTCGCGGGCGTCGTGGTCGGCGAGCACGCCGAGCCGCAGCAGCTGGGCGTACCCGATGATCACCGTCAGCGGCGTCCGCAGCTCGTGGCCGGCGTCGGAGACGAACCGCCGCAGCCGGTCGTCCGTTTCGGACAGCCGGGTGTAGGAGGCTTCGAGCCTGCCGAGCATCCGGTTCATCGCGGTCCCGAGCCGGCACACCTCGGCGGGCACCCCGGTCAGGGCGACCCGGCCACCCGGTTCGCCCGCGGTGACGCGGGCCGCGGTCGCGGCGAACGACTCCAGCGGGCGCAGCGTCCGCCGGAACAGCGAGGCCGCGATCGCCATCGCCAGCACGCACACGACCGCGTCCAGGACGGCCATCGCCCCCGACATCCGCGCCGCGACGGCGAGCTGTTCGCCCAGCGCGCGGGCGGTGATCACGAACCGGCCGCCGTCCACCCGGTCGACCACGCCGTAGAACCAGCCGAAGAACCGGAACCGGCCGTCGGCCGCGGCGGCCCGCAGCACCGCGGGGCCGGGCACCTCGAACCCCGCCGCGCGGACCCCGATCCGTTCGGCCACCGCGCCGTCGGGACGCAGCACCAGCACCACCCCGTCGTCGTCGGAACCGCCGAGGCAGCCGTCCGGCTCGGCGGCGTACGCGACGCGCGCGACCTGGTACATGCGGTTCGCGTCGATCAGCTGCCGGTTGCGGATCTGCTGGTACACCACGAACCCGCCGACGGCCAGGAGGTTCATCGCGAGCACCGTCACCAGCGCCACCAGCCCGCCGGTGAGCACCAGGCGGCGGCGCAGCGACCACGGGCGGGCCCTGTCCCGGGTCATGCCGGGCCGGTCACCGCGTGCCCGCCACGGCGGCGAACTGCGCCTGGACCGCCGCCGCCCGCGACGCCGTCATCGCGATCGCCAGGACCTGCAGGCCCGCCGGCTTCACCGGGTCGTACCCGGTCAGCTGCGCGATCCGCCGGAGCCGGTAGTCGAGCGTGCTGCGGTGCACGATCAGCTCCGCGGCCGCGCGGGTGCGGTTGCCGTCGGCCTGGACGAACGCCCGCAGCGTCTCGGCGAGCCCCGGGCCGCCGAGCACCGGCTCGATCAGCCGCCGCATCTCCGCCTCGATCGAGGGATGCCGGAGCACCGCGTACTCGACCGCGAAGTCCTCGAGCCGGTGGACGCCGGCGGGGGCACCCGAGCCGACCGCCAGCGCCACGACGTCGCCCGCGGTCTCCGCGGCCGCGGGGATCTCGGCGGTCCGCGCCCAGTGCGGCACCACCCAGGCCGCCGGGTGCGCGGCACGCAGTTCCGCCGCCAGCTCCGGGCCGCGGCCGGGACCGGCCTCCGGCACGAGCAGGAATCCGGCGCTCCCCCGGACCAGTGCCACGCCGCCGAGCGCGGGCAGCCGGTCGAGGGCACCGTGGCCGCATCGCACCGCGAGCACCTGGTAGGACGACGCCGCCTCCGGCACGCGCTGCCCGGACAGCAAGGCTGCCGCGAGCTGTTCCCCGTCGAGCGGTACGCCCGTCCGCGACCGGGCGTACCGGTGGAACCCGCCGGCCAGGCCCCGTGTCACGGCGTGCCCGACGCGCACGACGTCCTTCAGCGCGCCCGCGGCCCCCGGCCCCGCGGCCGCGGCCCGCTCGACGGCCCAGGCCGTGAGCCGGCCGATGAGCACCAGCAGCGGGTCCGGCAGCGCCCCCGCCGCGGCCAGCGCGCTGCCGACGCGGGCGGTTTCCTCGGCTTCGCGCGCCGACGTCCACACCCGGTCGTCACCCGACGTGAGAGCGGCCACCGTGACGCCGAGGAGCCGCCGCACGTCGGCTCGCGCCTCGCGGGGCTGCCCCTCGATCGCGGCCACGACCTCCGCCCGCAGCTCGGCCGGGAGCCCGGCCACCGCCGGGTAGGCCGTCCGCGCCGAGGACGGTCCTCCGGACGCGAAGGCCGCCTCGCCGCGGATCGACGTGCTGGTCATCACAGATGCCTTTCTCCACCGAGCGAAATCTCCCCCACGTTATCGGCCGGACACCGGACGTTCAGTGCGCGGACACCGGAACATTCTTCGACGAAATCGAAGTGTGAGCGGGGAAACACCCGCCTGCCGCAACGGTTCGGACGCCACGGCCGCACCTTTCCGAACGCTGTCCGCGCACTGCGGCCCCCCGAACAGGTCGGGCGATATGTCCGGATAGTCGCTTTGCTTGGCTCTCCGGCCGCCGCCACCAGCGGATCTCCTGGACCGACCCGGCCCGGGAATGATTCAATTACCCCCACCGCGCGGACACCCCGGCGTATTAGGGCACACTTCCTGCCCGGAGGAACATCCGTTTCCCGCCCGGGCCGGGCCGTTACGCAAATCGCTGAAACCTTTCCCGACGGCTCTGATTACTTCCGCCGATCGGCCCCCGCTAGATTCGGCACACCCATCCGCGAATTCACAGGTCAGAACGGGGGTCATGTCATGACCACAACGCTGCGTCCCGAGCCGGGCCTCGTCGTCACCACCGATCTCGCCAGGAGCCTCTGGGCGGACGTCGCGCCGATCCTGCGCGACGTGCCGGAACCGCTCGATGCGGCACTGCACTCCCTGCTCCGGTCCGCCATCCCGCTCATGGCGTCGGCCGCGGGCGGGGACGACCCCTGGTGCGAGGAAACGGCCGTGCGGATCCGCGCGAACGTCGGGAAGATCGCCGAGGCGACCGCCGACGTCACCCCGATCGTCGGCATGGTCAGCGAGCTGACCTCCCGGGTGCTCCACGTCGTGATGGCCGGCGACACGGGGAACCCCGCCGCCGCGCCGCGGGCGGTGTCCGCGGTGGGCAGCAGGCTCGTCGCCGAGTTGCTTTCCGGCGCCCACCACACCACGGCCCGCAAGCGCCGCGGCACCCTCGCCAAGGGCCGGTCGCAGCGCGCCCAGGAACTGCTGCGGGGAATCCGCTCCGAGACCGGCGACGACTACGACCTCGCCCCCGCCTACGCGGTGGTGGCCGTGCACTGCGGCGAACCGCTCGACACGGCCACGATGATCGGCACGTTCGAGCAGGTGGCCGCGGACGACGCACTGACCGCGCTCGGGCCGGCGGGCGGCTTCGCCCTGCTGCCGGCCGGCGACGAGGCCCGCGCGGCCCAGCTGGCCCGGCAGGTGCACGCCGCCCTGCCCGGCCGGGTGTGGATGTCGGTTTCGTGGCGCCCGCGCGGCGAAGTCGCCTGGGGCCGCCAGGAGGCCGCCAAGGTCCTGTCCCTCGCGCTCGCCGCCGACCACCGGCCCGGCGTGTACCTGCTGGAGGACATGCTCGTCGAGTTCGCGGTCGCCTGCGAACCCACGGTCAGCGACAACCTGGTGCGGATCGTCGAGCCGCTGCTGCAGCACGCCGCCCTGTTCGAGACGCTCAAGGTCCTGGTGGCGACCGACGGCAACCGCAGCCAGGCCGCGGAACGGCTCATCATCCACCGCAGCACGCTCGACTACCGCATCCAGCGCATCGAGCAGCTGACCGGCCTGCACCCCGGCAGCGTCCGCGGGATCAACGTCCTCAGCGCCGCGCTGACCGCGCACGCCGTGGCGGCCCAGGCCGGCGCGCAGCGCCCCGTGCGGCGGAACCGGCCCGACGGCAATTCATGAGCACCATTCACGTTGTCCGAACGAGTGCTGGGCCGCCAGGGTCAGCTCGACCAGCGCCCGGTCGCGCCACAGCGTGCGGTCGGAGGCGGTGTCCAGGCCCATCAGCTCGGCGATCACCG
>NZ_JBFACT010000069.1:0-48335 GCF_040640995.1 Amycolatopsis sp. NPDC021455 | reverse complement strand
GGCCCGGCGTCTCCCCCGCTGGCGGGCCACAACCGATACCGAACCCCGCCGGGGGGGTGGGGGTGGTGCGCCCGCTCACCCGCCGCCCCCACCACGCGCGAAGGAAGGGGGTGTGCGATGCGAGTCTGGGAAACCAGCGTCAAGAAGCCTTGAGCTCCCGCGCGATGACGATCCGCTGGATCTGGTTCGTGCCCTCGAAGATCTGGGGGACCTTGGCCTCCCGCATGTACCGCTCCACCGGGAAGTCCCGCGTGTACCCGGCGCCGCCGAGGACCTGGACGGCGTCCGTCGTCACCTTCATCGCGCCGTCGGTCGCCACCAGCTTGGCGATCGAGGCCTGCCGCTTGAAGGGCATCCCGCGGTCGCGGCGCCGGGCCGCGTCCAGGTACAGCGCGCGCGACGCCTCGACCGTCGCCGCCATGTCCGCCAGCAGGAACTCGATCCCCTGGAAGTCGATGATCGGGCGGCCGAACTGCGACCGCCCCTTCGCGTACGCCACGGCCTCGTCCAGCGCCGCCTGGGCGAGGCCGACCGCGCACGCGGCGATCCCGAGCCGGCCCGAGCTCAGCGACGACAACGCGATGCGGAGCCCGTCGCCCGGCGCGCCCAGGAGGCGGGACGCGGGGACCCGGGCGCCGTCGAAGATCAGCTGGGCCGTCGGGGAGCCGGTGAGGCCCATCTTCCGCTCCCGCGGTGCCGCCGACAGGCCCTCCGTGGCCCCGTCGACCAGCAGGCACGAGATCTCCTGCTCGCCCGTGCGGACCATCGTCGTGTAGAAGTCCGCCACTCCCGCGTGCGTGATCCACGCCTTCGTGCCGTTCACGACGTAGTCCGAGCCGTCGAGACGCGCGCGCGTCGACAGCGCCGCCGCGTCCGAGCCCGCCTGCGTCTCCGACAGCGCGTACGCGCCCAAGAGCGAGCCTTCGAGCATGTCCGGCAGCCACTGGTCGCGCTGCTCGTCGGTGCCGTACTCCGCCAGCGCGTAGCAGGACATCGTGTGCACCGACAGCCCGACGCCGACCGTCATCCACGCCGTCGCGATCTCCTCGAGGACCTGCAGGTAGACCTCGTACGGCACCTCGCCGCCGCCCCAGCGCTCGGCGTAGGGCAGGCCCAGCAGCCCGGACTTGCCGAGCAGGCGGAACTGCTCACGCGGGAACTGCTCGGCTTCCTCGGCCGCCGCCGCCCGCGGAGCGAGTTCGTCGCGCGCGATTTCCCTGGTCAGAGCGATCAGCTCTGCGGCTTCCGGGGAAGGCAGCAGTCGTTCGGCGGGCATCTTCGTCCTCCAAAACCGTACTGAAAACAGTACTGTGGGCCTGTCTATAGTACAGTACGACAGGCCTGGGGTCTCCGGAAGACGTAGGAGATAGTGAGCCGATGCGCCCCGAACCCCGCCGACGGCCGACCGCCCGTCAGCGCGCCCTGCTCGCCGACCTCGAGGCGCTCTTCCTCGACGAGGGCTTCGCCGCCTTCACCCTCGACGACCTCGCCGGCCGCCTGCGCTGTTCGAAGTCGACGCTCTACGCGCTCGCGCCCAGCAAGGAGCAGCTCGCCGTCAAGGTCGTCACCCGGTTCTTCCGGGGCGCCGCGGAGCGGATCGAGGAGCGCATCGCCGGGATCGACGACGCCCGCAAGCTCATCGGCGAATACCTCGCGGGCGTCGCCGAGCACCTCAACCGGGCGTCGCCGTCGTTCATGCGCGACCTCGCCGAGTTCGGCCCGGCCCGCGAGGCCTACCAGCTCAACAGCCGGTTCGCCGCGAAACGGCTCCGGCAGTTCATCGACCAGGGTGTCGCCGACGGCGTCTTCCGGGACGTCCACGCCCGGCTGGTGGCCGAGATGACCGGGCTGATCATCGAAGGCATCCAGACGGGGGTGCTCCGCCGGCGGACGGACGTCTCCGACGCCGAGGCGTTCACCGCTTTGGGCGAACTGCTCCTCGGCGGCTTGAACAAATAGCGGACAGGAATTGTCAGCCGATACTCGATTAAACTCCCCGGCGTGATCGTCGTAGGCGGAGAAGCTCTGGTCGACCTGGTTCCCGGCGACCCCCTGGATTCCACTGTGGACGGTGGGCTGCGCGCGCTGCTGCCGCGGCTCGGCGGCGGGCCGTACAACGTCGCGCTGGCCGCCGGCCGCCTCGGCGTGCCGGCGGCGTTCCTCTCGCGCGTGTCCACCGATCGCTTCGGCGACGCGATGATCGAGCGCCTGCACGCCTCCGCCGTCGACACCTCGCTGCTGCAGCGTGGTGACGAGCCGACGACGCTCGCCGTCGTGGCGCTCGACGCGAAGGGTGCCGCGCGCTACTCGTTCTACGTCGAGGGCACCGCCGACCGGCTCGTCGCGGACCCGGGCCCGCTGCCCGAGAATGTGACCGCGCTCTCACTCGGCACCCTCGGCATGGTCCTCGAGCCCGGCGCCTCGGCGTACGAGGCGATGCTGCGCCGCGAAGCCGCTCGTGGCGTGCTGACCGTCCTCGACCCCAACATCCGCGAGGCGCTCATCACCGACCCGGCCGCCTACCGGGCCCGGTTCGCGTCCTGGCTGCCGGACGTCCGGCTGCTGAAGATCTCCGACGACGACGCCGCGTGGCTCACCGAGGGCGCCGACCCGGTCGCCGCCGCGAAGACGTGGATCGAGTCCGGTGTGGACGCCGTGGTGCTCACCCGGGGTGCCGACGGGCTCGCCGTGATCACCGCCGCAGGTGAGCTGGCCCACGTGCCGTCGCGGAAAGTCGCCGTCGCGGACACCATCGGCGCGGGCGACACCGTCCAGGGCGCCCTGCTGGCCTGGCTGCACACCCACGACGGCGCCGACCTGGCGTCTCTCGACGCCGGCGCGTGGCGGGAGGCCCTCGCCTTCGCGGCGAAAGCGGCGTCGATCACGGTGTCCCGCAGCGGCGCCGAGCCGCCCACGTCCGCCGACATGGCGTCGGCCGTGTGAACCTGGTCCCAAAGCGGCCCTCAGGAGCAACGTCACCGCTGCGCGAAGGCACGTTTCTCGACTAACGTTGAGGGGCATTCTTCATACCCCAGCGGGGCGGTGTGCAGCGAGGCGCCAGTGTTTCCTCGCGTGAACACGTGGCTACCTGTGAAACGTACAGGCGCCGCCGGCCCGTGCCCAAACGTGAGAGGGACTTGCATGTCCGACGCGACGACTGCGGGGCAGGCGTACGGCGAAACCGCGAAGCTGACCCTGCCGAGTGGCGAACACGAGTTCAAGATCGTCCACCCGGTCGAGGGCGCGCCCGGGATCGAACTGGGGAAGCTGCTGGCGCAGACGGGGTACATCACCTACGACCCCGGTTTCGTCAACACCGGCGCCGCGTCGTCGGCCATCGCCTACATCGACGGTGACGCCGGCATCCTCCGCTACCGCGGTTACCCGATCGAGCAGCTGGCCGAGAAGTCGACCTTCATCGAGGTCTCCTACCTGCTCATCTACGGCGAGCTGCCGACGCAGGCCCAGCTGGCCGACTTCACCGAGAAGATCCAGCGGCACACGCTGCTCCACGAGGACCTGAAGGCGTTCTTCAGCGGCTTCCCCCGTGACGCCCACCCGATGCCGGTCCTGTCGAGCGCGGTTTCGGCGCTGTCGACCTTCTACCAGGACTCGCTCAACCCGTTCGACGAGCCCAACGTCGAGCTGTCCACGGTCCGGCTGCTGGCCAAGCTGCCGACCCTGGCCGCGTACGCGTACAAGAAGTCCGTCGGCCAGCCGCTGCTGTACCCCGACAACTCGCTGGGCCTGGTCGAGAACTTCCTCCGGATGACGTTCGGCTTCCCGGCCGAGCCGTACGAGGTCGACCCCGAGGCCGCCAAGGCGCTCGACCTGCTGTTCATCCTGCACGCCGACCACGAGCAGAACTGCTCGACCTCGACCGTGCGCCTGGTCGGCTCGTCCGAGGCGAACCTGTTCGCCTCGATCTCCGCCGGCATCAACGCCCTGTTCGGCCCGCTGCACGGCGGCGCGAACTCCGCGGTGCTCGACATGCTCGAGGGCATCCGCGACTCCGGCGGCGACGTCGCCCAGTTCGTGAACCGGGTGAAGAACAAGGAAAAGGGTGTCAAGCTCATGGGCTTCGGGCACCGGGTCTACAAGAACTACGACCCGCGCGCGAAGATCATCAAGAGCACGGCGGACGAGATCCTCGGCAAGCTGAAGGGCGGCGACCAGCTGCTCGACATCGCCAAGAAGCTCGAGGAGACGGCGCTTTCCGACGACTACTTCGTCGAGCGGAAGCTGTACCCGAACGTGGACTTCTACACCGGCCTGATCTACCGGGCGCTGGGCTTCCCGACGAAGTTCTTCACGGTGCTGTTCGCGCTCGGCCGGCTCCCGGGCTGGATCGCGCACTGGCGCGAGATGATCAACGACCCGGCCACCAAGATCGGCCGCCCGCGCCAGATCTACACCGGCCACGCTTCGCGGGACTACACCGCGATCAGCGAGCGCTGATTCTTTGGTACAAGCGCCCCGTCGTGCATCCGCACGGCGGGGCGCTTATCGTTCCGGCGTGACCAGAGAAGCGCCGGTTGTCCTGTGGTTCCGCCGCGACCTGCGGCTCGGTGACCACGCCGCGCTGCTGGAGGCGTCCCGCCACAGTAAGCACGTCCTCGCGCTGTACGTCCTCGACGACGCGCTGCTGAAGCCGGGCGGTGCTCCTCGGGAGGCGTTCCTGTACGGCTGCCTCCGGGCCTTGGACGAGCAGCTCGGCGGCCGGCTGATGGTGGTGCGCGGGGACCCCGCGATCGAGGTCGTCCTGGCGGCGCGTTCGGTGGGGGCGGCCGCGGTGCACGTGAGCACGGACTGCGGGCCGTATGGCCGCCGTCGCGACGCCGCCGTGGCGAAGGCGTTGGCGGAGAACAACATCGACTGGGTCGAGACGGGCTCGCCGTACGCCGTGACGCCGGGGCGCGTCACCAAGCCGGACGGCGACCCGTACCGCGTCTTCACGCCGTTCTTCCGCGCCTGGACCGCGCACGGCTGGCGCGCTCCCGCCGAAACTGCGTCGTCCCTTGTGGACTGGATCGAGCCGCCGTCGTCCTGGGGGATTCCGCGGCCGCCCGAGGTTTCCGCGGTGCTGCCCGAGCCGGGCGAGCGGGCCGCGCTGCACGTGTGGCACGCGTTCCTCGACGGCGGCGTCGAAACCTACGAGACCGACCGCGACCGGCCGGACCTCGCCGGCACCACCCGGCTTTCGCCGTACCTGCGTTGGGGGTGCGTGCACCCGCGGACGCTGCTGGCGGACCTCGACGACAGCCCGGGCGCGAAGTCGTTGCGGAGCGAGCTGTGCTGGCGCGAGTTCCACGCCGACGTCCTGTGGCACCGGCCCGAGACCGCGCGCGAGAACTACGACCGCCGGTTCGACGGGATGAAGTACGACGACGACCGCGAAGCGTTCGAGCGGTGGTGCGCGGGCCGGACCGGCTACCCGATCGTCGACGCCGGCATGCGGCAGCTGCTCGCCGAAGGCTGGATGCACAACCGGGTGCGGATGGTCGTGGCGAGCTTCCTGGTGAAGGACCTGCACCTGCCGTGGTGGCTGGGCGCCCGCCACTTCATGAAGCACCTGGTGGACGGCGACCTGGCCTCGAACCAGCTGAACTGGCAGTGGGTGGCGGGCTGCGGCACGGACGCGGCGCCGTACTTCCGCGTCTTCAACCCGACGACCCAGGGCGAGAAGTTCGACCCGGACGGCGACTACGTGCGCAAGTACGTGCCGGAGCTGCGCTCGGTCGCGGGCAAGGCGGTGCACAAGCCGAAGGACCGCCCCGAGGAGTACCCGGCGCCGATGGTCGACCACGCCCACGAGCGCCAGGTGTCCTTGGAGCGGTACGGAAAGATCACGTCGTGAGCGGGCGGACGCGCCACACGACGGCGAGCGCGGGATCGCCGGTGGCACTCGGCTCGATCCGGTCCACGGTGAAACCCTCGCGCTCGTAGAACGCGCCGGCTCGCTCGTTGGCCGCGAAGTGCTCGATGTACAGCCGTCCGGCGTCGGCGGGCAGCCGCGCGACGAGGGCGTCGAGCAACCGCGGGCCGAGCCCCCGGCCGCGCTGCCCAGGGTGGACGTAGAGCTTGTAGACCACGTGGTCGGGGCCGTTGCGCCCGCGTTGCCCGACGCCGGCGAGTTCCCCGCCGTCCTCGGCGACGACCACCAGCCCGCCCGCCACGGCCGCCGACAGGTGCGTCTCGTTCCACCAGTCGCGGACCTGCGCGGCCGCGGCGGCCGCGCCGATCAGCGGCGCGTAGTGCGCCCGGACGTGCACCTCGCCGAACCTGCTGATGGCGGGCACATCGCCGGGCCGCGCCACCCGCACCTCAGCCACGCAGGGCCTCCGACAGCTTGATGCGGCTGCCGATCCGCAGGACGCTGTTGCCGTAGATCTTGCCGCCCACCCAGGTCAGCAGCGCGACGCAGGCGACGGTCAGCGTCAGCGACACCGCGATCTCCCAGCCCGCCGCCGCGCCCGTCGAGATGCGGGCCGGCATCAGGATCGGCGACAGCAGGGGGATCAGCGAGACGATCTTCGTCGCCGAGCCGGCCGGGTTCTGGACCAGCAGGTTGAACCCCGCGATGAACCCGACGACCAGGATGATGTTGAGCGGCCCGACGACCGACTGGGTGTCCTCCTGCCGGGAGACCAGCGAGCCCAGCGCGCCGTAGACCGTGGCGTACAACAGGAATCCCAGCAGGTACCAGAGCAGCCCCCACAACACCGCGCCGGTCGCGAAGCCGGACAGGGTGAACACCCCGGTCGCCGTCGCGGCGCCCAGCCCGACCGCGCCCAGGATGACCAGCTGGGTCAGGCCGACCAGGCCGAGCCCGATCACCTTGCCCAGCAACAGCTGCCACGGCCGCACGCTGGCGAGGAGGATCTCCACGACTCGGCTCGACTTCTCCTCGACGACGCCCTGGGCGACCATCATCCCGTAGGTGATGATGCTCATGTACAGCAGGAACGCCACGACCAGGCCGACGACCAGCCGCTGCGTGTGGTCCGCGGGCTCGGGCGAGATCGCGTCGTCCTGCACGTGGGTGCTGTTGACCCGGGTCATCACCTCGGCGGGCTCGAGCTGGGCGGACGACAGCACGCCGTCGAGCACCTGCTGCTGCGCGACCTGGTCGAGCACGCGGCGCAGCTGATCGTCCAAAGAGGACTTGTAGGTGGCGGTCAGCTTCGCCGCGCTGCCCGAGACGAGCGCGTCGAAGTCGCCGTCCTCCACCTTCTTCCGGCCCTCGGCCGGGTCGGTGACGACAACCGTGGTGATCTCCCGGCCCGAGAGCGCGGCTTCGGTCTGCAGCTGCCGGGCGATCCCGATCGCCTGCCCGGTCAGCCCGACCGTGCTCTTGTCCGACGAACCGGCCAGCGCCGTCTGGAACACGACGTAACCGAGCAGCAGCACCAGCAGTACGGCGGTGCCGACCACGAACGACCGCGTCCGCAGCCGCGTGTTCAGCTCGCGCTTCAGCACGAGCCAGACGGCCCGGCGGGCACTCAGCGTCCTCATCGCGGTTCCCCCTTCTCGGCTGCGACATCCAGGGACACCGCATCGCGGAACAGCTCGGTCAGCGAACGGCGACGGCGGCTGAACTCGGTGACGGGCCCGGTCGCCAGGGCCGCGGCGAGCACGGTCTGGTCGTCCGCGCCCGGTTCGAGGTCGAGCACGGTGGTGGCGCCATTCTCCTCCAGCACGCGGACGCCGGGCAGGCCCGCGGCCCAGCCGGAGTGCGCCGCCGGGGCGGTCACGACGAGCTTGCTGCTGGCGCCCGCGGTCAGTTCGGCGACCGTGCCGACGGCCACCATCCGGCCGCCGCGGATGATCCCGACGCGGTCGCACAGCCGCTCGACGAGGTCGAGCTGGTGGCTGGAGAACACCACCGGCACCCCCGCCGCGGCCTTCTCCCGCAGGACGCCGCTCATGACGTCGACCGCGAGCGGGTCGAGGCCGGAGAACGGCTCGTCGAGCACCAGCACGGCCGGGTCGTGCACCAGCGCGGCGGCCAGCTGGACGCGCTGCTGGTTGCCGAGGCTGAGCTTCTGCACCTCGTCCTTGCGGCGGTCGGCCAGCCCGAGCCTGCCGATCCAGCTCTCGGCGTTGCGGTGTGCCTCGTCGGTGCTCAGCCCGTGCAGCTCGGCCAGGTAGACCAGCTGTTCCAGGACCTTCATCTTCGGGTACAGCCCGCGTTCCTCCGGCATGTAGCCGATGTGCGTGCGGGTCTCGTGCGTGATCTTCGCGCCGTCGAAGCGGACCTCGCCGCCGTCGGCGGCCAAGACCCCCAGCGCGATCCGCATCGTGGTCGTCTTGCCGGCACCGTTGCTGCCGACGAAGCCGAACAGCTCCCCGGCGCGGACGTCGAACGAGACGCCGTCCAGCGCGACTTTCGCGCCGTAGCGCTTGGAGATCCCGTCGATCTCCAGTGTCCCCTCAGTCATTCCCCATCCCCTCTTCGAAGTCTTCGGGGTCGTCGTCCGGCAGCGACCAGCCCAGCACGATGGACGGGATGGTGGCGCCGGTGACCAGCAGCGCGGACAGCATCATCGCGCCGCGCCAGCCTCCTTCGGGCAGGTCCGCGACCGCCATCGCGTAGAACATCGCGACGATCATCAGGTACACGAGGACCTCGTAGCCGATGAACGTGATGCGGTGGCGCCACTCGCGTTCCCGCTCGTCGAGCAGCCGCGAGAAGCCACCGCTGATCCGCCCGGTGAGGATCCGCAGCAGGACGAACCCGGCGCCACCGACGACGAACGCGCCCAGCCAGAGCACGAAGAACACCCAGGGCGGCGTGGTCTTGAAGACGGCCGCGGCCACGATGAGCCCGGCATCCCCGGCGGCGACGACGAGGGTCAGCGTCCGGCGGCGCTTCCGCGTGCGCCAGCCCGGCAGCTTCCGCGCGCGCCGTTGTTCGCGCTCGTCCAGCTTGTCGAGCTGGCGTTCCCAGTAGGCCGCGAGCCGGCCCTGCTGCTCGGTCATGCTCCCCCCTCGCGGTAGACCTGGGTGGACAGTGGCGTGAACGGTTCGCGGCCGAACACGGCTTCGACCGGCAGGTCGAACACGGCGCAGATCCGGAACGCCAGATCCAGGCTCGGATAGTGGTCACCCCGCTCAAGCGCCCCGATGGTCTGCGGATTGACCTCGACGGCGGTCGCGAGCGCGGCCCTGCTCATCCCGCGCTCGGCGCGGAGCACGGCAAGCCGGTTGTAGATCGGCAGCTCCTTGCCGCGTCTGACCGGACTCATGAACATACTGTTGCAAAAACCCAACAGGACGTCAACTTAAGAGAACATCAAGTCCGGCTTGTCCACAGAGTGGCTGCGATGTGGACAACCGGCCGGAGTGGCGGCTTTCCGCCGGGTTTCGTCGGGGGGTGCCGATAGAATGGACCTGGGGACGCCCCCCTGGGAGTGGCGGGGGCCGCTTTCGGTCAGACCAGCCCGGCGAGGGACTTGTCGACAAGCTCCGCCACCCGCGGAGCCGCCGCGGCGGCGTCGGCGGGGATCAGCGACAGCCGGGTGCGGCGCTCCAGCACGTCCTCGACGTCCAGTGCTCCCTCGTTCCGGACCGCCCAGACGATCTCCGCCGCCGTGATCTCCGTTCCCGGGGCCACCGGGGCCGCGAACTCCGCGTCCAGCTCGCCCAGTGCTGCCACGCGAGGGGCTTCCGTGCCGTACCGGGCCACCAGGCGCGGTGAAGCGTCCACAAGAGACAGACGCGGAGAAGCGCCCAATAGCGGCAACCGCGTTGTGCGGCAAGGGGAAGCCGAGAGCCCCGCCAGTCGCACGGCTGCGTCGACCGCGTCCTCGGCCATCCGGCGGTACGTCGTCAGCTTGCCGCCGACCACCGTCAGCAGGCCGTCCGTGCCGGCCAGGACCGCGTGCTTGCGGGACAGGTCCGCTGACCGGCCGCCTCCGGCCACCAGTGGCCGCAAGCCGGCGAACGATCCGGCGACGTCCGCGCGGGTCAAGGGGCGGGCCAGTACCGACGACGCCAGCGAGAGAAGGAAGTCCACATCGGACTCCGGAACGACTGGTACGTCCGGGATCGGGCCCGAGATCGGCTCGTCCGTGAGTCCCAAGTAGACCCGGCCGTCCGGCTGGGGGAGCAGGAAGACGAACCGGTTGGTCTCGCCCGGCACGCCGATGTTCACCGACGTCGTCCCCAACGGCACCGTTCCCGGCGCGAGCACCAGGTGCGAGCCGAGCGACGGCCGCAACCGCACCGCGCCCGTCAGCGTTCCCGCCCACACGCCCGTCGCGTTGATCACCTGGCGGGCGTGGATGTCCAGGGTGTCGCCCGAGAGGCCGTCGCGGACCGTGACCCGGTCCGCGGAAAGCGACGACGCCGAAAGCCTCGTGAGAATGCGAGCGCCGAACGTCGCCGCCGTGCGGGCGAGCGAGATCACCAGCCGGGCGTCGTCGACCAAGGCGCCGTCGTAGGCCAGCAACGCGCCGCGCAAACCGTGCGCGGAAAGGCCGGGGGCCAGCGCCAAGGCTTCGGCCGCCGGGATCTTGCGGGGCCGCGGCAGTACCGACGACGGCGTGCGCGCTGCGCGGCGGAGGCCGTCCCCGGCTCGCAGCCCGGCCGCGACAAGCGCTTCCTGAAACCGCGAAGTGCCGGCGTACAACGGAAACAACTGCGGCATCGCGCGCGTGAGGTGCGGTGCCGTGCGTGTCATCAGGATGCCGCGCTCCACGGCGCTTTCGTGCGCCAGGCCGAGCTCGCCGTGCGCCAGGTACCGCAGGCCGCCGTGCACGAGCTTCGAAGACCAGCGTGACGTCCCGAAGGCGAGATCGTGCGCTTCGACAAGCGCCACCGACAACCCGCGCGAGGCCGCGTCCAAAGCGATTCCGGTGCCGGTGACGCCGCCGCCGACCACGACCACGTCGACGCGCTCGCCCGACGCCAGCGCCGCGAGCTCGCGTTCGCGGCGCCGCGCGTTGAGCGAGCCGGACGTCATGGCTTCAGCGCCGCGTCGAGCACGTGGGCGAACTCCGCCATCAACGCCTGCTCGCCGACGTCCGCGGTCGCCGGCCGCAGCGAGAACGCGAACGACTGGACCACCAGCAGCACCGACCGCGACTGCGCGGCGACCGGTGCCCGCCGGATCGAACCGTCCTCGTGGCCGGCCTCCAGCAGCTGGTGCAGCACCTGCTCGGCGAACTGCTGGGTCGCGCCGAGCCGCTCCACGATGTACGGCAGGACCAGCTCGGGGTCGACGTCGAGCAGGGTGCGGAACAGCGGATCGCCCGACAGCGCGCGGATCCCGGCCGCGGCGATCAGGACCAGGCGTTCGCGGCTGTTCGCGGCTTCGGCGCCGCGTTCGCTGGCCGCGCGCAGCAGCCCGCTGAACTCGCGCGTCATCAGGGCGGCGAGCACGCTGCGGACGTCGGGGAAGCGGCGGTAGACCGTCATCCGGCTGACCCGCGCGGTGCGGGCGATTTCGGCGAGTGTGGTGCGGCGCACACCGACGTTGAGCACGCACGCGCGCGCGGCGTCGAGCAGCACGTCGTCGGCCACGCGGGTCGCCGTCTGCCGGTTCCGGGTGTCCGCGAGCGCGGACGAACCCGCGGTCTGGGGAGTGTGACGTTTCACATCCATGTGTCACACTGTAGACGTGAACGTCCTCATTGACCACCGCATCCGCCGGTCATGGACGGCGGAAGCCGCTGACGCCGCCCAGCTGCCCGCGCGTGCGGCCAGGTGGCTTGAACAGCGTATAGGTCCGGTGGCCCCCGGCGCCGCAGCGGCGCCCGGAATGCCGGTGGAAATACCGTCACCGAAACTGGACGAATCTGCTGTCGCGGCGTTGTCAAAAGTGGTCGGTGCGGAAAACGTGCTGGTGGACGACGTGGCCCGGCTGGCGCGGGCGACCGGACTGTCCTACCTCGACCTTCTGCGGCGCCGTTCGCCGTCCGCGGATTTCCCCGTCCCCGACGCGGTCGTGCTGCCCGCCGGCCCCGACGAGGTCCAGGCGGTGCTCGACGTCTGCGTCCGGCACGACGTCGGAGTCGTGCCCTTCGGCGGCGGCACTTCGGTCGTCGGCGGCGTCGCGGCGCTGCGCGGGGAGAAGGCGTCGGTGATCGCGCTCGACCTCGTCCGGCTCGACGCGCTCGTGTCGGTCGACGCCGAGTCGCGCATCGCCGTCCTGCAGGCCGGCGTCCGCGGTCCCGAAGCGGAGCGCCTCCTCGGCGAGCACGGCCTGACGCTCGGGCACGTACCGCAGTCGTTCGAACGGGCCACGATCGGCGGGTTCGCGGCGACGCGCTCGGCCGGCCAGGCGTCGTCGGGCTACGGGCGGTTCGAGGACATGGTGACCGGCGTGCGGCTGGCGACCCCTCGTGGCGCGTGGAAGCTCGGCGTCGCGCCGGCGTCCGCGGCCGGGCCGGACCTGCGCCAGCTCGCGATCGGCAGCGAGGGAACACTCGGTGTGATCACCGAAGTCGCGCTGCGGGTACGGCCGGTCCCGCCGGTCCGGCGCTACGAGGGTTACGCGCTGCCCGGCTGGACGGCCGGTGCGGAGGCGGTGCGGGACCTCGCGCAGCACCACGCGCTCGCCGACGTCACGCGGCTGTCCGACGGCGACGAGACCGAGGTGTCGCTGGCGCTGAACGCCGGGCTCAAGACGACGGTGCTGCGCCGCTACCTCGCCGCGCGCGGGGTGCGGCGGCCGTGTTTCCTCATCGTCGGCTGGGAAGGCACCGCGCACGACGTCGCGCTGCGGCGCCGTGAGACGGCACGGCGGCTCAAGACGGCGGGCGCGGTGCGCGTCGGCAAAGCGCTCGGCGAGTCGTGGCGGCACGGCCGGTTCGCCGGACCCCGCCAGCGCGACGCGTTGCTGGACCGGGGTGTCTGCGTCGAGACGCTGGAGACGGCGACCTACTGGTCCAATGTGGACGAACTGCGTGACGACGTCCGCGCTGCTCTGACGGCGTCGCTGGGCCGGGCGATCGTCATGTGCCACATTTCGCACGCGTACGAGACGGGCGCGTCGCTGTACTTCACGGTGCTGACGGCCCGCGACGACGCCGATCCGGTCGGTCAGTGGCAGCGGGCCAAGGCGGCGGCCTGCGAGGCGATCACCGGGCTCGGCACGATTTCGCACCACCACGCCGTCGGCGTCGACCACGCGCCCTACCTGAGCGCGGAGATCGGCGCGCTGGGCGTCGAGGTGTTGCGGGCGGCCAAGTCCGCGGTGGATCCGACCGGCATCCTCAACCCGGGCAAGCTGGTCTAGGGGAAGGTGCGCCCGTCCGGCGGCGTGACGACGGTGCACGCGACGCCGGGGCCGTCGGCCGGTTCGCCGGTCAGCTCGACGGCCTGCGCCTGCGGGACGTCGGCGGTGCGCACCGGCTTGCCGTCGACCAGCAGCGGGTACCGGATCGGCACCGCGCCGATGTAGGCCAGCACGTCGGTGACCGCGCTGCCGTCTTCGAGCGTGATGTCCGGGTCGGTGAGCCGGACGAGGTGGTAGCGGTTGCCGCGGCCTTCGCAGATGTCGAGCACCCTGAGCTGGTCCGGGGTCACGAACCAGACGGCGTGTTCCTCCACGCCGGGCAGCGCGGTCAGTGTCGCCGGGCGCTGGCCGTCGCGGAAGCGGAGGCCGGACGCCCACACCGCGGCGAGTCCGTCGCAGCGTGCGTGCGCGACCACGACCGGGCCCTCGAGTCCCAGTTCGGCGCGCATCCAGCTGATCTTCGACGGGTTCGCGTTGGAGCCGTAGGCGAGCACGGCCTGCCGGTCACGCCAGCCTTCCGGGGCCGTCTCCAGCGGGTGGCCGGCGCCGTTTTCGTGCACGAAGGAGAAGCCCGGCCGGGTCCCCGGGTAGGGGTCGGCCGGGTAGTCCGCGTCGGCGAAGAGAATCAGAACGTCACCACGCTGCGCAGGACGTCACCGTGGTGCATGCGCTCGAAGGCCTGCTCGACGCCGTCGACGCCGATCCGCTCGGTGACGAACTTGTCGAGCGGCAGCCGGCCCTGCAGGTAGAGGTCGACGAGCATCGGGAAGTCGCGGCTCGGCAGGCAGTCGCCGTACCACGACGACTTCAGCGAACCACCGCGCGAGAAGAAGTCGATCAGCGGCAGGTCGTTCAGCCGCATCTCGGGCGTCGGGACGCCGACGAGGACGACCGTGCCGGCGAGGTCACGCCCGTAGAAGGCCTGCCGCCAGGTCTCCGGCCGGCCGACGGCGTCGATCACGACGTCGGGGCCGAATCCGCTGGTGGCGTCCTGCATGGCCTCGACGACCTGGTTTTCGGCCAGGCCCCGGCTGTTGACGGTGTGGGTGGCGCCGAAGTCCTTGGCCCACTCCAGCTTCCGGTCGTCCATGTCGATCGCGACGATCGTGGTGGCGCCGGCCAGCTTCGCGCCCGCGATGGCGGCGTCACCGACGCCACCGCAGCCGATGACGGCGACCGAGTCGCCGCGGGTGACGGCGCCGGTGTTGATCGCCGCGCCCAGCCCGGCCATGACCCCGCAGCCGAGCAGCCCGGCGACGGCGGGCTCGGCCGTCTTGTCGACTTTCGTGCACTGTCCGCTGTGGACGAGCGTCTTCTCGAGGAAGGCGCCGATGCCGAGGGCGGGCGACAGCTTGGTGCCGTCGGTGAGCGTCATCGGCTGGGCGGCGTTGAACGTCGAGAAGCAGTACCACGGCTTGCCGCGCTTGCAGGCCCGGCAGGTGCCACAGACCGCGCGCCAGTTGAGGATGACGTAGTCGCCCGGCTCGAGATCGGTGACGCCCTCGCCGACCGCCTCGACGACGCCGGCGGCCTCGTGGCCGAGCAGGAACGGGAACTCGTCGTTGATCCCGCCCTCGCGGTAGTGCAGGTCGGTGTGGCAGACCCCGCAGGCCTGGACGTTCACGACGGCCTCACCGGGCCCGGGATCGGGAACCAGGACGGTCTCCAGCGAGACGGGCTCGCCCTTCGCCCGCGAAACGACCCCCTGGACCTCGTACGGCATGCGAATCCACCTTCCGGCTGCTGGCTCTGCCCGCAGCTTGCCACGGATGGCGCGGGTATGGCGAGATCCGCATGGGTGGTTAATGCGCAACATGGTGCGCCCTGCGCAACTCGGCGGGCGGACTTGGGTGAGTGGGCCTCCGGCCCCCGGTTTCCAGCTTATCGGGAGGGACCGGCAGTTTCGGGCGGCTCCGGCAGGGTCATCGACGCGAGCTTCGCCGGGTCGGCCACCGACGCGATGCTCACGATCCGGCCGTCGACCACCGTGAACGCCACCACCGACATCGGGGTGCCGTCCGCGTGCCAGGCCACGACGCCCGGCAAGCCGCCGACGAGGACCGCGCGGCCGCCCGCGGCCGCGCCGATGCGGGCGCCGGCCGCGACGTTCGTCGCGCCGAGGACCACCACCACGCCGTCCGGGGTGTCCACCGTCAGGCGCACGTCGGGGTCGAGGATGCGCAGCAGCTCCTCGAAGTCGCCGTCGCGGGCTGCCGTCAGGAAGGCCTGGACGACCTCTCGCTGCTCCCGACCGGCCGGTGCCGGAGGCGCCGGGGTGCGGACCTTCCGGCGGGCGCGGCTGGCGAGCATCTTGGTCGCGCCGGCGGACTTGCCGAGGATGCGGCCGATCTCCTCGAACGGCACCGCGAACAGGTCGTGCAGCACGAACGCCAGCCGCTCGTTCGGGCCCAGCGTCTCCAGGACCACGAGCAGCGCCAGCCCCACCGAGTCGGCGAGGGCCACGTCCTCCTCCGGCGCGGTGCCGTCGTCGACCTCCACGACGACCTCGTCGTACGGCGCCTCGGGACGCGCCCGGCGCGAGCGCAGCACGTCGAGACTGATCCGGCCGACCACCGTCGTCAGCCAGCCTTCGAGGTTGTGGATCTCCGCCGCGTCCTGGCGCGAGAGGCGCAGCCACGCCTCCTGGACCACGTCTTCGGCGTCGGCGGCCGAGCCCAGCACGCGGTGGGCCACCGCGCGCAGGCGGTCGCGCTGCGCTTCGAACGTCTCGGCCAGCGTGTCGGGCATGTCGTTACCTTCCTCGGTTCCGCTCCGTCGTGGACATGACGGGCCCGGAGGGCCACAGGTAACCGATGGAGGAACGATGGAACCACGGCTGAAGACCCGGAGCGATCCGGACGTGACCGGCGCGGTCCAGCAGCTGTTCAAGGTGGTGCACGGCGCCGGCGTCGATCCGCTGCTGCTCGAGCTGGTCCACCTGCGGGCCAGCCAGATCAACGGCTGCGCCCCGTGCACCTACGCGGGCGTCCAGGCGGCGAAGAAGCAGGGCGAAACCGACGATCGGCTGCACAGCGTCGTCACCTGGCGCGAGACGCCGTTCTTCACCGAGCCGGAGCGGGCCGCGCTGGAGCTGACCGAAGCCGCCACGCGGATCCAGGACGGCCAGCCCGGCGTGACCGACGAGATCTGGGCGGCCGCGGCCGCGCACTTCGACGAGAAGCAGCTGTCCGCGATCGTCACGCACATCGCGCTCACCGGCTTCTTCAACCGGATCAACCGCGCGATCCGCGAGCAGGCCGGCAAGACCTGGTGATGGTCCGTGAAGGCCTCCTTACCGGCTCTTATGGCCGGTAAGGAGGCCTTCACGGCCTTCAGGCCGGGGTGATGATGTACGCGACGCCGCCGGGGCCGCTCGCCACGGTGCCGTCCGCGCGGTAGCGCTTGGTGCGCTGCCAGATCTTCTCGAACTGGTCGCGCTTGTAGACGTTGCGCACCGTGGCGTCGCTGCTCGTCGCCGGGTCGTTCGCGATCACGTCGCCGTCCTTGGTGAACCCGACGACGACCATGATGTGCCCCGAGGTCCCGTACCCGGCGCCGTCGAGCTCCGAAGCCAGGAACGACTGCGACGTGATCACCGGGATGCCGTGGGCGATGTAGTTCTCCAGCTCGTTCAGCGAGTGCAGCCGCGTGATGTGGCCCCGCAGGCCGCGCGAGGCCGCGTAAGCGGTGTTGAACGGCCAGTTCCCGGTGCCGTCGTAGGCGTGGTCGTAGGTGGACCGCGCCGCGAACGCCACCTGCGGGTCGACGTAGCCCGCCGGGATCCACGACATCTCTTCGGCCGACGGCTTCTTGCCCCAGTACTCGGCCACCATCTCGGTCGACGTCGGGCTGCACCACGCCTCGCCGCCCCCGCCGTACTGCGGGAACTGTCCCTTGTGGAGGTTCTGCGCGTACGCCGGCACCTTCAGCTCGATCCCGGTGGCGCGCCCCGGCTTCGTCGGCTGCACCTCGAACCGGTCCGGCACGGCCGAGGTCATCGCGCCCAGCAGCGTCACCGACGGCGTCGCGCCCGATCCGGCTTCGCGGTAGAGGCTGATCCGCAGCTTGTACGACTTCAGCGTGACACCGGTCTTCATCTCCAGCGTGTCGACGTCCACCGTGGCGTTCGCGTCGTCCTGGCCGTCGACGCTGGTGCGCAGGATGTCCGTGTCGCCGCTGGCCCAGCGGCCCATCACGTACCACGCGGTTTCGGCGCCCGCCGACGTCTGGCCCTGCGCCTCGACCTGCAGCCAGGTCTTCGACGGCGTGCGCGCGTTCCACGACGCCACGAGCTGCGTCGCGCCGAAACCGTGGCGGTACGACGGCGACGTCCACTGGCCGTACTCGTACGTCTTCGTCGTGCCGAGCTCCGGCTCGGTGTGCTCCACCGTGCCGATCGGGTGCGTGATGCGCAGGCCGTCCCGGGTCAGGCCGACGCCGGCGAAGCCGCCTTCGTGGAAGCGGCCGCCGGTCCATTCGTGGTAGTCGATCGCCTCGTCGTCGCCGGGCCGGGCGGGTCCCGTCTGTGCGGCGTCGGCGGCTTGCGTGGTTACCGCGGTCAACACGACCACTGACAATAAGGTGAACAACTCGCGTACCCGCATCCCGGCTCCCTGATAGACCCACCCAGTAGGCAGGGATTTTCGCCGGTTCGGCCGGGTATGTAAACAGGTACCTACAGGACGGCCTGTGTCTGTGTCACTTTCGCGACCAACTTGCCGTCGTCGTCGTGGATTTCGGTCTCCACCACGACGAACTTGCGCCCGGCGTGCAGTGGTCTGGACGACGCAACGGCGTAGCCCGAACGTACCGCGCGCAGGAAGTTCGTCTTCGATTCGACGGTCGTGGTGCCCTGTCCGCCCTCCGGGAGGTTGAGGAACGCGCACACGGCGCCGGTCGAGTCGGCCAGCGCCATGAGCGCGCCCCCGTGCAGCGCGCCGCCGAGCGTGCAGAGGCTCTCGTCCCACTTCAGCCGGCTGCGGACGAGCGCGGGCCCGTGCTCCAGGACCTCGACGCCGAGGCGTTCGGAGAACGGCATCGAGCGGTGGAACAGCTGGGTGCCCTCGAGATCGGTCATGCGCCCACTGTGCCGCAAACTCAGCTCAGCGGGTTCACCAGCAGCAGTTCCGTGTTGTGGTCCTCGGCCGCGCCGACCCGGCCGAGGTTGACGTGGATGTCGTTGTAGGAAAGTTCGCGGTACAGCGACGCAAGCGCTTGCGGCGTCCGCGTGCCGTAGTCCACGGCGTACGGTGCTTCCGCCTCGATCAGCGTCGTGAACAGCGACAACGTGCCGTCGGCGTTGTCGGCGACCTCCACGATCCGGGCGTGCTGCGGGAAGTCGACGTGCGACGCGGTGTTGATCTCCCAGAACCCCTGCTGCGGGGTGTTCCCGGCGTGCGGGGTGATCTTGTTGAGGTGCGTGTGGCCGTTGACCCAGGCCAGCACGTTCGGGAACCGCTTGAGCAGCGCGACGAACGCGTTGCCGTCCAGCCGCGGGTCGAGCAGGTGGCGCGAGTCGGGCAGCAGGTTGCCCATCGAGCCGCTGGTGTGGTGGCTGAAGAGGATGAACAGCTCGTCGCTGACGGCGTGGGTGACCTTGCGGCCGAAGAAGTCGTAGTAGGTGGAGCTGCCCCGCTTGAGCGTCGACTCGACCCAGCTGTACTGCGCGAGGCCGATCGAGCCGTCGGCGAACCCGGCGTCGGTGGTGGTGTCGAGGCTGATCCCGGTGACGCCCGGTGCGATCCGGAAGGTGTAGTAGACGTTCTGGCCGTCGGCGTTGGCGCTGGTGAAGCCGTGCCCGACGGGACCGGGGCCGGTGTTGGCGGCGTCGAGGTGCGCGCGCACGAACTCGCCGGTGCTGAACGGGCGGCGCCGCGCGTCCGGGGTGACCTCGCGGATGGTGCCTCCGCCGCCGAACAGCTCGGACACCGGGACGCTCGAGCCGCTGGTGATGGCGTCGGCGAGCTTCTTCGCGGTGGCCTCGTCCTTGCCGATGACCTTGTACTTCCCGGTGTACCAGGCGTCGATGCCGGGGATCTGCGCCGGCAGCGAGCCGACGACGCTGTCGTCGTGGTTGCCGAAGGTGCAGAACCACGGCACGTCGAGGCCCGGCGCGGTGAAGGTCTTCGTCGCCGCTTCGAGCAGGCCCGGGATCTGCGGGAAGCCCTTGGCGGTGTAGGCGTCCTGGCCGGGGGTGGCCGGGTTCCAGAACTCGTGGTTGCCGGAGCTCTGGACGCCCTCGTAGGCGTTCGGGTCGCCGGAGTTCGGCGTGACGCTGCCGCCGTTGAGGACCTTGAGGAACCAGTCGAGCTCGATCAGCTCGTGGTTGTCGGTGTTGTCGCCGGTGGTGACCATGAGGTCGAACGGCCGCCCTGTGAACGGGCCCTGCCGCACGCTGTTGACGCGTTCCACGAGCGCGCTGGTGGCGACGGTGCCGAGCACCTCCTGCGGCCGGTGCGCGGAGCCGATGAAGGGGTGCAGGTACTCGAAGCGCGCGGGGCTTTCGGCGTCGGTGATGTGCAGGTCGGTGAACTGCACGAAGGAGCTGAGGGCCCGGCGCCGGTCGTCGCGGCCGGCCTTCGGGGAGGCGAGATCGCTCCGGACGACCAGCGGCCAGCCGGGCCCGCTCTGGAGGCGGGTGTACTGGCTGCCGGCGCTGACGGGGGTGGCGACCTGGTCGAGCGTGGTGCCCAGGGTGGTCACCGATCGCGCGGCGGTGAGTCGCAGGGCGCGGTCGAGGGCGTTGGCGGTGGGCGTGCACAGCAGGAGCCCGATCCCGGCGGCGCCCGCGGTGGCGAAGGTGCGACGGGTGAGTTCGGCCATGGTTGTTCGCTCCCCAGTCTTCTCGGTTGACCGGCACCATGCCGGACTTGGGTGGACACGGGGTGAACGTGAAAAACATTCACCGTGACAGTTCAATCCACCTTGTCACAGCGTTCGGGGTGGGGTGTACCGCCGAAGGTCGTGGTCAATTCCGCCGCGAGGACCGTTCAGCAGAAGGCACCGCACGTGGTGACGGCCGTGGCCGCGGTGAAGAACAGCGCCATCACCACGATGGCCGGGATGATCGCCAGGATGCCGCAGATCAAGCCGGCGATGCCCATGCCGCGGCCGGTGAACCCCGGCTTGGCGGCCTGGGTCATCCCGGCCCACGAGAGGCCGATCGCGAGCAGCCCCATGAGCACGTCGCCGAACGGGATCCAGAAACCCAGCAAGGCCAAGATTCCGACCACCATGCCCGCGACGCAGAGCCCACTGGTGCGCAGCATCGGGTACGGCACCGGAACCGCCGCATACGGCTGCGCGGGCAGGGGGCCGGACACCGGATACTGCTGAGGCTGCCATCCCGGCTGGACCGGGGCGGGCGTGTGCGCCCCGGGCTCTTCCGGGTGCACGGGCGGGTAGGGACCGGGCGTGGTCATGGGGCACCTGCTTCCTTCGAGACCTCCCGAAGTCGGCGCTCGTCCGCCGCGTGTTACGACCCGCCCAAACCGGACTCCGTCACTCCGCGGACGAGGTACCGCTGCAGGAACGCGAACAGCAGCACGATCGGCAGGATGGACACCGCCGCCGCCAGGAACAGCAGGTTCAGCTGGGGGTTCTGGGCCGTCAGCAAGCCCGACAGCGCCACCTGGACCGTCCACGAGTCCGGTGACTGGGCGATGATCAGCGGCCACAAGAACGCGTTCCAGCTGCCGATCACCGTGATCACCGCGATCGCCGCGAAGAAACCCTTCGAGTTCGGCACCACGATCCGCCAGAACACACCCCAGCGGCTGAGCCCGTCCACCCGGCCCGCCTCCTCCAGCTCGCGCGGGAAGTCCGAGAAGTACTGGCGGAACAGGAACACGCTGAACGCGCTGAACAGCCCGGGGATCACCAGGCCGCGGAAGTCCGACAGCCAGCCCAGTGACGAGACCACCACGAAGCTCGGCACGAACGTCACCGACGTCGGGATCATCAGCGTCGCCAGCACCGCGTAGAACACGATCTTGGCATGCCGGTACGGGATCCGGGCCAGGCCGTAGCCCGCCAGGGAACAGACCACCAGCAGGCCGGTCGTCTGCAGGGTCGCGACCAGTGCGGAGTTCAGCAAGCTGCGGGCGAACGGCACGTCCGGCAGCGAGAACAGGCGGGAGAAGTTCTCCCAGTGCACAGTGACCGGGAAGAACGTCCACTGTGGAGAAACGATTTCCGCGCGGGACGCCAGGCCGTTGCGCAACAGCAGGTAGAAGGGCAGCAGGAAGAGCACTGCCGCGACCACCAGCGAAGCCCAGCGGAGGAATGCCTTCATGACGGCCGTCCGAAGCGGAACACCCGGCCCTGCAACAGGGTCACCAAGGCGATGAGCAGCGCCAGGATCACCGCGCCGGCACTGCCGCGGCCGAGGTCCTGGCCGCCCGAGCCGAGCGACGTGTAGTACAGGTAGACCAGCGGCGGCCGCGCGAACGGCGGGTAGCCGCGGGCGTCGCCCATGATGTTGTAGAACTCGTCGAACGCCTGGTACGCGTTGATCAGGTTCAGCAGCAGCACAGCGACCGCCGTCGCCCGCAGCTGCGGCAGCGTGATGTACCGGAACACCTGCCACCCCGGCTTGGCGCCGTCGAGCCACGCCGCTTCGTACAGCTGGGCCGGGATCCGCTGCAGTGCCGCGACGAAGAGGATCATGTAGAACCCCAGCTGCAACCACAGCCGCGCCGTCACCAGCACCACCCAGTACAGCGGCGGGTGCACCGTTCCCGTCCACGCCACCGGGTCCACACCGAACACCGACAGCACGGTGTTCGCCAGTCCATATCGGACACCCGAGAACAACGACGTCTTCCAGATCAGTGACGCCACCACGTACGAGCAGGCGAACGGCAGGAAGAACACCGACCGGAAGAACGCCCGCGCGAACCGCAGCTGGTGGACGCCGAGTGCCAGCGCTAATGACAAGACGAACGTCAGCGGCACGATGAACAGCGCGAACACGCTGAACGTGCCCAGGCTCGACAGGAACGGCTCGTCGGTGAGCATGTGCGCGTAGTTGTCCAGCCCGACGAACCGCGTCGGCGTGACCGTGTTGCGCGCGTCGAAGAAGGACAGATACGCGCTCCACCCGATCGGCAGGTACGCGAAGATCGCCAGGCCCAGCAGAAAAGGCCCGACGAACAGCCAGAACGCGCGCGCGTCGCGCCGCTTCATCCGAACAGGCGCTTCAACTCGGCTTTCGCGACCTCGACCGCCGTTTTGACCTGCTCGACGGGGTCGGCCCCGTCCTTCGCGATCTTCGCGACCGCGTCGGACAACGCCGCGTTCGACTGCTGTGTCCACACCGGACCGCCGACCAGGTGGCTGTTCTCCTTGACGAACCGGGCGACGTCGGCGGCCGGCCCCGACTTGAGGGTGTCCGCGCGGTCGATCAGGCTCTGGCGCGCCGGGACGTGGAAACCGAACTTCGTCGCGAACTCCAGCTGGTCGGCCGTGTTGTCGATCCACAGCCACTTCACGAACGCCTTGGCCTCGGCGACGTGCGCGCTCTTGGCGTTGACCATCGCGCCGTACGCGCCGACCGGCACCGACGGCGCCCCGCTGCCGTCGAGACGCGGGAACGGCAGCACGCCGAAGTCGTCGTCGAACGCGTCGCGGATCTTCGGCACGTTCCACAGCCCGGTCCACTGCATCGCGGTGAGCCCGTCGATGAACGCGCCCGGGTCGGACCAGTCCGAAGGCGCGCCCAGCAGCAAGGAACCGTTGGCGTTCAGCGTGTGCAGCTTCGCCAGGGCGGTCGCCGCGCGAGGGTCGTCGAAACCGACCTCGCGGTTGCCGTTCTTCAGGTAGTCGAGGCCGGCCGACCACAGCAGCGGCCCGGTGAGCACGCCGACGCCGCCGTCGTTGCCCGCGAAGAAGCCTTTGATGCCGTCTTTCGTGAGCTTCCCGGCCGCGTCGACCAGCTCGTCGACCGTCTGCGGCGGCTGCACGCCCGCGGCCTGCAGCAGGCTCTTGCGGTAGAAGAGCACCTGCGTGTCGGTGGCCTGCGGGATGCCGTAGACCTTGCCCTCGACGGTCTGCGCGGCCAGCACGGCCGGGCTGAAGTCGCCCTTCACCGGTGCGATGACGTCGTCGAGCGGGACGACCTGGTTCTGGCGCACCCAGTCGATCTTGACCTGCGCCTCGAAGACGTCCGGCACCTTGCTGTTCTGCAGTGCGGTGACGATCTTCGAGTCGTAGTCGCCCGGGTTCCACTGGACGTTCACGGTCGCGCCGGGGTAGGTCGCGGCGTACCGCTTGACGGCGTCCTGGACGCCTTCCTCGCCGTACGCGTGGTACCACTGCTGGAGCGCGACCTTCGGCGTGTCCGACGGCGGCGGGCCCGCCGAGTACGCCGTCGAGGGCGGCGGGTCACCCTGCCGCCCGGTGTTCGACCCGCATGCCGTCGCCAGCGCGCCCATCCCTGCGAGCGCGAGAAAACTCCGCCTGTTTCGCTGCATCCCCAGAACCCCTCCGACGTGCTCTGAAGGTCACCATAAGGGCGCAAGGGTCCCTTATGGTGACCGCCAGAGGCATGAGACTCGCCGGAGATTTACCCCGTTAGAGCTGCGCGATGTCGAGCTTTCCCTCGGAGTAGGACGCGCGGATCCGCTTCTTGTCGAACTTGCCGACGCTGGTCTTGGGCACCTCGTCGACGAACGTCCAGTTCTCCGGCAGCTGCCACTTCGCGACCTTGTCGGCCAGGTAGTCCCGCAGCTCCTCGGGCGTGACGCTCTGGCCCTCTTTGAGCACGACGGCGACCAGCGGCCGCTCGTCCCACTTCTCGTCCGGGATGCCGACGACCGCGGCCTCGGCCACCGCCGGGTGGCCCATGACCTGGTTTTCCAGGTCGACCGAGGAGATCCACTCGCCGCCGGACTTGATGACGTCCTTGGCGCGGTCGGTCAGCGTGAGGAAGCCGTCCGGGCTGATCTTGCCGACGTCGCCGGTGCGCAGCCAGCCGTCGTGGAACTTCTCCGGGTCGACATCTGCGCCGCCGTAGTAGGACGCCGCGATCCACGGACCTTGGACCTCGAGCTCGCCGACGGCCTCGTTGTCCCACGGCAGCACCGCGCCGTCGTCGTCGATCAGCCGCGCCCGCACCGACGCCGGGAAGCGGCCCTGCGTGTAGCGGTACTTCCAGATGTCCTCGCCGGTCGCGGACGCCGGCGGCCGGGCGACGCTGCCCAGCGGCGACGTCTCGGTCATGCCCCAGGCGTGCAGGATGGGGACGTTGTGCCGCTCCTGGAACGCGTGCATCAGCGACGGCGGCACCGCCGACCCGCCGACGACGACCTCGCGCAGGTGCGAGATGTCCTGCGGGTGCGCTTCGAGGTGGGCGAGCAGGCCCTGCCAGACGGTCGGCACCGCGCCGGCGAACGTCGGCTTCTCGGCGGCCAGCATCGCCGAGATCGGCGCCGGCTGGAGGAACCGGTCCGGCATCAGCAGTGACGCGCCGACCATCAGCGACGCGTACGGCAGGCCCCACGCCATCGCGTGGAACATCGGCACGATGGCCAGGGCCTTGTCCTGCTGGGCGAGCTTCATGCTGTCGGTCATGCAGACCTGCATCGAGTGCAGCCAGATCGACCGGTGCGAGTAGGCGACGCCCTTGGGGTCACCCGTCGTGCCCGAGGTGTAACACATCGCGGCGGCCGAGCGCTCGTCGACGTCCGGCCAGTCGAAGGTGTCGGGCTGGGCGGCCAGCAGCTCGGCGTAGGAGTGCACCTCGACGCCGTCGGGTGCTTCCAGGGACGCGGCGTCGCCGTTCGCCACGATGACGTGCCGGACCGTCTTGAACTGCGGCAGCTGCTTCGCCAGCAGGGGGACGAGCGTGCCGTCGACGATGACGACGTGGTCTTCGGCGTGGTTGGCGACGAACACGAGCTGCTCCGGGAACAGCCGGATGTTCAGGGTGTGCAGGACGGCGCCCATCGCCGGGACGGCCAGGTAGGCGGCCATGTGCTCGGCGTTGTTCCACATGAACGTGCCGACACGCTGGTCGCCTGTCACGCCGAGGCTCCGGAGCGCGTTCGCGAGCCGGGCGGCGTGCCGGCCGAGGTCGCCGTAGCTCTCGCGACGGGCTTCTGAACCGGTCCAGGTGATGACTTCGCTCGCCGAGTGCACCGATGTGCCGTGACGGAGCAGGTTCGCCAGCGACAGCTGGCCGTCCTGCATGGTGCTCAACATGGTCGCTCCCGGGGGGTCGTTCGCCGGTGAACTGGGGTTGCGCCGACTCTAGTGCGGATCGGGTGAAGCGGACATGGTCAACAACGGCTCCGTTCGGTCACGGTCATCGCGCGATCGGGCGACGACCGGACGATGATCAAGATCATCAGTTTTTCTGATTTTCCTTATGTGCAAGGAAATGTGCACGAGAACAGCGCGTAACGGAGGCTCCACTTCCGGGTGAGTGAGGCCACGCGGGGCACTTCTTGGGAGCGTTTCCGCAGGCCGGAGCGGGTTGCCCGGTATCACCTCCGGGGGTAATAAGTGCGTGTCGGTTGCACGGCCGTGAAGCGGGTGGCGTTTACTGGGCCCGTGGCAAGAGACGGCTGGCCAGCGCTTGCGGGAGCAAGCACACAGAAAAGCCGTCGGCCGCGAAAGCGGAGACCTGAGAGGAAAGGACTACTACGTTGGCTCTGCCTACGTTGACTCCGGAGCAGCGCGCCGAGGCCCTGGCCAAGGCCGCCGAGGCTCGCAAGGCGCGTTCGGAGCTGCTCGCGTCGATCAAGTCCGGCAAGGAGAGCATCGAAAAGGTGCTCAAGCAGGCCAAGGAGAACAAGACCATCGGGAAGACGAAGGTCACCCAGCTGCTGAAGGCCGTCCCCGGCCTCGGCGCGGTGAAGGTCGCCGCCCTGCTCGAGCAGGCCGGCATCGACCCGGACCGGCGTGCGGCCGGCCTGGGCGAGCGCCAGCGCGAGGCGCTCATCGACGCGCTCAAGTAGCCCGTCACCAGGAGCTGACCGCGAGGGGAGTGTCGCTGGCGACACTTCCCTCGCGGATCTCCCATCGCCTGGGAGGCTGGTGTGGTGAGTTCTCCTGACCCGGCCACCCCGGTCGACCTCGCCGCCCGCTACCAGCGAGGCGACTTCCTCTTCACGACGGCTTCGCGCGCACTGCTCGCGCAGGGCACGCTCCGGACCGTCACGGAGACGGACCCCCGGCGGCTCGCCTCGGTGATCCCGGGCGTCCTGGCCGAGACCGGCGCCCCGCTGGCCGCCGGTGTCCTGCCGTTCGACACCGGGCCCGACACGAAGGTGCCGGGTCACCTCGTCGTGCCCCGGACCGTCCACCGGTCCTCGGGGGTGCCCTCCTTGCCGCGCGAGGTCCTCCCGGCGCCCGTGCGGGTGCGAGCGGTGCCCTCGCCTTCGCAGCACATGGTGGCCGTCTCGGCGGCCGTCGCCGCTCTTCGCCAGCGTGACCTGCGGAAAGTCGTCCTGGCCCGCGCGCTGGACCTCGAGTTTTCGTCGCCGGTCCCCGCCGAGAGCATCGTGCGCAACCTGGCCGTGGGCAATCCCCGGCACTTCACGTACGCGGCCGAGCTGCCCGGCGGCCGGACGCTGGTCGGCGCCACACCCGAGCTGCTGCTGCGCCGCACCGGCCGGACGGTGTTTTCGTCACCGCACGCCGGTTCGATGCCGCGCTCGGCCGACCCGGTCGTCGACCGCGCGAACGGCGAGGCCCTCCGGACGTCCCGCAAGGACCAGCTGGAGCACGCCGTGGTGATCGACTACGTCGTCGAGGCGCTGCGTCCGTTCTGCCGGAGCCTGGACGTCCCGGCGGGGCCGGAGCTGGTGACGACGCCGGCGATCTGGCACCTGCGCACGCCGATCACGGGCGAGCTGGCCGACCCGGACGTCACGGCCCTCGACCTCGCGGCGGCGCTCCACCCGACCCCGGCGATCTGCGGCACCCCGACCGACGAGGCCCGCGAGCTGGTCCAGGAGCTGGAGCCGTTCGACCGCGACTACTACGCGGGAGCAGCCGGCTGGGTCGACGCGTCAGGCGACGGCGAGTGGGCGGTGGCGATCCGCTGCGCGGAAATCGCGTCGACCTCGATGCGGCTGTACGCGGGCGGCGGCATCGTGCCGGCGTCGGACCCGCAGGCGGAACTGGACGAGACGACGGCGAAGTTCCGCACGTTGCTGAGCGCGATGGGCCTGGAGGACTCGCTCACATAGCTGCGCTCAAGTGCCCCAATGTGGCGTTGGTTGCGTCCAGCGCACCCAATGTGGCGTTCGGTGCGTCAGACGAACCGAACGCCACATTGGGGCACTTTGGGCCGGGGTTATGGGGTCCAGTGCTCCTCGGTGACCGACAGCTCGTCGGTGGTCAGCACCGCGATGGCCGCGCGGTAGCCGTCCGCCGCCTTCAGGTCCACCAGGCGCGTGGTCGCCGGCTTCAGGGCCGCGTCGGCCGAGAAGACCAGGCGGGCCGGTTCGTCGTGGCGCGAGAACGTGATGCTCTTCAGCGGGATGCGCAGGCCCTTGCCGGTGGCCTTCATCACCGCCTCCTTGCGGGTCCAGTAGACGAAGAACGCCGCCGCGCGCTGCTCCTCCGGCAAGCCGGCCAGCGACGCCGTCTCGGCCGGGCTCAGCGCGTACTCGATCAGGCTCTCGTCGGCTCGGCGGGTGGTCGTTTCGACGTCGAGGCCCACCGGGACCGACGGCGTCGCCGCAAGGCCGATCAGCTCGCCCGAGTGCGAGATCGACAACGCCAGGTCCGCGCCCGGGATCCGCGGCCGCCCGTGCGGCTTGCCGCAGTCTTCGCAGGTCGCGTCGAACTTCACCGACTCGACCGGGACGCCCAGCCGCTCCGCCGCGACCGTCTTCGCCAGGACGCGGCCGGTGAGGAACCGCCGCTTGTCCGCGTCCTGCCGGTACGCGGCGAACCGCCCTTGCTCGACGTCGTCCAGCAGGCGCAGGAAACGCTCTTCGGCGGGCAACGGCGAGGACCAGCGGACCACGATCTCCATCACGCCTCCGATCTTTCCGGGCCCGGGAGCCGTTGTCACGAATTCCCGCCGAGGTCTGGGGCTACCCCGCACTCAGGAGGTACCCTGGACTAAGCAAGCGCTTAGCCAGTGTCGGAGGAGCAGCGACGTCATGGACTTTTCACTCAGCACCGAAGAACGGGAAGTGCGCGACTGGGTCCGCACGTTCGTCCAGCGGGAGCTGGTCCCGCTCGAGCAGGAAGTCCTGCGGCGCGAGCGCGCCCACCAGCCCGGCCTGACCGGCGAGGAGCTGAAGGACCTCCAGCTCAAGGCGAAGGAGTCCGGCTTCTGGGGCGTGCTGACCCCGGAGGAGTACGGCGGCATGGGCCTGTCCGCCGTGATGGCCGCGCTGCTGGAGGCCGAGCTGGGCCGCACCTTCGTGCCGTTCCGCTTCGGCGGCGCCGCCGACAACATCCTGTTCCACGCCAACGAGGAGCAGAAGCAGACCTACCTGCTGCCGACCATCTCGGGTGAGCGCAAGTCGTGCTTCGCGATCACCGAGCCGGGCGCCGGGTCGGACGCCAAGGCCATCCGGACCACCGCCCGTAAGGACGGCTCCGACTGGGTCATCAACGGCGAGAAGACCTTCATCACCGGCGGCAACGAGGCCGACTTCACCATGGTCTTCGCGATCACCGACCCGGAGAAGGGCGCGAACGGCGGTGTCACCTGCTTCCTCGTCGACCGTGAGGCCGGCTGGAAGTCCGAATACATCGACACCATGGGCGAGTGGGGCCCGGCGTCGCTGATCTTCCAGGACGTCCGCGTCCCGGAGACGCAGATCCTCGGCGAGGAGGGCCGCGGCTTCGAGCTGGCCATGCAGTGGATCGGCCAGGGCCGCTACCTGCTGCCCGCCCGCGCGATCGGCTCGTGCGAGCGGCTCATCTCGATGGCCATCGAGCACGCCAACACCCGCGAGACGTTCGGCCAGAAGATCGCGGAGCGGCAGGCCATCCAGTGGATGATCGCCGACTCCGGCGTGGAGCTGGAGGCGCTGCGCTGGCTGGTGCTCAACGCCGCATGGCAGGTCGACCAGGGCATGGACTCGCGGCACGCGCAGTCGATGGCGAAGCTGTACGGCGGCCAGAAGGCCAACGAAATCGTCGACCGCGTCCTGCAGATCCACGGCGGCATGGGGTACACGCGCGAGCTGCCGGTCGAGCGGTGGTACCGCGAGCTGCGGCTGCTGCGCATCTACGAAGGCACCGACGAGATCCAGCGCCGGACGATCGCCCGCAACCTGCTCAAGGGGCACGTCAAGGTCGGCGGGGCACTGGGCTGAGAACGCGAGAAGCCGTCAGAGCCGCCCTTCCGGCGGCCCTGACGGCGCTTCGGCTTGCTTACTTCTTGTTGCGAATGGCGATCGGGACGCCCGCGAGGTCCTCTTCGTTGCACAGGAGCTTCACGTCGTAGTACGGCGAGCCCTGACGGTCGTCGTAGTCGAGGTGAATGGCCAGGACGTCGAGCGGCTCGCCGAGCCACTCCTGGGCCTGACGTAGCCACTTGGCGCAGCGCTCCAGAGCCGCGGGGAGATCGTCGTCACGGAACTCGACGGGGCGATAGGGGACATCCTGCACCTGATCGCGGGGGTGTGCCGGCGCCGGGAGGCCCGGCGCGAGACCCGAGTCGTCCAGTTCCAGTTGGATCGTTTCCTCAGTCACCCTTCGAGCGTCCCCCACCCGCGCCGTCTGGGCAAGGCGTACACAGGTAAAAGCGCCGCTAAACGGACATGCCCCACTCTTTCGCGACGATTTCCCGGCAGCGTGCCAAGTCGTGGACGCCGGGTGGTGCCGTGCAGCCCAGCGCCCTCGACGCCAGTTCCGCGTAGTGCTCGGCGACCTGGTCCAGCGCCATCGGGCCGCGTGGGGAATACCACCTCGCGACGCTGCTGCACATCTCCAGCAGGGCCAGCCGGGTCACCGCCGGGTGCTCCACACGGAACACGCCCGCCGCGATGCCTTCGTCGATGGCCGCCGCCCACAGCCGTTCGTAGGTGTCCCGCAGGGCCACGACCGGTTCGCGCGCGGCCGGGGACAGCGCACCGACTTCGTTGTCCACCACCCGGGTTTCCGCCGGGCCGGCGGCGTGCGCGAGGACGTGCAGCGCGACCAGTGTCCGCAGCCGCTGCACGGGGTCGGCGCTGACGGCGGTGGCCTCGCGGGCGGCGTCGAGGAGGCGGTTCAGCGCGGTGTGCATGATCTCCGCGAGCAGATCCTCCTTGGTGCCCATGTAGTGGTACAGGCTCGCCGAGGAGAGTTCGGCCTCCTGCGCGAGATCCCGGATGCCGGTGCCGTGGAAGCCCTTGGCGGCGAACAGCTTCACCGCCGCCGCGCGGACCCGCTCCCGGCTGCTCACAGCCACGCTTCGGCCTTCGCGTCCCAGGACCCGGCGCGCGGGTCGGCCACCTTCCGCAGCTCGCCCTTGGCGACCCGCTCCGACGGCGTCATCGGCAGCTCGTCGGCGAACGCCCAGAACCGGGGAACCTTGAAGTAGGCCAGTTTTCCGGCGCAGAACGCGGCGAGCTCGGCGGGCTCCGGGCGGTCGCCGTCGCAGACGACGTACGCCTTGATCTCCTCGCCGCGCAGCTCGTCGGGCACCGCGACGACCGCCGCCAGCCGCACCGCCGGGTGCAGCAGCAGGGCGCGCTCGACCTCGTCGGCGGAGACGTTCTCGCCACTGCGGCGGATCATGTCCTTCGTGCGGCCGACGTAGTAGACGCGGCCGGCGGCGTCCATCCGGGCGAGGTCGCCGGTGTGGAACCAGCCGTTTTCGAACGCTTTCGCCGTGGCTTCCGGATCGTCGTGGTAGCCGTGCATCAGCCCGATCCCGCGGATCAGCAGCTGCCCGGTTTCCCCACGCGGTACCGGCTTCCCGTCGTCGCCGGCGATGAGCACCTCGCGGTCGCGGCTGGGCCGCCCGATGCAGCCGGTGCCGACGGTCTCGTCGTGGTCGGCGGCGGTCATCCGGATGTCGCCGCCGGTTTCGGTCATCCCGAACGCCTCGTACCACGGCACGCCCCAGCGCGCCTCCAGTTCGGCGTGCAGGTCGTGCGGGATCGCGGACGCGCCGATCGCGCGGACGCGGTGGTCGCGGTCGGCTTCGGACGGTTCCTGCCGCAGCAGCAGCGTCGGCATCAGGCCGAGGCAGTAGAACCAGGTGACGCCGTGCTCGCGCACCTTCGCCCAGAACGTGCTCGGGTGGAAGCGGTCCAGCACGACGAGGGTGGCGCCGCCCGCGAGTCCCAACGCGACATTCCACTGTGGATCGATGTAGTGGAACGGCTGCGCGGTCAGGATGATGTCCTCCTCCCCGACGGCCGGGAAGTCGGTGGCCAGGCTCACCGCGAGGGTGGTCCAGTAGCGGTTCGGCAGGACGCACCCCTTGGGCGCGCCGGTGGTGCCGGAGGTGTACTGGATGTTGACCGGCAGTTCGGGCACCGGGGTGAATTCCGGCGGCTCGGCGTCGGTTTCCAGGACGTCCGGCGTGACGACTTCGGTCAGGCCGATCCGGCCGAGGAGCCCGGTGAATTCCGGCGCGGCGACGACCAGCTTCGCGCCGGAGTGCCGGAGGACGTGGGCGCCGTCGAACTCCTGGTAGTTCGTGTTGACCGGGACCAGCTGGGCGCCGATCTTCGCCAGCGCGAGCCAGGTCAGCGGGAACTCCGGCTGGTTGCGCAGCATGACGGCGACCCGGTCGCCGGGGCCGATGCCGCGCTCGGCCAGTGCCGCGGCGATCCGGGAGCTTTCGCGGTCGACCTCGGCGAACGTGAATTTCTCGTCCAGGTGATCGAACACCCAGGCCGTGCGCTCCGGCCACAGCGCGGCGGCCCGCGTGACGAGTTGCGCGAGGGTGCCGATCTCGGCCAGCGGCGTCACGCCCGGCTCCGGAAGGCTTCGGTGGATGCGGCGACCGCGGCCGAGTGCTCGGTGATCAGGGCGTGGCTGACCTCGAGTTCCAGGGCGGGCTCGAGGTCGGTGCTTGCGTCGAGGACCCGCTTCGCCATGGCGGCAGCGGCCGGCGGGTGCTCGGCGATCCGCTTCGCCCAGCTCAGCGCCTCGGCCTGGAGCTGCTCGGCCGGGACGGCGGCGTTGACCATGCCCAGTTCGGCGGCCTTCCGGCCGTCGAAGCGCTCGCCGAGCAGCAGCAGCTCCTTCGCCTTGAGCGGCCCGACCAGCAGGGGGAGCAGCCGCGACGCCGCGCCGGTGACGCTCAGGCCCAGGGAGACCTCGGGGAACGCGAAGACGGCGTCCTCGGCGGCCAGGATCAGGTCGCAGCCGAGCGCGAACTCCGCGCCGGCGCCGATCGCGTAGCCGTGCACCGCCGCGATGACCGGCTGGCGCAGCCCGCGCAGCCGCCGCGTGACGTCCTGGAGCCGGTCCAGCCGCGCCCGCGAATCACCCGGTGGGGTGGGTTCCTTGAGGTCGTGGCCGGCGCAGAAGGCTCGCCCGTTCCCGGACAGCACGACGACGCGGGCGTCGCTGCGCGCGGCCGCGTCGAGGGCGGCGAGGAAGTCGTCGACCAGGACGGCGGCGACCGCGTTCAGCCGCTCGGGCCGGTTCAGCCGGATCTGCGCGATGCCGTCCTCGACGGCGAACTCCACGGTGGGCATGAGGGCGATGCTAGACGTTCGATCGATCGATCGATAGCCTCGGGACTCATGTTGGTCGACACGGTCTACGAGAACGCCACGGTGTGGACGGGAACGGGCGTCACCAGCGCACTCGCCGTCCTGCACGGCCGGGTCGTCGCGCTGGGGGACGACGCTCTCGCGCTTTCCGCGCGTTCGCGGGTCGACCTCGCCGGCGGCTTCGTCGTGCCCGGCTTCCACGACGCCCACAACCACATGGCGTGGTTCGGCATGGGCCTCGACGACGTCCCGCTGAGCGACTGCCGGAGCGTCGAGGAGGTCTACGACGCCGTCGCCGCGCGGGCTGCGACGCTGCCGCCCGGGAGCTGGGTGGTCGGGAGCGGGTACGACCAGAACAAGCTCGTGGGCGGCCACCCCGACCGGCACGGCCTCGATCGCGCCGCGCCGGGGATGCTCGTGCGGCTCAAGCACACGTCCGGGCACATGACCGTGGTCAACTCGGCCGTGCTCGACCAGCTCGACCTGGCGCACGTCCCGGTCGGCGGCGACGTCGTGCACGACCCCGACGGCTCACCGACCGGCCTGCTGCGCGAGCAGGCCCAGCTACTGCTGCGGCCGCTGACGTACCCGACGCCGGTCGCGCAGGTCGTGCGCGGGCTCGAGCGGGCGTCCGAGCGGTACCTGGCCGAGGGCATCACCAGCGTCCAGGAGGCCGGCATCGGCGGCGGCCTGGTCGGCGAGACACCCGCCGAACTGGCCGCCTACCAGGAGGCGCGCGACCGCGGCGTGCTGCGCGTGCGCAGCACGGTGATGGTCGCCGCGAGCGTGCTGCACGACCTGCCCGACGACGCCGGCTTCGGCCTCGACCTCGGCCTGCGCACCGGCCTCGGCGACGAGTGGCTGCGCATCGGCCCGATGAAGTTGTTCGCCGACGGCTCCCTGGTCGGGCGCACCTGCGCGATGCACGACCCGTTCGACGGAGAGCCGGACAACCGCGGCTACTTCCAGGTGCCCGAGGACGAGCTGACCCGCACGATCCGCCGCGCCCACGAGGCAGGCTGGCAGATCGCGACGCACGCGATCGGTGACCGCGCGGTCACCGTCGTCCTCGACGCCTACGAAGCCGCGTTGGCCGCTTCGCCGCGTACGGACCACCGGCACCGCATCGAGCACTGCGCGGTGCTCCAGCCCGCGGAGCTGTCCCGGCTCGCCTCGCTCGGCATCATCCCGTCGCCGCAGGGACGGTTCGTCAACGAGCTCGGCGACGGCATGCGCGCCGCGCTCGGCGAGTCACGCGTCCCTTGGTGCTACCGCCTGCGAAGCGTCCTCGACGCGGGTTGCGTGCTTCCCGCGTCTTCGGACCGCCCGGTCGTGAACGGCGCGCCGCTGCTCGCGCTGGCCGACATGGTGCGTCGGCGCACGGCGTCCGGGGCACCCTTCGCACCCGAAGAGGCGCTGACGCCGGAGCAGGCGTTGCGCGCGTACACGTACGGTTCGGCGTACGCGACCTTCGCCGAGCGTGACCTGGGCACGCTCGAGCCCGGGAAGCTCGCCGACTTCGCCGTGCTGTCCGGTTCGCCCCTGGACGAGTCCGCTTTGGACGGCCTCGCTTCCGGAGAACTCAGCGTGCAAGGCACCGCCGTCGGCGGTGAACTGCGTTACCAAGCCTGATGACTCACTTCCTTCCTGCGAACTCGAGTGCTTCTTCGGTCAGCGCGGACCACGGTTGCGGCGACCCGGCGTCCAGGGCCAGCCACTCCTTCATCGGGGTGCCCTTGTTGGCGTCGAAACGCACCCCGTGCCCGCCTTCGACCAGTTCGTCGACCCTCGCCCGGGGCAGCTTCAGCACCAGCTGCCCGCGGACGAACATGGCGAAGATCCGGCCGTGCGCACGCAGCGCCGTGCGCCCGAACCCACCGGTCGCGCCGGGTGGCGTGATGCCCGGACGTCCGGTGAACTCGTCGACCAGGACCTCGAACTTCTCCTCTGGTGACATCGACCACCTCCGAGCCCGACAGTAACGACCACCACCGACAAAACCGGGAGGCGAGATGCCCGTCCGCGACGCCGTCTTCGAAGACATCGAAGAGATCTGCGCGCTCATCGAGGAGCACGCCGTCTACGAGGACAACCACGACCTGAAGCTCGACCGCGCGGAGATGAGCGGTCACCTGTTCGGGCCGGACCCGAAGGCGTGGGTGCTGATCGCGACCCCGCCCGGCGAGCCCGGCACGGTCGCCGGCTTCGCCTTCTGCAGCTGGAACTTCTCCACCTGGGAGGCGCGGCCGGGGATCTGGCTGGACGACCTGTTCGTCCGGCCCGCCTACCGCCGCCACGGGCTCGGCGGCGAGCTGCTGGACGAGCTGCGCAACCGCACGACCGGCCGCGTCGAGTGGGACATGCAGGAGGGCAACGAAAAGGGCGAGGCGTTCTACGCGCAGCTCGGCGCGGAACCGGTCCCCGGCTGGATCCGCTACCGCTGGCGGCCGTGAACTTTCACGAGAAAGTACCCGGCCCCGTATCGTATGCGGTATGGGAGATGGTTCGGTTCGGCGGTCTTCGTCGGTCGAGGACTACGTCCGGGTGATCTACGGCCTGGTCGAGCGGGGTGAGGCGGTCACCAACGCGTCACTCGCCGGCCGGCTCGAGGTCAGCCCGTCCTCGGCGTCGGGGATGGTCACGAAGCTGTCCCAGCTCGGCCTGGTCACCCACGTGCCGTACCGCGGCATCGAGCTGACGGCCGACGGCAGGCTCCTGGCGCGGTCGGTGCTGCGGCGGCACCGGCTGATCGAGACGTACCTGGTTTCGGAGCTCGGCTACACGTGGGACGAGGTCCACGCGGAGGCCGACGCGCTCGAGCACGCGGTGTCGGACAGGCTGGTCGCGCGCATCGCGGCGAAGCTGGGCAACCCGGTCCGCGACCCCCACGGCGACCCGATCCCGGCGCCGGACGGCAGCGTCGAGGAACTCCCGGTCCGCATCCTGGACGACCTCCAGCCGGGCGCGGTCGGCGAGATCGTCCGGGTCTGGGACACCGACCCGGAGCTGCTGCGATACCTGACGGAACACGCGATCAACCTGGGCGAACGCATCGAGGTCGTCGAACGCCAGCCGTTCGGGGGACCGATGGTGGTGAAGGTGGGGTCGCCGCCGGACGCCGCCACGCACGCCATCGGCAAGGAGATCGCGCAAGCGCTGTCGGTCACCCTGCGCTAGCTACCGAGCGACAGCTGGAATCCCAAGCGCTCGGCCTCCGCTGCGTCCTTCCACAACGTGCCTCGATTGCCGTTGCCGACGTGCACGCCATAGCGGTCTGCGCCCGGCACGTCAGTGAACGTGAAAGTGAACGTACGGACCCACATGCCGTCGACGATCTTCGTCTGCTCACCGGGTGTCCGGCGCAGCTCCGTGGTGGCTACGACTCGACCGCTCTCGTCCACGAGGGTGGCCTGCGAACCGTCGTGGAGGTCGGCATAGCCGTCGTATCCGTCGGCAGTGGATTTTGTGCACTGCATGTCGCACAGCAAGGTCAGGGTGCCGTTGATCGAGGTGCTGTTTGACACCGTGAACACTACGATCAGAACAGCGGCGACCGTGGCGGCGACGACGCCGGCAATGACGAAGAGCAGCGGTTTGCGGCTCCGCCGCCGGGGCTGCGGGACGGGCTCTGGTGGAGGTGCCTGCTCAGCGTTCGCCTCGGTGGTCATCGGTCTGCGCTCGCTCTCGTTGCCCGAATGTGTGTACAGACGGTTCGGCTGTTACCGCCGTTACAGGAGGTAATCGAGGCGTGATGACGTCGGGACGCGTACGCGCGGGTGACGTCGTGAAGCGGATGTGGTGACAAGGCCGCGGCCACGACCATGGGCGGCATGAAACCCTTCCGCTTCGGCATCGTCGCCGGCTACGCGCCGGACCTCACGTCATGGACCGCCCAGGCCGAGCGGGTCGAGAAGCTCGGCTTCGACACGCTGCTCGCCACCGATCCCGTCGGCACCGCCGACCCCTTCGTCCTCCTCGGCGCCGCCGCCGCGGTCACCCTGGACCTCACCCTCGGCACCTTCGTGGTCGCCGACCCGTTCCGCGACGCGAAAGCGCTCGACTGGCAGGTGCAGACGCTGCACCGGCTGACCGGCGGCCGGTTCGAGCTGGGGCTCGGCGTCGGGCGGCCCGGTGGCGAGGTGCACGCCGAGGCGCTCGGGCGGGAGTACCCCTCACCGGGTGAGCGCATCACACGGATGGCCGAGACGATCACTCACCTCAAGCGCACGGCCGACCGGCCGCGCCTGATGCTCGCCGGCGCCGGTCCGAAAATGCTGGCGCTCGCCGCGCAAGAAGCCGACACCGTCACGTTCGGCTGGCGACCGACGACCACCGAAACCGAAGCGGAGTCCATTGTGGATCGATTCCGTGCGCTCGCCGGCCCGCGGCTTCCGGAGATCGAGCTCAGCCTGAACCTCATGGCCGTCGGGGACGAGCCGGCGCCCGGGATCGCGCGCTTTGCCGGGGTCGACGTGCCCGAGCTCGCCGCGGCCGGCGCGGTCACCGTCCTGCCCGCCGATCCCGGGCAGGCCGCGGAAAGGCTTCTCCGGTGGCGGGAGCGGTGGGGGATTTCCTACGTCACGATCAACTCCGGCTACGCGGAACCGTTCGCCGCGATCGCCGACGAGGTGCGCAAGGCAGGTGGGTGAGGGCCCTTCCGATCTTGGGAAGCTGCGCCTACGCTCCAATGTTCGTAATCGGGAGTGCTTCGGAGCGTTGTGATGACCGGTCAGCGAACACGCACCATCGACCGGGGGGAACAGGCGGAGCTGAGCCGGCTGCTGGCCGCCGGGCCGTTCGACGTCGCCCTGCGGGCGGCGATCCGGGCCCGCGGCCTCGGCCTCGATCGGATCCGCTATCGCTTGCGCGGCAGGGGAACCACGGTCAGCCTGGCCACCCTCAGCCACTGGCAGTCCGGGCGGTGCCGGCCCGAGCGGCCGGAATCGTTGGAGGCCTTGCGGAATCTCGAGGACATCCTGAACGTGCCGGACGGCTCGCTCAGCAAGCTCCTCGGGCCGCCCCGGACCAGAGCGCGGTTCCACGCGCAGGCGCTCAACTGAGCGGTACCAAGGAATTTGCTCCCGCTACGCTCGCGCCATGCGAGCTGTGGTGATGGAGGAGTTCGGCGTCCCGCCCGTCGTGCGGGACGTGCCGGAGCCGGTGGCCGCCCCCGGTGGCGCGGTGATCGAGGTCGACGCCACCGGCGTGTGCCGCAGCGACTGGCACACGTGGCAGGGCCACGACACCGCGGTGAAGCTGCCGCACGTCGCCGGGCACGAGCTCGCCGGCCGGATCGTCGCGCTCGGCGAAGGCGTGCGCGGCTGGGAGCTCGGCGCGCGCGTCACCGTGCCGTTCGTCTGCGCCTGCGGGTCCTGCGCCCAGTGTGCCTGCGGTGACCAGCAGATCTGCGACCGCGAGTTCCAGCCCGGCGCGACGCACTGGGGGTCGTTCGCCGAGCGCGTCGCGATCGAGCACGCCGAGACCAACCTGGTGGCCCTGCCGGACTCGCTCGGCGCGGCCGAGGCCGCGGCACTGGGCTGCCGGTTCGGCACGGCGTTCCGGGCGGTGCTGCGGCAGGGCCGGGTGACCGCGGGGCAGTGGGTGTCGGTGTACGGCTGTGGCGGCGTCGGGATCTCCGCGGTGCTGCTGGCCGTCGCGGCCGGGGCGAAGGTCGTCGCCGTCGACGTCTCGCCGGCCGCGCTGCGGCTCGCCGCGAAGTCGGGAGCGGCGCTGACCGTCGACTCTTCGGCGTTCGACGGCCCGGAAGCCGTCGCCGCGCACGTGCGGGAGCTGACCGGCGGCGGCACGCACGTCTCGCTCGACTGCCTCGGCTCGCCGTCGACGTGCGCCGCGTCGGTCGGCAGCCTCCGCAAGCGCGGCCGGCACGTCCAGGCCGGCCTGATGCCGCCGGCGCAGGGCATCGCGCCGATCCCGATGCACCGGGTCGTCGGCGGCGAGCTGGAACTGGTGGGGATCCACGGGCTGCAGGCCCACGAGTACCCGGAGCTGCTACGCGTCGTCGAGACGGCCGGGATCGACCTCGCCGCGCTGATCGGCCGCCGGATCGGACTCGACGACGTCCCGGCGGCGCTGGCCGCGATGAACGACCCCGTTCCGGCCCGAGCCGGCGTCACCGTCGTCACGTTCGGTGACTGATCCGCGCCGCCCTGGTCAAGAGACCGGTTTGTAGCCGATCCTCGCTGGCATGTGACATTCAGGTGTGGGAATGTCGAATCATGGTGGCCCAAGGCGAGGGGATCCGGCCGCAGGAGCGTCCCGCTGGTCCGTTGGGGCGACTCCTGCGGCTGTTCGGGACCGCGGATGTCACGTTCCGCGGTCACCACGTCGTGCCCTCGACGATCACCCACCGTGTCCGGCGGGAGTCTCCGGCACAATCGAGGTGATGGACGCCCTTCTCCCGCGCCCGCGCGCCGAGATCGCCCCCGGCGCGGTGCACCTGCCCGGTTGGCTCGGCTTCGACGAACAGCGCGAGCTCGTCTCGGCCTGCCGTGGCTGGTCCGGCTACCGCCACACCCGGCTGCCGAACGGCGGCGTGATGTCGGTGAAATCCGTCTGCCTCGGCTGGCACTGGTACCCGTACGGCTACTCGCGCACGACCGGCGAAGGAACGCCGGTGCTGCCGTTCCCGGACTGGCTCGGCGACCTCGGCCGCCGCGCGCTGGCGGCTGCGTACGGCGAGCCGTCCGAGACCTACGCGCCGGACATCGCACTGGTCAACTTCTACGACGCCACCGCGAAGATGGGGCTGCACCAGGACAAGGACGAACGCAGCCTCGACCCGGTGGTGTCGTTCAGCCTCGGCGACGCCTGCGTGTTCCGCTTCGGCAACACCGAAACCCGCGGCCGCCCGTATACCGACGTCGAACTGCGCTCGGGTGACGTGTTCGTCTTCGGCGGCCCGTCCCGGCTCGCCTACCACGGCGTGCCGAAGACGCTGCCGGGCACGGCGGACCCGGCACTGGGCCTCGACGGACGGCTGAACATCACGCTGCGGGTGTCCGGGTTCCCGTCCTGAGTGGACTCGTCAGCCGGGCAGGTACTCGTAGTGTTGCCGGAAGGACAACCGTGCCTCCGCTGATTGCGGGTCGAGGCCGGACAGCCGCAGGCCGGAGTGGGCGCGTCGTCTCGGCAGGCCGATGTCGACAGCGAAATCGCTTTCGGTGAGGTCGCCCGCGGCGATGGTCCAGAACTCCTCCGCGTCCTTCCAGGCAGCGCGCATCCGTTCGTTCATCGCGAGTTTCTCCCGGTTCTCACCCACTGCGTTGTGGTGGACGTGGAGCAGCTCGTGCATCAGCTCGACCCGACTGGGAGAATAGTATGGGGCACCGTGCGTGTCGAAGGAGATCGATCCGCGGAGAATGGCGGTCAACGCGTCCCGCACTGAAAGGGTGCCGAACACCGTCCGTGGATCTTCCAGTCCCGGGGCGTGTACGGGCGCGTTCAGCACGCTTTCCCCGCCGGCGCCGGGGATGATTCTCGCCAGCCGGCTCCGCGTTTGCGGTTCGTCTTCCTCGTTGGTCATCCGGCCGGCGTCCGCCGCGGCCGTCGCGTGCGCGCCGTCCGCGTTCCGATCCGCGAGCAGGCTACTCGGATCGGTTTTGTACACGATCCCGATGCTCAGCCGCTTCCTGGCATTGGCCAGCCTCGCGACGAGCCGGCGTCCCGGATCGCTCAGCGAGGAAACCCAGAGCGAGAGCACGAGGAAGCCGCCGACCTGGTTGAGGAAATTCACTTCTCTCTCACGCAGCCGCGGGGTGGGGCCGGGCGTCTTGGCGACCGTGAGGGAGCCGATGACCGCGGCGAGTTCGCCGGTGGCCTCCGGCACGGCGCCGGAAACGGCCAGTACGGCTTCGTAGGTGCGGAACAATGTGTCGGCATAGTCGGTGATTGTCCCGCTGTGATCTTTCTGGTCGAATATGGGACGCTCGAGCTCGTATCCGGACAGCTCGCCGGTGATGCGACTCGCGAAAGCGATCTCCGTCTCGCGCAATGCGCGAAGCAGTCCGGCGAAATCGGTCACCGCTTCGAACTGTGAATACAGGTTGCCCGGCGCCCCGACTTTCGAGATGATTTCCTGCGAGATCTTCTTGCCGATTTCTTCATACATTCGGATTCTCCCCACGTGTCCGGCTGGACGAACCACGTTATCCGGCCCGTGGCGGAAAACTCGTGGGTAACACCCGGGTGGCCGCCCGGCGGGCACGGGCCGTGCTCCGGTCAGCCGATGCGCACGCGACCGTCAGGATGACGGCTCGTCTTCGTCCGGCACCACGATCAGCCGGATGGCCAGCGAGCGTGAGCCTTCGGGGTGCTGTCCCGGTTCTGTGACGTATTTCCACACCAGGTTCTGGTATTCCTCGACGAACGACGTGACCTGTTCCCGCGTCAGGTACAGGCCGGCGCGGTAGATCTGGTTCCAGCCCCCGGAATTCTCGTAGCCCGCGTACGCGCGGGTGACGATGCCCAGGTCGTGACTCATCTTGAGCGCGCCGAGCTTGAGCATCGCCTCGCGCTCGTCCGGGGCCAGTTCGAGGCCGGGCGGGGTGTAGATGTCCTTCGCCCGCGACTTCCACCAGCGCTCTCGGCCGTCCCCGCGGTCCTCGAGCTCTTCGATCAGCTCCAGGTCGGCGAGCTTCCGGAGGTGGTAGCTGGTCGTCCCGGTGCTCTCGCCGAGCGCCTTCGCGACGCTCGTCGAGTTCGCTTCGCCGTGTTTGCCCAGGTAGGACAGGATGTCGCGGCGTACCGGGTTGGCCAGTGCCTTGTAGAAGGCCTTGAGGTCCGCGCCGGTCAGGACGCGCTTTTCGGGACGTTCGACCATGTCGGCAGGGTACTACAGAGATTGTTTGCAAAGAATCTCTGCAATCGCTACCGTGGGCCGGGAGAGAACTCGGGGGTTCGCATGAAGAAGCTCTTCTGGGCGGCGGGACTGTGCTTGCTGCCTTGGATCGCGGTACTGGGGATGACGCTGCCGGACGTCGTCCAGGCAGAGCACTGGCGGCTGGCTTGGACGGGCTTCGACGCGGCGGAAGCGCTCGGCCTGCTGACCACGGCCTGGCTGCTCGGGCGCGACGACCCGCGGACGCCGTTCGCGGCGACGGCCACCGCGACGCTACTGCTGGCCGACGCCTGGTTCGACGTCGTTACGGCCGGCGATGACGTGGTGTTTTCCCTGCTCATGGCGGGTCTGGAGGTGCCGCTGGCGCTGGCGTGCCTGTCCGTGGCCCTCCCGCGGCCGGCGGTGCCCGCCCATGTCTGAGCTGGACGCGCGGTTGCGCGACGAGATCGACGACCAGGTCGCGGAGGCCCTCGACGCCTATCTCGCCGAGCGGCGGCCACGTCGGGCGCGGCGCGCGTGGCCGGTGGTGGTGACGGTGGCACTGGGGGTCGTCACCACCTGGCTCGCGCCCGGCGTGGCCTGGGCGGCGTGGCTCGCGATCGCGGCCACGAACGTCGCCTGGCTGGCGCTCGTGAGCGGCAGGCAGGGCGGAGCTTTCACGTGAAAGCTGTGACTCACGACGCGGGACGGAAGCGGACTGCCTGGCCGGGGCGCAGCTGGGCCGCCAGGTCGAGGTCGTCCTCCTCGACGACCGCGATCACCGGGTAACCGCCGGTCGTCGGGTGGTCGGCGTGGAACAGGATCGGCCGGCCCGACGGCGGCACCTGCAGCGATCCCGGCACGCACGCCTCCGACGGCAGCTCGTCGTGACGAGCCCGGTCCAGCGGCGGTCCGGTGAACCGGATGCCGACGCGGTCCGAGTCCGGTGACACGGTGTACACAGTGGACAGCAGCCGGTCCGGGGCGGTGAACCAGTCGCGACGCGGTCCCGGCGTCACGCGCAGCACCGGCGTGTCCGGCAAGGCCGCCCGGGGCGCGAGGTCCACCGCCGGAAAGGCTTGCGGTGCCGGGCCGATCGGCAGCAGCATCCCGGCTGTCACCGGGGGAGGGCCCAGCTTCCCGAGCGTGTCCGTCGCGCGCGAGCCGAGCACCGGCGGCACGTCGATCCCGCCGCGCACCGCGACGTAACACCGCAGCCCGGAAACGGCCGTGCCGAGCGCCAGTTCCTCCCCGGGCCACAACGTGATCGGTCCGTTGGGGCCGCCCTTCGAGAGCGGGCAGGCGGCGCCGGTGACCGCCACCGTGGTCAGGGCCGACGCGCGCAGCACCAGGCCGCCGAGCGTGACCTCCAGGGCCGCGGCCCCGGGCGCGTTCCCGACGAGCCGGTTGGCCAGCCGGAACGACCCGCGGTCGGCCGCCCCGGACCGGCCGACGCCGAGCGCCGCGTGGCCCGGGCGGCCAAGGTCCTGCACCGTCGTCGAGAACCCCGGCCGGACCACCTCGAGCTTCACGGCGTCACCGCCTCGAAACGCACCTTCGTCCCCGGTGGCAGCAGGTTCGGCGGGTCGCGTTCGACGTCCCACACGGGCACGTCCGTCCGGCCCAGCAGCCGCCAGCCGCCGGGGGACGCACTCGGGTAGACCGCGCTGTACTCGCCCGCGATCGCCACCGAGCCGGGCGGGATGCGCGTGCGCGGCGACGACCGGCGGGACACGTGCAGCAGCGGATCCGATCCTGACAGGTACGCGAACCCCGGTGCGAAGCCGCAGAACGCCGAAACATACGTCCCCGCGGTGTGCCGCGAGATCAGCGCGCCCACGCTCAACCCCGTCTCCTCGGCGACGTCGGCCAGGTCTTCGCCGTCGTAGACCACCGGGATCACCACCTCGCCCGCTTCCGCCGTCGCACTGTCCACAGGAGACACCTGACGCAACAGCGCGCCCAAGCGGTCCGCGTCGGTCACCGAAGGGTCGAAGCGGACCAGCAGCGTCCGGGCCGCGGGAACGAGCTCCTCGACGCCGTCCGGCAGCGACCGCGTCAAGGCCGCCTGGAAACCCAGCACGTCGTCGGATTCCACCAGCACCGCGCGCCGCCCGCACGGCAGCAGCCGGACGGTCATCCGGTGAACGCGCCGAGCTGGATGCCCGCCTCGAGCAGCGCCGCCTCGATCCGCCGGGCCAGCTCGACCGCGCCCGGGGTGTCCCCGTGCACGCACAGGGAATCCGGGCGGATGTCGAGCTTGGTGCCGTTCTCCGTCACGACGCCGCCGGTCGCCATGCCGACCGCGCGTTCGGCGACCACGTCGGCGTCATGGAGCACCGCGCCCGGCTGCTTGCGCGACACGAGCTTGCCGTCCGCGGTGTAGGCCCGGTCCGCGAACGCCTCCGCGTACGCCACCACGCCCGCCTGCTCCGCCTGCCGCTGCATCTCCGAGTTCGGCAGGCAGAGCAGGGCGAGCGCGGGGTCGTACCGGCGCAGGCCCTCGACGATCGCCGCGGCCTGCTCGGCGTCCACCGCCGCGGTGTTGTACAGCGCGCCGTGCGGCTTCACGTACGTCACGCGGCTGCCCGCCGCCCGGGCGAACGCGTCGAGCGCGCCGATCTGGTAGAGCACTTCGTCCGCCAGAACGTCCGGCGCGATGTCGAGCGCGCGCCTGCCGAACCCCGCCAGGTCGTGGTAGCCGACGTGCGCGCCGATCGCGACGTCGCGCTCGGCTGCCAGCTCGCACACCCGCCGCATCACCGACGGGTCGCCGGCGTGGAAGCCGCACGCGATGTTCGCACTGGTCACGATGTCGAGCATGGCTTCGTCGTCACCCATCTTCCAGGCGCCGAAGCCCTCGCCGAGATCGCTGTTCAGATCCATTTCAGCCCACCCGGTATTCGCTGTCGTGCCGATCGGTGATGAACATGTACCCCGGTGCGTGGGTGATCGCAAAGGGAGGCCGCGACGCCATCAGTGCCGCCTGCGGCGTGACCCCGCAGGCCCAGAACACCGGGACGTCACCGGGTTCCGCGTCCACCGGATCGCCGAAGTCCGGCCGGGACAGGTCCTCGATGCCCAGCGCGCGCGGGTCGCCGATGTGCACCGGGGCGCCGTGCACCGCGGGCATGGCCCGGGTGATCCGGATGGCGTCGTCGACGCGGTCCTCCGGGATCTGGCGCATCGACACGACCATCGGCCCGAACAGCCGCCCGGCGGGCTCGCACTGCCGGTTCGTCACGTACATCGCGACGTTGCGGCCCTGGTCGACGTGCCGCAGGGGAACGCCCTCGGCGGCCAGCGCGGTCTCGAACGTGAAGCTGCAGCCGATGGAGAAGGCGACCATGTCGCTGCGCCACAGTCCGGTCGCGTCGGACACCTCGCCGGCGAGCACGCCGTTCTGCCAGATCCGGTAGCGCGGCAGGTCGGTGCGCAGGTCCGCGCCCTCGGCGAGGCGGGTGCCCGGGTCGCCGGGGTCGGTGACGTCGAGCAGCGGGCACGGCTGCGGGTTGCGGGTGCAGAAGAGCAGGACGTCGTAGGCCCAGTCCTCGGGCACGGCGATCAGGTTGGTCTGGGTGAAGCCGCCGGCCCAGCCCGTCGTGGGGTGGGCGTTGCCGCGGCGGAACACCGCGCGCGCCTGAGCCGGGGTGAAGGTGGCCGGCTGGTCGAAAGTCGTCATCATTTCCCCCTTGGGAAATTTCCGGGTCCGGGGGCGGGCCCCGGGCGGGGCGTGGGGGTCGCACCCCCACAAGATTCAGTCAACGAGTTCGATGCCCCGGGTCTCGGGCAGGCCGAGCAGCGCGAGCACCGCGATGCCGTAACCGAGCGCGCCGAACACGATCGCGCCGCCGGCGCCAAGGAAGCCCACGATGGTCGGGAAGATCGCCCCGACCGCGCGGCCGAAGTTGTACGTGAAGCCCTGGCCGGTGCCGCGCAACGCGGTCGGGTACAGCTCGGCGAGGAACGCGCCGAACCCGCTGAAGATCGCCGACATCGAGAACCCGAGCGGGAAGCCGAGGACGAGCACGAGTCCGTTGGCGCCCTTCGGGATCTGCGTGTACGCGACGATCAGGGCGGCCGAGAGCAGCGCGAACGTCAGGAAGGTCTTCTTGCGCCCCAGCAGGTCGGTGAGGTAGCCGCCGCAGACGTAGCCGACGAAGGCGCCGGTGATGAGGAACGCGAGGTAGCCACCGGTGCCGATCACGGTCAGCTCGCGCGTCTTCTTCAGGTAGGACGGCAGCCACGTCGAGATCGTGTAGTACCCGCCCTGGACGCCGGTGGCCAGCAGCGCGGCGAAGAACGTCGTGCGCAGCAGGTCGGTCTGGAAGATCTTGACCAGCGTGCCCTTCGGGCGTTCGGTCTTGAGCCGTTCTTCGGCGCGCGGCGCGTCCTGGACGCTCTTGCGGACCCACAGGACGAGCAGCGCAGGGATGACGCCGGTCCAGAACATGATGCGCCAGGCGACGTCGTCGCTCGCGACGCTGAACACGACGGTGTAGACGATCACCGACAGGCCCCAGCCGACCGCCCACGCGCTCTGCACGAACGCCACGGTCCGGCCGCGGTACTTGGCCTGCGAGTACTCGGCGACCAGCGCGGCGCCGGCCGCCCACTCGCCGCCGAAGCCCAGGCCCTGCAGGGCGCGGAAGATCAGCAGCGTCTCGAAGTTCGGCGCGAACCCGCAGAGCACGGTGAAGATCGTGTACATCGCGATGGTGATCTGCAGCGTGCGGACGCGGCCGATCCGGTCGGCGAGCATGCCGGCGCCGACCCCGCCGAGGGCGGACACGACCAGCGTCGTCGTGCCGAGCAGGCCGGCTTCGCCGCTCGATATGCCGAAGTACGCGGTGATCGCGGCCAGGCCGAGCGGCAGGGTCTGGTAGTCGAACGAGTCCAGGCCGTATCCGCCGAACGCGCCCACGAAGGCGCGGCGTCCGCGTTTCCCGAGCGTGCGGAACCAGTCGAACGGCCGCGCCTCGGTTGCTGTGGTGGCAGTCATGGGCACCTCCTGGCCAGTGTCTCTCATCGTGGCGTGCCTCACACGCTAGAGATTGTTGAACAATTCCACAAGACGGCAATTGGATCGTCCCCCGAGTGGCGGGTACCCTTGGTGACGTGGTCATCGAAGACAGCGGCGTCACGGGCCTCGAAGCCGATCGCGGCCTGGTGACGCGCAAGAGCACGGCCGAGCGGGTCGCGGGCGTGCTGCGCAAGCGCATCGCGGAGGGCTTCTTCCTGCCGGGCGGCCGGCTGTCGGAGCAGGACATCGGCAACGCGCTCGGCGTCTCACGCAACACGCTGCGCGAGGCGTTCCGCCTGCTCACCCACGAGCGGCTGCTGGCCCACGAGCTGAACCGGGGGGTCTTCGTCCGCATCCCGAGCGTCGAGGACGTCGTCGACATCTACCGGGTGCGCAAGATCATCGAGTGCGCGGCGGTCCGCGGGGTGACGGCGAAGCCGGCGTCGTTCGCGCGGATCCGCGAGAAGGTGGAGATCGGCGACGAGGCCGCCCGAACCGGCAACTGGAAGGACCTCGGCACGGCGAACGTCTGGTTCCACCAGGAGCTGGCGGCGCTTTCGGGCAGCGAGCGCGTCAACGAGCTGGTCGGAAGGCTGACCGCCGAGCTGCGACTGGTGTTCCACATCATGGCCGAGCCGCGGCGGTTCCATGAGCGGTATCTGCCCCGAAACCACGAGATCCTGGACCGCCTCGAGGTCGGCGACGGGCCGGGGGCGGAGCAGCTGCTGATGAAGTACCTCGAGGATGCTGAGGAGCAGCTGGTCGCCGCCTACGCGGACCGTGCTGCCGCCGCTCGGGCGGCTATCGCGGGGGAGTAGGTCGGGCGCCGTTCCTGGAGTCCTCTCCCTCCCTCCCTCCCTCCCTCCCGCCCGGCGGGGGTTCTTCGCTGCTGCGGTGTTTCGTGGTGGCGTTCAGGGGCCCACCACCCCGAAGCCGCAATTGTGACTACGGCCGGTAGCACCGCGTCAAGGCGGGAAAGCGTGCCTTGACCCGGCACTACCGGCCGTGTTTTGGCTTCGTATCGGGGTTGCGGGGAGGTCTGGGTGGGTGCGGGTTGTGCTTCAGCGTTGCCGTTCACGACGGTTCGGCATCTCGAAAGCGCCAGCACCTCCGCCCTCCCCTTGGCAGGGTTCCGGCGAAGACGTCCTGAACGACTCTTTCCTGTCGTTGGACGCCATGAACGAGTCGTTCAGGACATCGGACCACCGCGGCAGCGACCGACCTGCCGCATCCCACCCGCCCTGGCAGGGTTCCGGCAAAGTCGCGCCCGGACTCCGGACACGCAGGTCTGCCCGCCGCCCGAGTCCCCGGCCCGCCCTCCTTGACCGTTGCGACGCTGGTCGCCGGGGCCTGCCGCGCTGCCGAAGGTCGCGAATGAGTCATTGGGGACCTCGCATGTCCCGAATGAGTCATTCGCGACCTTCGGCCGGCAGCGCACAGCGCCACTTCCGCCACGGACCACCGCGGCAGCGACCGACCTGCCGCACCCCCACCCGCCCTGGCAGGGCTCCGGCAAAGTCGCGCCCGGACTCCGGACACGCAGGTCCGCCCGCCGCCCGAGTCCCCGGCCCGCCCTCCTTGACCGCTGCGACGCTGGTC
>NZ_JBFACT010000068.1:0-48683 GCF_040640995.1 Amycolatopsis sp. NPDC021455 | reverse complement strand
ACGCGGCTGTGGGTGCCTCCACCCCACCCAATGTGGCGTTCGGTGCGTTGGACGCACCCAATGTGGCATTGGGGCGCTTGGGGCGACCGCTGCGGCCGGCCCTCGTGCAGCCCCGGCCGGCGCAGCTCACCCGCCGCCCCGGTAGCGGCCCGAACCACCTCCGGCCACCCGGCCCTGGACACGAGATGACCAAGCCGGTGCGGGAGCGGCTCCGAAGACCCGGCAAGATGGGTTCTGCCGCCGACGAGAAGGGACGTCCATGGACGCCGGAGACCTCGCCCCCGACTTCACCCTGCCCGACGACCAGGGGGTCGACCGCAAGCTGTCCGACTTCCTGGCCACCGGTCCGGTCGTGCTGTTCTTCTACCCCGCCGCGATGACCGGGGGCTGCACCGCCGAGAGCTGCCACTTCCGTGACCTCGCCGCGGAGTTCGCCGAGGTCGGGGCCCACCGCGTCGGCATCAGCCCGGACGCGATCACCAAGCAGCGTGCCTTCTCCGAAGCGAACGGCTTCGACTACCCGCTGCTGTCCGATGTGGAGGGTGAGGTCGCGAAGCAGTTCGGGGTGTGGCGGAAACTCGTGCCCGTGCACACCAAGCGCGTCACGTTCGTGATCGGCGAGGACCGGACGATCATCGAGAAGATCAAGAGCGAGCTGAACGTCTCGGTCCACGCCGACCAGGCGCTCAAGGTGCTGCGGGAGCGGAACAAGGTGGCGTGAGCCGCCAGACGTGGTAGGTGCCGGCGCACGACGGCGCCCACGGTGGCTCCATCGGCTCCTCGCCCACCTTCGTGAACCCGAGCCGGGCCGGCACCGCTCCACTTCGGACGTTCCGCACGTCGTGCTTGATCTCGACGTATCCGGCGCCGAGGCGGAACGCCTCTTCCGTCAGCAGCGAGACCGCGCGGGTCATCAAGCCGCGGCCGGTGGAGCCGCGGGTGAGCCAGTAGCCGATCTCGACGCCGCCGTCGCGGGTCATCACGCCGATGCCGCCCGCGATCGCGCCGGCGACGCGGATCGTGTACTCCCACGATTCGCCGCTCTCCCAGCGCTTTCCGGTGAGGCGGAAGAACTCCGCGGCGTCCTCGGCCGAGTAGCCGCCGGTGGCCCAGATCAGCCAGGCTCCGAGGTGCTCGAGAGACCCGTTGACCGCCGCGACGACCTCCGGCGCGTCGGCGGGCCGCCAGCGGGCCAGCTCGAACTCGTCGCGGGCGAAGGTCTCGGCCGGGATCTCCATGCGTCCCATGGTGCTCCGGCCGAGACCTCGGCGCGCGCGAATTAATTCACGATGACGTTGTCCGGGACCGGGGTGTCGTTCTTCAGCGCGTCGAACAGCTGCTTCGATTTGGCCTTGTCCCAGTTCTCCGCCGACCCGCTGGTCACCGGCACCGTCGTCGTCACCACGCCGCCCGAGGAAATCCCGCGCATGGCGATCGCGAGGCCGGCGAGGTTGTGGACGTGGTCGCTCGAATCCATGGTGAGCGCGTCCGGCGCCGAGGACAGCAGCGGGAAGAAGTCGAACGGGTTGAGCAGAGTGCCGGGGCTGGCGATCTGGCTGACCAGCGCGCCGATGAACTTGCGCTGGTTGGCGACGCGGTCGAGGTCCGACCGCGGGGTCGCCGCGCTGTGCCGCATCCGGACGAAGCCCAGCGCCGACCGGCCGTCGAGCGACTGGCAGCCCGCCTTGATGCTGATGCCGGTGACCGTGTCGTTCATGTCCTGGTCGATGCACATGTCGACGCCGCCGATCGCGTCGACGATCTTGGCGAAGCCGCCGAAGCCGATCTCCGCGTAGTGGTCGATGTGCAGCCCGGTGGCGCCTTCGACGGTCTGCGCGAGCAGCTTCGGGCCACCGATCGAGAACGCCGCGTTGATCTTGTTCTTGCCGTGGCCGGGAATCGCCACCTGCGAGTCGCGCGGCAGCGACAGCAGCGTCGGCTTGGTGCTGTTGTCCGGCAGGTGCGCGACCATGATCGTGTCGGTGCGCTGCCCGCCGCCCGCCGCGGCGACGTCGCCGGTGGCGAGCCGTTCCTCGTCCTCCGCCGTCAGGCCTTCGCGGCTGTCCGAGCCGACGATCAGCCAGTTGGTGCCCGACTCGGCGACCGGACGGCCGGAGTAGTCGGCGAGCGCGTCGACGCGCTTGATCGAGAACTCCAGGTAGACCCAGATGCCCGCGAGGAACACGACGAAGACCAGCGCCAGGACGCCCAGCACCCGGCCGATGCTCCACCGGCGGCGACGCGGCGGCCGGGACGGCGGGTAGTCGTCCTCGGCCGGACGCCGCGGCGGGTCCTGCCGCGGCGGCGGAGGCGGCGCGTACTGCGGCTCGGGCTCGCCCATCGGGCGGGTGCGCTCGTCGTACGGGCTGCGCCCGCGGCCCGGCAGCGGCATCATCTGCGCGCGCTGGTGGTCGCGGGGGCGCGCGGGAGGCCGGGGCGGCATGCGACGCCCGCCGTCGTCGCCACGGTACGTCATCTCCATCACCCAATCCCGATCCGGACAAAAGTGTCGCCGTCAGTCAACCGCACGTCCTCGATAGAGGGACGCCCGGCATCGGGGTCGGGTTGCGGTTACCGGCCGGTTGCCTCGTAGCCGAACTGGTGGACCTTGAGGTACCCGGACCGGAACCCGGCCTCGGAATAGGCCAGGTAGAACTCCCACATCCGGCGGAAGACGTCGTCGAACCCGAACCCGGCGATGTCGGCCCAGCGGTGCAGGAACCGTTCGCGCCACCACCGTAGCGTGCGCGCGTAGTCCTGGCCGAACTCGCGCATGCCGGCCAGCTTGAGCCGGGTGTTCGCCAGGACGCCTTCCTCGATCGAGCGCACCGACGGGATGATGCCGCCCGGGAAGATGTACTTGTGGATCCACGTGTAGGCGCGCGACGCCGCCAGCATGCGGTCGTGGTCCATGGTGATGGCCTGCAGGCCGAACCGCCCGCCCGGGCGCAGCCGCTGCCCGATCGTGGCGTAGAACGCCGGCCAGTAGGACGCGCCGACGGCCTCGATCATCTCGACGCTGACCACGGCGTCGTACTGGCCGCTCGACTCACGGTAGTCGCACAGCTTCACTTCGACGCGGTCGGAGAACCCGGCCTCGGCGATGCGCTCGGTGGCCAGCGCGCGCTGTTCCTCCGAAATGGTCAGTGACGTCACGCGGGCCCCGCGGGCCGCGGCGCGGATGGCGAGCTCACCCCAGCCGGTGCCGATTTCGAGGACTTCGCTGCCTTCGCGGACCCCGGCGTAGTCGAGGACGCTGTCGATCTTGCGGTGCTGGGCGGCGGTGAGGTCGTCGCCGGGGCCGAACAGCGCCGAGGAGTACATCATCGACTCGTCGAGGAAGGCGCCGAACAGGTCGTTCGACAGGTCGTAGTGCCGGTGGATGTTGGCCCGCGCCCCTTCGAGGGTGTTCTCCTCCGACGGCGGCTGCGTGCGCTCGGCGATCCGCCGGAACTTCTGCAGCACCGGCGGCACGAGCGTGGCCATCCGCTCGGCGAACGGCGTGAGCACCTCGGCCAGGTCGGACGCCGTCCAGTCGCCGGCCATGTAGGACTCGCCGAAGCCGATCTTGGCGTCGACGCCGAGGCGGTGGAAGAACGCGTCGGGCCGCAGAATGCGCATTTCGGGCGATTCGGGCCCGCCGGCGCCGAGCACGGTGCCGTCCGGGAAGGTCACCCGCACGTCGAGGGGGCGGACCGCGCGGCGGAACAGCGCGGCGGCGATCCGCGCGCGCAGTGCGGAGTGCGGCGGGGCGGCCAGGCCCGGCCAGCGGGATTCGTCCGGGACGCCGTCGGCCGGCGCCTGGTCAACGCTCGAAGTGGTCACGGTTCTCCCTCCGGCCGGCCAGGTACTCCGGTGATCGATCCTAGGCGCCGCACCCCCGCGGCGCGTTTCGGCGAATGCCCTGTTCGGGGCGATTTCACACAGGTATCCGCAGCCGCTCGGGCCCGGCCGCGGCCCACGCCCCGCGGAGGGCCCCGCCATCGTCGCCGGCGAGCAGTTCCAGTGTGAAAGCAATCGTCAGCCGGGTCCAGACGGACGACCGGCGCAGCATCGCGTGACCTTCGCCGGAAATCTCGAACCGGGCGACGCGGGCGGCGACACCTTCGGCCCGCTGCGCGAAGGCGTGCGACTCCGCCGGGCTGGTCATCCGGTCGCGGGTGCCGTGCACGATGAGCACCGACCGCCCGGCCACGGCCTCGACCGGTTCGCCGCGCGGCGTCCACGGCGCCAGCGCGCACACTCCGCGCACGGCCGGGTCGTCGGCGACGCGCAGGGCGACCCGGGCCCCCATGGAATGGCCGACCAGCACCACCGGCAGGCCGGGGTGGTCGGCACGGATGCGTTCGAGGGCCCAGCGGGCGTCCTCGACGGGGTCCTCGGCGGGCGCGTTCCAGCCGTAGCGGCGGTTGCGCAGCAGGCGCACTTCGACGCCGTCTTTCCGGCCGGCCCGGTGCAGGGCGCGCGCGATCGGCACCATCCGGAGGTAGGCCAGTTTCCACGGCGGCACGCTGCCGATTCCGCGTTCCGCACCGCCGTGCAGCACGAGCACGACCGCCTGGGTCCGCCCGCGCGCCGGCCACACCGACACCGCCGGTTCCGCCTCGCTCACCCGTGTCCTCCTGTCCCCAGCATCCGGGTCAACCCCGCCCGGCCGCCCGGCTATTCCACCGCGCCCGGTGGTCCGCACGGTAGATTCGGCGCCCGATCCCCGACGGAAGGGTGGGTGTGGTGGGCGCCACGGACATCGCGGGCAGCGTCGCCGAGCAGCTGGCGGACGTCGAACGGGCCAACGCCGAGGCAGTGCGCGCGGCGGCGGAGCTGGTGCTGGGGGTGATCCGGGCGGACGCGCTGATCTACACCGCGGGCGCCGGCCACTCGCTGGCGGCGGTCGCCGAGACGTTCTACCGGGCGGGCGGCCTGGCCTGCGTCTACCCGCTCTACCACCCGGAACTGCTGCCGCTGCACGGCGCGGTGCACAGCACGAAGACCGAGCGCCGCGGCGGCCTCGCCGCGGAGGTCCTCGCGGAGCGCGCGCCGGGGCCGGACGACGTGCTCGTGGTGTTCTCGACGTCCGGGGTGAACCCGTACCCGGTCGAGCTGTGCATCGAGGCGCGCAAACGCGGCGCGGCGGTGATCGCGGTGACGTCGCGGGCGTCCGTGGCGGCCGCGCCGCGGCGGTCGTCGAGCACACTGGTCGAGCAGGGCACCGTGGTGCTGGACTCGCTGGTCGTCCCCGGCGACGCGAGCTACCCGCCGGACGCCCCGCGCACCGCCCCACTGTCCACTGTGGTCAACGCGTTCCTCTGGAACCTGGTGCTCGCGGAGGTCTACGATCGCGGCACCGCCGAAGGCCTCGAACTCCCGCTGTGGCGCAGCTCCAACGTGGTGGGCGGCGACGAGGCCAATGCGGCCCTGCTGGCGAAGTACGGCGAGATCGTCCCGCAGCTGCGGTAGTTCGTCAGAAAGCACCGGCCGGGCGCGTCTTGACGGACGTGCCCGAACGGTTCTAGCGTCGACATACCGACTGGTCGGTGTGGACCGGTCGCTCTGGGAGGAGAGGTCCCATGGACAGTGCCACGGCCACCGTGCACGGCGAGTGCGCCCCGGGGTTCGAGCCGGTCAGGGAAGCCTTCGAGGAAAACTTCCGCAGCCGCGGCGAGCTCGGCGCGGCGTTCACCGCCACCCGGCACGGCGAAGTCGTGGCGGACCTGTGGGGTGGTTGGTCCGGTCCCGACCGCGACCGGCCGTGGCAGGCCGACACACTGGCCAACGTCTGGTCGACGACCAAGGGCATGACCGCCATCTGCGCGCACAAGCTCGCCGACGCGGGCGAGCTCGACGTCGACGCGCCGGTCGCCAAGTACTGGCCGGAGTTCGCCGCGGCCGGGAAGTCCGGGATCCCGGTGCGCTGGCTGCTTTCGCACCGCTCCGGCGTGCCCGGGATCGGCCTGGACCGGCCGCTGCGCGTCGAGGAGCTGTACGACTGGGACCTGATGACGTCCCTGTATGCGGCTCAGGAACCGTTGTACGAGCCCGGTTCCGCGGGCGGCTACCACGCGCTGGCCTACGGCTGGCTCGTCGGCGAAGTCGTCCGGCGGGTCGCCGGGCAGGGCATCCGCGAGTTCTTCGCCGAGCAGGTCGCCGGGCCACTGGGCGCGGACTTCTCGATCGGGCTCGCCTCCGACGCCGACCTGGACCGCTGCGCGACTTTGGTCGACCCGGTGATGACCGAGGAGATGGCGAACGCGCTGGCCACGGCGTTCGCGGCCGCCGGCCCGGTCGCCCAGGCCGCGCTGATGAACCCGCGCGTCCAGGGCCACGACGCCAACGACCCGGCGTGGCGGCGCGCGGTCATGCCGGCGTTGAACGGCCACGGCACGGCCCGCGCGATCGCGACGATCTACACCGCCCTCGCCGACGGCTCACTCCTGTCCGCCCCGACGCTGGCCCGCGCGCGGGAGAGCCAGGGCAAGGAGATCGACGCGGTGCTCGGCCTGCCGAACGAGTGGGGCCTGGGCTTCTACCTCGGCAGCGACGCCCGCGGCTTCGGCCCCAACCCGGCGGCCTTCGGCCACGACGGCCTCGGCGGCTCCACCGGCGGCGCGGACCCGGAAAACGGCATCGCCTTCGGCTACACCCTCAACCAGCTCGGCCCCCTGATCCGCGACGACCCCCGCAAGATGGCCCTGGTCACCGCCCTCTACACGTGCTTGGAAGGTCAGCACGCGTGATTCAGAGGTCGACACGCGTGATTGAAGGGTCGACACGGCCCTGAGACCGTGTCGACCCTTCAATCACGAGAGTCGGCCCTCCAATCACGCGTGCTGACCCTTCGATCACGCCACGGCGGGTTCTTCCTCTGCGAACTGGGTGGCGTGGAGGGTTGCGTAGCGGCCGTTCGCGGCGAGGAGTTCGTCGTGGGTTCCGCGCTCGACGATCTCGCCGTGTTCCAGGACCAGGATCTGGTCGGCCGCGCGGACCGTCGAGAGGCGGTGGGCGATGACCAGGGCCGTGCGGCCGGCCAGCGCGTGCGTCAGGGCTTCGCCGACGGCGGCCTCGGACTCGGAGTCCAGGTGCGCGGTCGCCTCGTCGAGGATGACGACCTTGGGCTGCGCCAGCAGGAGACGCGCGATGGTCAGCCGCTGGCGTTCGCCGCCGGAGAGGCGGTAGCCGCGCTCGCCGACCGTCGTGTCGAGGCCGTCGGGCAGTGACCGGACCAGCTCGCCGAGCCGCGCGCGGTCCAGCGCTTCCCAGATCTCGCCGTCGGTGACGTCCGGACGCGCGTACGCCAGGTTGGCGCGGATCGTGTCGTGGAAGAGGTGCCCGTCCTGGGTCACGACGCCGACGGTTTCCCGCAGGGAAGCGAAAGTCAGGTCCCGGACGTCCACATCGGACAGCCGCACCGAACCCGCGTCGACGTCGTAGAGCCGCGGCAGCAGCGACGCGATCGTCGACTTCCCCGCCCCCGACGACCCGACCAGCGCGACCATCTGCCCCGGTTCGGCGCGGAACGAGATCCCGTGCAGCACCTCTTCCCCGCCGCGGTGATCCAAAGTCGTGACGTCTTCCAGCGACGCCAGCGAGTACCGGTCCGCCGCCGGATACCCGAAGCGGACGTCGGAGAACTCGACCGAGACACCACCCGGCGAAGCCAAAGCCCGTGCGGAGGGCTTCTCCTTGATCATCGGCTCCAGGTCCAGGACCTCGAAGACCCGCTCGAACGACACCAGGGCCGTCATGACGTCGACGCGGACGTTGGCCAGCGCGGTCAGCGGCGCGTAGAGCCGGGTCAGCAGCAACGCCAGCGCGACGACGGTGCCCGGGGCCAACGCCCCGGTCAGCGCGAGGTAGCCGCCGAGGCCGTAGACGAGCGCCTGCGCCAGCGCCGAAACCAGGGTCAGGCTGGTCATGAACCAGCGGGTCAGCATCGCCGTCCGGACGCCGATGTCCCGCACGCGCCCGGCCCGCACGCCGAAGTCGTCCGCCTCCTGGACCGGACGGCCGAACAGCTTCACCAGCGTCGCGCCCGGCGCGGAGAACCGCTCGGTCATCTGGGTGGTCATCCCGGCGTTGAGGTTCGCGGCTTCCCGCTGCAGCCCGGCCATCCGGCGGCCGAGCCGGCGCGCGGGGATGACGAAGATCGGCAGCAGCACCAGCGCGATCAGCGTGACCTGCCACGACAGCGTGAGCATGACGGCCAGCGAAAGCGCCAGCTGGATGACGTTGGTGACGAGCCCGGACAGCGTCGCGGTGAACGTCCGCTGCGCGCCGATGACGTCGTTGTTGAGCCGCGAGACCAGCGCGCCGGTGCGGGTGCGCGTGAAGAACGCGATCGGCATGCGCTGGACGTGCTCGAAGACCGCGCGGCGCAGGTCGTAGATGATGCCCTCGCCGATGCGCGCGGACTGCCACCGCTCGATCAGGCCGAACCCGGCGTCGGCGATCGCCAGCGCGGCGATCACGACGGCGAGCCACACGACCAGCGTGACGTCGTGGCCGCCGACGATCGCGTCGACCACCTTGCCCGCCAGCACCGGTGTCGTCACGGCGAGGACGGCCGAGACGACGGTCAGCACGAGGAAAGCCAGCAGCCGCCGCCAATGCGGCCGGGCGAAGCGCGCGACGCGTTTCAGCGTGCCGCGCGTGAGCGCCTTGGGTGCGTCACCGGCGCGCATCGCCGAGCTCCACAGCCCCCACATGTTGTCCACGGGAAACCCCCAGTGTCAGAAACCTCTACCATAGCTGAGGTTTTCGCCGGATATGACCTGCACAACGCCCCCGTTGTCCGTTTGCTTCCCGACGCCGTTCACTCGCCGCGAACAACCTGCCGCAGTGCGGCACGCAGCTGCTCGGCGCCCTCGGCAGAGAGCGGTTCCAGCAGGAGCGCCTCGGCCTTCCGCGTGACGTCCGCCCCCGCCTCGCGGACGCGCTCCCCCTCGGGAGTCAGCACCACGAGGCGCTTGCGCCGGTCCCCCGGCGCGACCTCGCGCCTTACCAGGCCCTTGGCCTCCAGCTCGTCGACGAGGGCGACCATCGTCGTCCGGTCGATGCCGAGCCGAGCCGCGCCGTCCTGCTGTGACTGGGCCGGCCCGTCGCCGAAGAGCGTGAGCAGCGCGAGCTGCCGCCCGGTGACGCCGAGGGGCGCGTACAGCGGCTCGGCCAGCTCGGCGAGCCGCAGCTGGGCGTGCTTGAGCAGGTAACCGAGCCGCTGGGTGACGGCGGGAGGAGCACTGGACACGGGAGAACTCTACACCTACGCTGATCGTCAGTAGAACTGATAATCAGGAGTCCAACATGACTACCGTGGGTCTCAAGCCACCCCAGCAGCACATCGGCATCGCGGCGCTCCGCGAGATCTGGGCGATCGCCGACGACGCCGGCTTCGACGGCTGCTGGGTGTTCGACCACCTCGCCCCGATGGGCCCCGACCGCACCGGCGACGTCTTCGACGGCTGGAGCCTCCTGGCCGCGATGGCCGAAGCGACGCGGCGGGTGCGGATCGGCTGCCTGGTCTCCGGCAACACCAACCGGCACCCGGGCACCTTCGCCAAGATCGCCGCGACCGTCGACCACCTCTCCGGCGGCCGGCTCGACGTCGGGCTCGGGGCGGGCGGCGACACGCTGACCGACGCGATGATGGGCACGCCGACGCCGTCCGCGGCGGAACGCGTGGAAAGACTGGCCGAGGCCTGCGAAATCCTCCGTCTGCTGTGGACCGAACCGGTCACCGACCACCACGGCCGCCACTACACCCTGACCGGCGCGATCAGCGACCCGAAGCCGGTGCAGCGGCCGAAGCCCCCGCTGTGGCTGGGCAGCAGCGGCGAAAAGCGCGGCCTGCGCGTCGTCGCCGAGCACGCCGACGTCTGGCTCAACGCGGCCCTGCCGGGCACGGAAATCCCCGAGCTGCAACGGCTTTCCCGCGTTCTCGACGCGCATTGCGCGGCGGCGGGCCGCGATCCGGCGACCGTCCGCCGGGCCGTCCAGTTCCGGCTGCCGTCCGATGCGGACAGCGCCCTGCGTCTCACGCAGAGCTACGTCGAAGCCGGCTTCACCGAGCTGGTGCTGATGCCGTTCGGGCACGACGACGTCGTAGCGGCGTCCGAAGCGGCCGGGAAGCTGCTCCCCCGCCTGCGAGACGTCGGCTGACCCGGGCGGCGGCCCCCTCGGTAGCCTGGCGGCGTGGAAACGGAGGTGGGCCAGGCGCCCGCATGGCGGCGCACGGCCCGGCTCTTCACCGCGCCGCCGCGCACCGGAGAGGCCGCCCCCCTGCGCTGGGACTTGGGCTTCTATCTGGCCTGCCTGGCTTTCGCGCTGCCGACGGCGCTCGTGTCCGAGTTCTACGGCTACCGCGTCTGGGGCAACTTCGCGACGGTGGCGTACGGCTTCGGCGCGGCGCACAACGGGTATCTGCTGCTCTCCACCCGCAAAGGCCGGACGCCGCGCGGCGTGCTCGGCTCACGGTGGTGCGGGATCGCCGCGGTCGCCCTGTTGGCCATGATCTTTCCGCTCGTGCTTCTCGTGATTCGCCGCCTGACCGGGGTGGACTGGCTGATCACGCCGTTCTCGTGGGCCGCGCAGCCCGAGGTCTGGGTCATCGAACGGTCCGCGGATCTGCTGCTGCACCACGGAACCCCGTACGTCGACGTCACCGCGCTGGGCCGGGCGCCCGTGGTAAACGATTACACGCCGTACGGCCCGGTGATGGCGGTCTTCGGCCTGCCGCGGGCGCTGTTCGGCGGCACCCCGCTGACCGACGCGCTCACCGACGCCCGCTGGATGTTCGCCCTGGCCGCCTGCGCGTGCGTGCTGGGCTCGCTCAAGCTGCTGAAATGGCCGAAGGTGCCGGTCGGCGCCGCGCAGCTCGCGCTGGCCTGCCCGCTCACCGCGCTCACGTGGGCCGTAGCCGGCCCGGACCTCGCCATCGTCGGGCTGCTCGTGCTGGCCTGCGCGCTCGCGGCCACCGGGCGGGTCGCCTGGTCGGGCCTGGTGCTGGCGCTGGTGATCAGCGCGAAGCTCATCGTCGCGCCCGCGGCCGCCGTCCTGGCGGTGCTCGTGCTGGTACGCCGGGGTCCGGCTGCCGGCTGGACGGCACTGGCCCGGTTCGCGACGGCGCTGGTGGCGACGACGGCGGCCGTGCACCTGCCGGTGTACCTGGTGGATCCGGCGGCGTTCGTCGAGCACGTCTTCCGGTTCCCGCTCGGGATGGGCGTCGTGCGCTCGCCCGCGGCCAGCCCGCTGCCGGGCCACCTGATCGCCGAGACCGGCCCGGTCGGCCAGGTGGCGGCCTTCGTGCTCGTCGGCGCCGCGGCCGTGGCCATGGTGGTCTGGCTGGTGCGCCGGCCCCCCGCGAACGGCTCCGGCGCACTGCTGCGCATCGCCGTCGGACTCGGCGCGTTGATCCTGCTGACTCCGGCCACCCGGTACGGCTACCTGGTGTACCCGCTGGTCCTGCTCGGGGCCAGCCTGGCGTTCCGCGTGGCCGAAGCTCCCGCTGCGCCCCCCGCGCAGCAGTCCGCGACTTCTACTTCTTCTTGACCCTGGTGGCCCCGCCGCGCCCCCGCAGCTGGACGCCGGACTCCGAGAGCACCCGGTGGACGAACCCGTAGGACCGCCCCGTGGACTCCGCGAGTGCCCGGATGCTCGAGCCCTTCTCGTATTTCTTCTTCAGGTCAGCGGCCAGCTTGTCGCGCGTGTTGCCGGTGATCCGCGCGCCTTTCTTGAGATCAGCCACGTCGATCGCCTTCCCGCCGAGAGTGTTCTGGGCCACATAACGGCCCCTGCCGGGGCAATGATCGAACACTGAGCGCCGGAATGCCAGACGACAGACGTGAAACAGCCGAAATTGCGATCACATTGGGCCATTCCAGTGCCTCGCGGTGAGCGATCTTGCACCCGAATGGACGCACCTGTCACGCAAGCTGGACAAGTTCCAGATAGTCGGCGGACCAATGGTCCTCGGTCCCGTCGGGCAGCAGGATCACCCGCTCCGGCTCCAGCGCCTCGACCGCGCCGGGGTCGTGGGTGACCAGGACGACGGCGCCGGCGAAGCTGCGCAGGGCGTCCAGGACCTGCGCACGGCTGGCCGGGTCGAGGTTGTTGGTCGGCTCGTCGAGCAGCAACACGTTGGCAGCGCTGGAGACCAGGCCCGCCAGCGCGAGCCGGGTCTTCTCGCCGCCGGAAAGCGTGCCGGCCGGCTGGTCGAGTTGTTCGCCGGTGAAGAGGAACGAGCCGAGCAGGTTCCGCAACTCCTGTGCGCCGGTGTCCGGAGCGAGGTGTCGGATGTTTTCCCACACCGACGCTTCATGATCAAGAGTTTCGTGTTCCTGTGCGTAATAGCCCAAACGCAATCCGTGACCCGGAACGACGGATCCGGTATCGGGGGTTTCCATTCCGCCGAGGAGCCGGAGCAATGTCGTCTTTCCCGCGCCGTTCAGGCCGAGTACGACGACCTTCGAACCGCGGTCGACCGCCAGGTCCACGCCCGTGAAGATTTCCAGTGAGCCGTAGGACTTCGAGAGGCCCTCGGCGGTGAGCGGGGTGCGGCCGCAGGGCGCGGGCTCGGGGAACTTGATCCGGGCGACCTTGTCGGCCTGCCGGGTGTCCTCGAGCGCGGACAGCATCTGCTCGGCGCGGCGCGCCATGTTCTTGGCCGCCACGGCCTTCGTGGCCTTCGCGCCGAGCTTCGCGGCCTGCTGCTGCAGGGCCGACGCCTTCTTCTCGGCGTTGGCGCGCTCGCGGCGGCGGCGCTTCTCGTCGGTCGCGCGCGCGTCGAGGTACCGCTGCCAGCCCATGTTGTACAGGTCCAGCTCGCCGCGGGTGGCGTCGAGGAACCAGACCTTGTTGACGACGTCGGCGAGCAGCTCGACGTCGTGGCTGATCACGACCAGGCCGCCGTCGTGCTGCTTGAGGAACCCGCGCAGCCAGGTGATGGAGTCGGCGTCGAGGTGGTTGGTCGGCTCGTCGAGCAGCAGGATCGTCTCGGACTTGCCGCCGGCGCCGGCTTCGGCCGCGGCGAACAGGATCCGCGCCAGCTCGACGCGGCGGCGCTGGCCACCGGAGAGCGTCTGCAGCGTCTGCGCGAGGATCCGGTCGGCCAGGCCGAGGTTGGAGCAGATCCGCGCGGCTTCACTCTCCGCGGCGTACCCGCCGAGGGAGGCGAAGCGCTCTTCGAGCCGCGCGTAGCGGTTGATGGCCTTGTCGCGCGCGGCGTCGTCGACGAGCTCGGCCATCGAGGCCTGCGCCTTCTCCATGTCGCGCATCAGCTTGTCCAGACCACGCGCGGAGAGCACGCGGTCCTTCGCGGTGACCGAAAGATCACCTTCGCGCGGGTCCTGCGGCAGGTAGCCGAGCTCGCCGGTGCGGCGGACGTCGCCGGCGTGCGGCTCGCCTTCGCCGGCGAGGACCTTCAGCGAGGTGGTCTTGCCCGCGCCGTTGCGGCCGACGAGGCCGATGCGGTCGCCGGGCTGGATGCGGAGGGTGGCGCCGTCGAGCAGGATGCGCGAACCCGCGCGCAGCTCAAGGCCGGTGGCCGTGATCAAGGGAGACTCCCGTGGACGGGGGTGAACGGAGGACAGCGTCGGGTGGCCGCACGGCCACGGCGTCACTCCAGCTGGATATCCACGGAACCCAGTGTACGGGGCGGTGTCGACGGGTTTTTCCGGACGTGTGCGGTCTCACCCGTCGCGCAGGGTGATCTCCACCGACAGCGCGCGCTCGGCCGCTTCCTCGAGGACGGCCCGGCTCGGTTCGCCGATCTCCAGGACGCGGGGTTCCGCCCGGGCGAACAGCGGGGCCAGCCGGCGGTCTTCGCGCAGCTCGTCGAGGGCGCGCCGGTCACCGCCGAGCACCACGGAGTCCACTTCGGACAGCCGCGGCACGAGCACCTCGAACGCGTCCCGTGCGGCGGCTTCGAGCGCCTGGCGGGCCTGACCCGCGCGGCGCCGGGCGAAGCGCTGCTGCGACCAGCCACCGGCCGCCGACCGGCCGTGCACGAGGTGCCGGTCGGTCCGGGACACCTCGACCCGCCCGTCGAACGCGATGCCGACGCTGTGCCCGCCGAGCCGCACCAGCAGCAACGCGACCCGGCGCGGCCGCCGGACGTGCGCGACGAGAGCTCCCACGGACGGCTCTTCGAGGACGCCGTACGGGACCGCGGCGGTCGCGGTGGTGCCGTCGACGGCGGTCACCCGGACCTCGTCCGGGGTTCCCGAGGTCGCCGCGATCCCGCCGTGCCGCTCGGCGAACCGGGCGAAGAAGCCCTCGAGCCGGCCGGGCGGCACCTCGACCGCGCGGCCGCCGCCCGCGACCTCCCGTGCCTTCGCCACGGGACCCCACGGTACGGGGTTCCCCGGCAAAAGCCGTGAAGGCCTCCTTACCGGCCATAAGAGCCGGTAAGGAGGCCTTCACGGACTTGCGGGACTCGGCGGCTACAGCGGGTGCACCGGGCCGTTGTTCGTGTAACCCCGCACGTTCGACGGCGCGCCGGCCGCCGGGGGCTGCGCGAACCCGTTGATGTGCAGGGCGACCGAGCGGATCGAGCCGACGTCGCCGCCGGCCGCGTCGACCACCGCGAACGTCCACGTGCCGTCGACGGCCGCGCCGGCCAGGTTGCCGGTCAGGGCCTGCGTCGGCCGCCACGAGCCGGTGAACGGCGCGTTGGCCGCCGTCACCGTGCTGAACGCCGTCGCCGCGCTGTCGGCGAAGACGACCTGGCACAGGTTCTTGCCCGAGCCGCCGTTGCGCTGGAACACCGTGGCCTTCGCCCCGGACGGCGCGGTCAGCGTGCCGACCAGGTCACCGACGTACGAGTGGTTCAGACCCACCGTCGTCGACGTCGGGTCGGTGCTGCAGGCGGTGCCGTCCACGGAGAACGTCACCTTGGACGCGCGGCCGACGCCGCTGACCGGGATGGTCACCGACGCCCCGACCGGGCTGTTGTCCGGGATCGCCACCGGCGCGCCGGTGTAGGCGAAGTCCTGCGTGACCGGCGACGGGGTGCCGACCGGCAGCGAGAACGTCGACGTCGTCGGCGAGTGCGCCCCCGCGAAGGTGACGCGGGCGTTCAGCACCACCGGCACGCCGAGCTGCTGGCTCGTCGGCACGGTGATGGTGAAGTCGTTGACGCCGGTCTGTCCCGGGCTGATGGTGCCGTAGGACTTGGCCCGCGGCGCCACGGTGACGCCCGGGGTCGGGCTGGTGAGCACGACGCTGGTGGACACCGCGGTGCCGTCGCCGTCGTTGGTCACCGGCAGCGTCACCTTGGCGGTGTCGCCCGGGTCGAGCGCCGAACCGCCGTCGGCCGGGGTGACCGTCGGCTGCTTGGCGACGGCGAGCGGCTGCGGGCTGGCGCCGGTGTAGGCGAGCACCTTGTCCGCGAGGATGACGCCGGCGCCGGTGAAGTTGTCCGGGCCCGGCTTCTCGATGTCGATCGCGGTGTTGATCAGCGCTTCGCGCACCTCCGCGGGCGGCAGTCCGGGGTTGCCGGACAGCACGAGCGCGGCGATCGCGGCCGCGTGCGGGGCGGCGGCCGAGGTGCCGAAGAACGGGTTGAACCCGCTCACACTGGTCTGCACGCCGTCGGCCGCGGTGATCTCCGGCTTGTTCCGGACCTCGCCGCCGGTCGAGGAGACGTTGCCCGGGGTGATCGGCGTGCCGTTGGCCTCGTAGAACACCCGGCGCGGGCCGTCGGAGCTGAACCGCTCGGCCTTGGTGGCCCCGCTGAACGAGCCCGGGTACGGGCCGGCCGGGTTGGCCGGGTCACCCGGTTCGAGGGCGCGGCCGAACGCCTTGGCCGCCGGGGCGGCCGCGACGCTGAAGGCGTCACGCGCGGCCGAGTGGCCGACCGTCACGCCCGGCGTGTTGTACGCCTTGAGGCCGTCCGCCGAGTCGGAGAAGCGGCCGCGCAGCGCGGACAGCGACAGGTAGCGGTTCTGGCCGGAGAACTTCACGATGGCCAGCCGCAGCCCGGTGCCGCCGAACGTCGGCGTGTTGACGCGCTCGTACGGGTCCTGGGTGCCGGTCTGGACGTCCTGGCTGAAGCTGACGACCGCGCCCGCGGAGTTGAGCAGGTAGAGGTCGTAGTCGTTCGCGGACGCGCCGAGCGGGTCGGACCAGTGCAGCGTCACCGGGACGCCGGCCGACGACGCGTCCGAGATCGGCTCGTAGATCTGGTTGCCCGCCGCGCCGGCGAAGTTGTGCGCGGTGCCGGCGAACTTGCCGACCGACTTGCCGGAGTCGACGAAGTCGCCTTCCCAGTGCGCGGCGGTGCCGCTGGCGACGTTGCCTTCGTTGCCCGCCGACGAGAAGTACAGCGCGCCGTCGGCGGTCACGTCGTTCACGGCCTGGGCGATGATCCAGTCCTGGAACGGCGATTCCTTGAAGTAGATGACGTCGTCGACGATGACGTCGCAGTGCGACTCGAAGCGCAGCTTGCGGATGTTGTCCGCGAAGCTGGCGTCCGAGTTGAACGCCGACGCGAAGCCGAGCGCGGCGCGGGGCGCGAGGTCGTGGATGATCTCGAGCATCGCGGTGCCCTCGTCGCCGTCGCCCTCCTGGCCGGGGATGACGTCGACGTTCGGCGGGAGCTCGCCCTTGGCCTGCGAGGCCGCGAGGGAGTCGACGCCGTCGGACAGCGCGCACGCCTTGACCCCGACGCCGGTGACGCCGAACTGCTGGCGCGCGATGTCGGCGTTGTGCGCGCGGTCGCCTTCGCTGACCAGGGGCGCGGCCGCGGCGGCACTGCGCTGCGCCTTGGCGCCGAGGGCCTTCTGCAGCTCGCCGGCGATGCGGTCGGCCTTCTGCTGCTTGGTTTCGGTCTTGACCGGCGTCGTCGACGGCGTGGCCAGCTCGCGGGCGGTCATCGCCTGGTCGGCCTGCTCGACGCGCTTGACGTCACCCCGCGCGGCGATCTCGCTGACCTTGTCCACCGGAATCTCGGCCCGGACGCTGGCGTACCGGTCGGACACCGCGCGGATGCCCGCCCCGGCCTTGGTGAGCCCGGCGATCAGGTCGGGCGAGACCTTGCTCGCCCGGATGTCGACCACGACGGTGCCGGTGGCGCTCACCCCGGACTGGAGTGCGTTCAGCTGCTTCCCCAGCCCCTTTTCGGCGACCAGCAGCTTGCTGTCTACTTTGGACTCGGTGGCGGTGCGGCCCGCCTTGACCGCCTGCAGGGCGGCGATCTGCTGTTGCGCGGTTTCGCTGAAGGTGTCCGGTGTGGACGCGGTGGCGGCGCCCGCGACGGGCGGCGACACGAGGCCGAGGGCGGCGAGCAGTGCCGCGGCCCCGGCGGTGAACACAGTGGATCTCGATCTCGTGGAACGGGTACGACGCACGGGCGCCCTCCGATTCTCCAGGCGCGTGCCCCGACTCACGCTGACCGACGCCGGTGATCACCGGCTGGCACCAGCTAAGTACCGCTAGTTCTCCGTAAACATCAGCCGTTCGAGTGACAAAGGAAAGATAATTTCCCGAATGGGCCGGATGACGTAGGCCGTTCAGCGCAACAGCGTGCCGATCACCGGACACGCGCCGGACAACGTGCAACCGGCGTCCCACATGGCGAAACTCGTTACCGGTCAGAGCACAAAGGAGTCCGACCACGGCTGCGCGGCCCGGCCGGACAGCGCGTCCAAAAGGGTCACCGCCTGCTTGTCGGTCAGCGAAGCCACGAAGTCCACCACCGCCCGCCCGCGGGCGAGGCCGCGCACCGCGTCCGTCCCCGTCACCGGCTCGCCCGTCGCCCCGACCAGCAGCTCCGGCGCCGACCGCGCCAGCTCGCTGTACTCGGCGCGGGCCAGCTCGACGAGGTCGTGCAGCCGGCGCGGCAGGCGGGACAGCTCGTCGCGGTCGAGCAGCCACGCGTCGAGCGCGTCGACCAGGCTCGTCACCAGCCCGGCCTGGCCACGCTGGTGCAGCGCGAGGTCCGGGCGCAGCAGCACGAACCGCCGGTGCACGAACTTGAGCACCTGCACCTCGTGCCACTGGGCGGGGCGCAGCGAGACGTGCCCGCTGCGGGTGGACGGCGAAGCGACGACGTACACGCCGTCGACCAGCCGGGCGGTCCAGTTCGCGGAGAACGCGGCCGTCGCCTGCTCCGCCTCGATGGAGCCGTCGAACTCCCCGGCGAGCAGGCCGTCGACCAGCTCGGCGTGCACCCGCGCGACGGCGGCGGCGAACGCGTCGTCGTCGACGATCCACGCGTCCTTGGCGTGCATGCGACGGCGGAGGCGTTCGAGCGAACGGCCCGGGCGGCGCAGGCCCGCGAACAGCGTTTCGTCGTCCAGCGCGGCCAATTCAAGCGCGTGGTCCAGCCACTCCCCCAGCTCGGCCGCGACCGGCGCGTGCTGCAGGACGCCGATGCGGTGGAAGTCCTGCAGGTCGTGGATGGCGTAGGCGATGTCGTCGGCAGTGTCCATCACGGACGCTTCCACCGTCTGCTGCCAGCCTTCGACGCGGCCGGCGAACGCCGCGCGGGCCTGCTCGAAGTCGTCCAGCTCGGTGGCGTAGGCGGAGAACTTGGCCGCGCCGGTGCCGGGCACCTCCCCCGGTTCGGCGGCGCCGCGCGGCGGGACGGCCATCGCCGACGGGTGCGGCGAGGGGTGGTGCAGCCGCAGCCACGGGTACTTGAGGACCGCGGCCCGCACGGCGGCGGTGAGGTCGAGCCCGATCGCCGACGGCCCGCGCACGTCGGTCGTGGTGAGGATGCGGAAGGTCTGCGCGTTGCCCTCGAAGCCGTCGGCGAGGCCGAACCGGTGCCGGGCGATGCGGTCGAGCGTCTGCTCCCCGAGGTGCCCGAACGGCGGGTGCCCGAGGTCGTGGGCGAGCGCGGCGGCCTCGGCGACGTCCGGGTCGCAGCCGCCCAGCTTCGCGGCGATGTCGGCGTCGGGGCCACCGGCGACCCGCTCGGCGATCGCGCGGGCGACCTGCGCGACCTTCAGGCTGTGCGTGAGCCGGTTGTGCAGCAGGCCGGCCCCGCCGGCGCTGACCACCTGCGTCACCCCGCCGAGCCGCGCGAAGAAGGGCGACGCGGCGATCCGGTCGCGGTCGATCCGGAACGGGCTGGTCGCCAGGTCGGTGAACCCGCCGACGTTCGCGACGGGGTCGCGCCGGGCCGCCCGCGGGTCGGTGTGCTCGCTGCCCTGATCCATGCGCCCGACCTTATCCGCCGGTTCCCCCGAACGGCGGCCGAGCCCGCCCCCGTGTCGACCCTCCAATCACGCGTGATGCCTTCCCAATCACACGTGATGCCCGCTCAATCACACGTGATGCCCCTCGAAGCACACCGGACGCCGGTGCGCCGAGGGGTCACGTTCGTGATCAGGCAGGCATCTCGCGTGATTGGAGGGGCATCACACGTGATTGAGGGGTCGACACGGCGGGTCAGGACTCCGGTGGGGTCGTGTAGGCCGCCAGGGTGCGGTCGGCTGCCGCGCGGGCCTTGGCCGGGTCGGCGCCCGCGGCGACGTCGGCTTCGTACCAGGCTTCGTTCGACGCCGTCATGAAGCGGATGCCCTCCGGCGACATCATCCAGGCCATCGCCGCCTCCGGGTCGACCGTCGTGCCCGGCGCGGACAGGTGCAGGGCCAGGCCGACCAGGGCCCCGTCCCAGCCGATGCCGACCGCGCCCGGGCCGAACTGGTCCCAGTGGTCGTCGACGTGGGCGACGTGCTCCAGCTCGAACCGCGCGCCCTCGCCCTCCGGTGTCACGCGGACCTCGATCCAGCTGACGCCGCCGTGCATCTCCCACGTCGCGGCGAAGCTCTTCGGCGGGTCGCACCGCTCGACCGTGCCGCCCGCGTTGCCCTCCAGCTGGTACTTCCCGCCGACGCGCAGCTCGCCGGACACCGGCAGGAACCACCGCGGGATGCGCTCGGGGTTGGTGCAGGCGTCCCACAGGTCGTCGACGTCGGTGTCGTAGACCTGGCTGATCGTGAGGACGCGGGCCTCCTTCCCCTCGATCACCCGGTCGCCGAGGGTGCGGCGGACGGCGCTGATCTGGTGGCTGACTTCGATCACGAACCTTCTCCTTCTTCGGTGCGGCGGCGCGCACGCTTGCCGCGGGCGATTTCGGTGGCCAGCGCGTCCAGCGGCGGGGTCCAGTGCCGGCGGAACCGGTCGAGCCAGACGTCGACGTCCCGCAGCGGCGCGTGCCCGACCGCGTACAGCCGCCGCGTCCCGTCCTGGCGGACGACGGCGAAGCCGCTCTCCCGCAACACCTTCAGGTGCTGGGACACCGCGGGCTGCGAGATGCCGAACTCGGCCCGGATCACCTCGGTCACCGCGCCGGCGGCCCGTTCGCCGTCGGCCAGCAGCTCGAGGATCCGGCGGCGGACCGGGTCGCCGAGGACGTCGAACGCGTGCACCCGGCCAAGTTACAAGTGCCCACTTATATAAGTCAAGGATGAAGTAGCGGCGCGTATTGGTCCGATGTGGGTAACGGCGGTGAACATCAGTCGACATCCGTTCCCCTGAGCCCACCCGACCCGCGACGATCGGCTCGTGAAGTCGCCACGCTCGGTCCGCTTCGCCTTCCAGCCGCTGTACAGCCTCCACACGGGAGGTGTCGTGGCCCACGAAGCGCTGGCCAAGCCCGAGCAGGGCACGGTCCCGGAGCTGCTCGCGCACGCCCGCCGCGAAGGCCGGCTCGCCGCGGTCGACCTCGGGCTCGCGGTCGCCGCCGTCCGCCAGGACGCCGAAGACCCGACGGCGCTCCCCCTGCACCTCAACCTCTCCGCGCGCACCCTCGCCGCGCCGCCGTCGATGTTCGACGACCTCCTCGAGGAGCTCGGCGACGCCGGCCGCCGCACCCGCGACGTCGTCCTCGAGATCGGCCCGCCCTTCGCGGCACTGCCCGGCGAGCGGGCGGTCGCCGGGATGCGGGCGCTCACCGAGCTGGGCTTCCGGCTGGCGCTCGACGGCCTCGGCCGCGGCGACCTGCCGCTGGGCCTGCTCGTCGAGGCGCCGATCGACCTGGTGAAACTCGACCGCACGGTGCTGCGCGGGCTGCCGGACGACCAGGCCGCGGTCGCCGTCGTCGAGGCGCTGCTGCACTACACGAACCGCACCGGCACCCGGCTCGTCGCGACCGGCGTGGAGACCGACACGCAGCTCGACGCCGTCCGCGAGCTCGGTGTCCGGATCGCCCAGGGGAACCTCCTCACCCCGCCCACCGCCGCCGGTCCCGCACCGGCGTTGCTCGCGCGGCCCCGCGCCGCCGTCGCGCCGGGGCCCGCGAAGTGCGTCGGCGACTTCCTCCGCCCGGCCACGACGCTGCCGGAAACCGCGACGTGCGACGAAGTCCGCGAAGTGCTCGCGGCGGCCGATGCGCCTTCGGGCGTCGTCGGGGTGGACGAGCTGAACCGGCCCCGCTGGTCGGTCGACCGGACCCGGTTCCTGGTCGCCGTCACCGGCCCGTACGGGCACGCGCTGCACGCCAAGCGCCCGGCCGCGCGGCTCGCCGACACCCCGCACACGATCGAGGCCCGCGCCGGCGCGATGGAGTTCCTCGAGCTGGTCACCGACGCCGACTGGGGCCGCACCGGCGACGACGTCGTGGTGGTCGACGAGGTCGGCCGCTGCCTCGGCGTGGTGCTGGTGACCGAGGTGGTGCGCGGCGTGGCCGAGGCGAAGGTCGAGGCCGCGGCGGCGCTGAACCCGCTCACCCGGCTGCCGGGCAGCGACACAGTGGCCCGCGACGTCGCCCGCCGCATCACCATCGGCGAGCCGTTCGTGGCGGCGTGGCTGGACATCGACGCGTTCAAGGCGGTCAACGACACTGTGGGCTTCGCGGCGGGCGACAACCTGATCCGCGAGCTGGGCGCGGCTCTCACCGAGCTGTCGGGCGGGCTGCGCCGGATGCGGGTGAGCCACGTCGGCGGCGACGACTTCCTGGTGGTCTGCGACGTCGACGAGATCGCCACGGTGGCGGGTGCCCTGCTGGACCGCCGCTGGTCGGCCGACGGCATGCCGGTGACGGTGTCCCTGGCGACCCTGGTCTGCGCGAGCGGCGCGATCGGCTCGTACCAGGAGGTTTCGCGGCTGCTGGCGCCGTTGAAGAAGCGCGCGAAGGCGGTGCCCGGGTCGAGCTGGGTGCTCGGCCGCCCGGGCTCGGACCGGGTGGAAGTGCTGCGCGGCATCGGAACCCGGGGCCTGCAGGCCGCCGCGGGCTGACGCCGCAGACAAACCGGGGACCTTCAAGTCCTCGTCAAGGGTCAACTTCCGCCATGTCCCGTATTTCGGAATCTCCCTACGACTCTCCTCAATTTTCCAACCAGCGACCGATCAGCCCCTCCGAGTCCGGACAAGAAATGATGCGCTGCCGTCGAAGCGAGACCAGCTCCCTGAGTGCGCGGCACCAGTTTCCAACGCCTTTGCATACTGTCGATGACGACCACCTCAGTGATGATCAGTTTGCTTCCGGGCGCACGCGACGTCACGTTCGCATCACTTCCGGCCGACTCCGGCCTGTTTCTCGCCCGTCGATCAACCCCATAGGTAACGACCTCTCGACCTGGAGGGACGACGACGTCCTGGATGCGCCCGGCAAAGCCGCCAACCCCTCCTTCGAAAGGGAACATATAGTATCCAGAATGGGCAACTTGCGACCATACATAAACGGCCTCATATTCTACCGATTCGACGTATACGGGCAGACTACTGGCATTTTTTATGTAGATCCTGGGGATGATAAAGCCGAAATTCACCGCATCCTCATCTTGGCAGAGGTCGAACTCTCCCCAAACGCCGACGCTGTCGACCTGCTGACGCCGCTTCTGTTGTCGGTCTCTGATGATCACGTACCCTGCGGCCATGAACGAGCCCGCGGAAAACCAACCGGGCACGTTCCCCCAATCAAGCCCCAGCCACCCCACGAAGAACCTCCGATCCACACGAATGCCACTTGGCACCCGTCTCGTCCCATCACCGCCATGAACGAAGTCGCTGTGCGCGACATCGGAACCCAGAGCCAGCAGGCCGCGGCGGGTCAGCCGTCACGGCCAGTCGAGGGTGAGCTGGGCGCCGATCGCCGCGGCGGCCCAGGCCACGTACTCCTCGTGCGCCCAGCCGCACACCGTCGTCAGGTGGTCGTAGGCCTCGTGCGAGGTGATCAGGCCGATCGCGTCCGCCAGCCGGTCGGACGCCGCCAGCCCCGCCGCCTCGAGCCGTTCCACGATCTCCGTGCGGCGGGCGACCGCCAGCTCCGCGCGGACCGCCGCCACCGCCGGGTCGGCCGCCGCCGCGGTCGTGAACGCGCGCCAGATCGGCAACGACCCACGCACTCCCGACGCCACCCGCGCCACCACCGACGGCAGGTCCGCGGGGCCGGCCGGGCCCGCCAGCGCGTCCAGGTTCACCGCGTCCGGGTCGCCCGCGAAGCCGTCCCGGAACGCGGCGAGCAGCAGCTGCGGCTTGCGGCCCGTCTGCGTCACCGTCTCCAGGCTCACCCCGGCCGCCGCGGCGATCTGCCGCATGCTCGTGCCCGCGTAGCCGCGCTCGGCGAACAGCCGCCCCGCCGTCGCGATCACGTGCGCGCGGGTCTGCCGGGCGCGGGCTTCGCGCACCGGTGAGTCGTAGCGGCGCCGTTCCGGTATCGTCATCAATTGGATGGTACAGCGTATCGGTCAATCAAGGGGGAACCATGGCCTCGGTACTCGTCTGCGTGCACCCCGCTCGCGGTCACGTCGGGCCGACCAAGCCGATCGTCGAAGCCCTGCTCGCGGCCGGGCACGAGGTCGCCGTCGTCACCGGCGCGCGCTACCGGGAGACGTTCGAGAAGCTGGGCGCCACCGTCCGGCTCCTGCCTCCGGCGGCCGACTTCGACGAGACCGACCTGGACGGCTCGATCCCGGGCCGGGCGGGCAAACGCGGGTTGAAGCTCGCGCGGTTCGAACTGGCCAACTTCGTCCGCGCGATGCCCGCGCAGCTGAGCGTCATGGACCTCGACGTCGACGTCGTGCTGTGCGATCCGCTGTTCATGGCCGGGCTGGCGCTGGTCCGCCGCAAGCGCCGGCCGCGGGTGCTCACACTGGGGTTCGTGCCGTTCATGCCGCCCGTCCCGACCGCGCCGCCCGGCCGCCCCGGCACGGTTCTCAAGACGCTCGCGCCGCTGGTGCTCGGGCCGGCGCGGAAACTGGCGGAAGACCTGCTCGGCGAAGATCCCGGCATGCTGTTCGCGGACTGGCCGCTGCACAGCGACGGCGTCCTGCAGATGACCTGCCCGGGCTTCGAATACCCGCGCCCGCAAGCGCCGCTGCACTTCATCGGGCCGACGACGGTCAGCGCGGCGAACGAGCACCCGCTGCCGCCGTGGTGGGCCGACCTGGACGGCTCGCGGCCGGTGGTGCACGTGACCCAGGGGACGGTGGCGAACGACGACCTGGGCCGGCTCGCCGAACCCGCCATCGCCGGGCTGGCCGGCGAAGACGTGCTGGTCGTCGTGACGACGTGCGGCACTCCGCTGCGGCCCGGCCCGCTGCCCGCCAACGTCCGGGTGGCGGACTTCCTGCCCTACGACGAACTGCTCCCCCGCTGCGCCGCGATGGTCACCAACGGCGGGTACGGCGGGGTAAACCACGCCCTCCGGTACGGGGTGCCGCTGGTCGTCGTCGGGGCCAGCGAGGACAAGCGCGAGGTCGCCGCCCGGGTCACCTGGTCCGGCGCCGGGATCGGCCGCGCCCGCGCCACGGCCTCGCCGCGGTGGCTGCGCCGCGCCGTCCGTGCCGTCCTGGACGACCCGCGCTACCGCGACCGGGCGCGGGAACTGGCCACCGAGATGGCCGCGGGACCGTCGATGGACGAGGTGGTGAAGCTGATTACTCAGGAGCCGTGTGCCGCCAAGTAGGCCGCGAAGCGCTCGTCGACCTCCTCCGGCGTCAGGCCGAAGTCGGCCAAGCTGTAGCGGTGCACCGGTTTACGCTCGCCCGTCCGGCTCGCCTCATGGACGGCCGTCATCGCCGCGCGCGCCTCGCCGGTGAACTCCAGTCCGAAGTGGTCGTACACAGTGGACACCGTGCCGATCGGGTCCGCCACGAAGTCCTCGTACCGCACGTCGCAAAACTGCGCCGGGTTGTGGCGCGCGCGGGCCCAGCTGAACTCGTCGGCCCCGCGGGACCACAGGTCGAGCTGCGAGCGGCCGATCAGCTCGCCGCGGAACTTCTCCGACCAGCCGTCCGCGGCCTTCTCGGTCAGGCTGCACACCGACGCCATGATCGTGCGCGGCGCCCGGTGCGTCTGGATCACCAGCGCGTCCGGGTAGTTCGCCATCAGGGCGTCGAGGGCGAAGAGGTGGCTCGGGTTCTTGAGCACCCAGCGCTTGCCCGCGTCCGGCAGCCCGATCAGCTGCAGGTTGCGCTTGTGCCGGGCGTAGGCGTCGGTCCAGTCCTGCTTCGCCAGCCAGCGCGAGTAACGCGGCAGGTGCGCCAGGCACTCGAACGACACCGACCGCATCGACTGGCGCAGCAGCTGCCAGCACTCCTCGACCTGGTCCGCGGACACGTGGTGCACGCCCATGAACTCCGGGTGCTCGACGTGGTGACGTTCGTAGCCGGCCTGGATGCCCTGGAAGATCGGGTTGTCGGCCCAGGACGAACGCGGCGGCCGCGGCTGCGGGACCTCGGCGAGCCACACCTCGAGCCCCTGGTGCGCCGGGTCCTCGGCGAGCAGCCGGTGCAACGCGGTCGTGCCGGTGCGCGGCAGGCCGGTGACGAAGATCGGCCGCTCGATGCGGACGTCCGCGTACGCCGGGTTCTGCTTCCACGACGCCTCGCTGAGCAGCCGCGCCACGAGCGCACCACGCAGGAAGGCGCGGTGCACCTTGTTGCCGAACGGCGTGAGTTCCGCTTCGGCCTCGTACGACTCCAGCAGTACGCGCAGGCCTTCGACGTACTCGTCGTCACCGAAGTCGTCGAGCCCGGTGAGCTTCGACGCCGAGGCGTGCAGGTTCTCGACGGTGCCGACGTCTTCCCGGCCGGGGAGCATGGATCCTCCTAGTGGTGGTACTCGCCGCCGTTGACGTCGAGGCACTGCCCGGTGATCGCGCGCGCCATCGGCGAGGCGAGGAACACCACGGCGTCGGCGATCTCGTCGGGTTCCGGCAGCTTGCGCAGGTCTATTGTGGACGCCGTCTCCGCGTAGACCTCTTCCGGCGTGATGCCACGTTCCTTGGCCAGGTAGGCGAAGTACCACTTGAGGTTCGGCGCCCAGATGTACCCGGGCGCGACGGTGTTGACGCGCACGCCGTCCGGCCCCAGCTCGCTCGCGAGGCTCTGGGAGAGCGACAGCAGCGCCGACTTCGCGATCTTGTACGCGCCGAACGTGCGCCGGGAGTGCCGCAGCACCGCGGAGTTGATCATCACCAGCGAGCCCTTGCTCTCCTTGAGCGCGGGCAGGAACAGCCGCGTCAGCCGGAGCACGGAGATCGCCGCGGTCTCGAAGCCGGCGCGGACGGCGTCGAGGTCCACAGTGGCCAGATCGGTCAGCGGCGGGACGGCGAAGGCGTTGTGCACCACCGCGTCCACCCGGCCGAAGGCTTCGACCGCCTCGCTCACCAGGTTCGCCGCCGAGTCCGCGTCGTCGATGTCGGTGCGGATCGCGACCGCGCGGCGGCCGAGGTCGGTGACCTCCTTCGCGACCTCGGTGAGCCGCGACTCGGTGCGCGCGGCGAGCACGACGTCCGCGCCGGCCAGCGCACTGCGCACGGCGATCGACCGGCCGAGCCCCGGGCCGATACCCGAGACGACGACCACCTTGTCCCGCAACAGATCCGACACGCTCACCCCAGCATCCGGGCGGCGACGGCGTCCTGCCGGGCCGCGATCCTCGCCGCCCACTCCTCCGGTGTCACCTTCGCTTGCGCGTAGTAGGGCAGCCGGTCGGGCAGCTCGTCCACCTTGACCACCTCGACGACCGGGCCGTCGGCCGGGCCGAGGTCGCGGGCGAGCCGTTGCCAGCGGATCTGCACGTACCCGCGGTCGTGGCCGGTGCGTTCCAGCCAGTTCGCGACGCCGGGGTCGCGCTCGCTGATCACGAACCGGATCTTCCCGTCCGGGTCGACGCGGGCTTGATCGGCGGTGAGGCTCGTCTGGTGGTTGATGTAGTCGAGCGAGACGTACCAGAGACTGCCGAGCTGCATGCCCTGGTACGGCGCGTCCGCGCAGCGCGGCACGGTGACGACCATCGCCTCTTCGTCGCCGAGCTCGTAGTGCCCGGCCGAGGAGAACTGCGTGGTCAGGCCGCCCGGCGTCGACCGCGGCTCGGTCATCGTGTTCACCGGCAGGTTGTCGTAGAACCACTTCGGGAAGGCGAGGAACGTCTTGAGCCGGCTCAGAAGGATCTTGCCGGTGACGCCGTAGCGCTTGGCCATCGCCGAGCGGTCCGGCACCGGCGGCGCCTGCCCGGCCGTGTCGACGCACTGGATGCGGATCTCGCCGCGCCGCTCGGTCGCCCAGTCGCTGTAGACCTCGCGGACCACCAGCATCGACGAGCCCTCGCCGAGGACGAAGTAGTTCGGGCCCGGGTTGTCGCGAGCCGGGCCGAACCGCAGTTCGAAGCGGCCGTCTTCGCCGATTTCGATGTCCCGGTCGTCGAACGCGGCGAGGCTGTCGGGCACCTCGACCGGCGAGTAGTCGCCGTTGAGGATCTGGAAGCTCAGGTCGGCGGTGGTCCCGCGGACGCCGGTGACCAGGTACTCGCGGTCGTCGCGGATGTTCGCGTTGAAGTACAGCGTGTCCGGGTTGTCCAGGCCCATCTTCGTGTACGGCCCGGTCGACGCGGTGAAGTACGGGAAGTCGCGCTGGTAGGCCCAGGCCATCTGCAGCGACGCCCGGATGCTCCCGGCGAGGTAGTCGTACCCCTCCAGGAGGTCCTGCTCGGTCTTCACGTGCGGCGCCCCGGCGAGCAGCTTCTCGGCCTCGACGATGGCGTCGGCGAACGGCCGGGTCAACGAGAACTCGTTCTCGATCATGCCGGGACGGCCCAGCGGTTGGCGATCAGCTTGAAGCCCGGCACGCTGTCGAACGACATCATCGATTCGTAGGTCCGGACGTAGCCGATGTGCGAGATCCGCCAGACGCCGTCGCTCTCGCGGCGGTAGGTGTCTTCGTAGAACGCGGCGCCTTCGATGATCATCTTGTGCTCGGGCACGATGACCCGGTCGGTGAACGACCACCGCCCGGTCGCCGTGTCGCCGTCGACGTCGATCTCGGGCTGCGCCGCGTGGTGCACGGTGATGATGCCGTTGCCGAGGCTCTGGGTGAGGAATTCCATGATGGCGTCGCGGCCTTCGAACTGCTTCCCGTCCCCACCCACGGCGTGCGTCCCGTAGTCGACCGTGGCGTCGGCGGTGAAGGTGTCGGCCACCTCGTCCCACAGCTTCAGGTCCACCCCGCGCAGGTACCGGTACTTCAGCCGCTTGATCTCTTCGAGTACGACCAGGTCCATGCACACAGGGTCCCCCACCGCTTGACCAAAGACAAGAACATGTTCTACTTTTTTCCGGTGTCCGTGACCTCGTACGAGCTCTCGCACCTGGCCGCGCTCGAAGCGGAGGCCGTGCACGTCTTCCGCGAAGTCGCGGCGACCTTCGAGCGCCCGGTCCTGCTCTTCTCCGGCGGCAAGGACTCGGTGGTGATGCTGCACGTCGCCGCGAAGGCGTTCTGGCCGGCACCGCTGCCCTTCCCCGTGCTGCACGTCGACACCGGCCACAACTTCGACGAAGTCATCCGGTTCCGCAACGAGACCGTCGCCGCGCTCGGCCTGCGACTGGAGGTCGCGAGCGTGCAGGACGACATCGACGCCGGCCGTGTCGTCGAGGACACCGGGCCGGGGGCCAGCCGCAACCGGCTGCAGACGGTGACGCTGCTGCGGGCGATCCGCGAAGGCGGGTTCGACGCCGTGTTCGGCGGTGCCCGCCGCGACGAGGAGAAGGCCCGCGCGAAGGAGCGTGTGTTCAGCTTCCGCGACGAGCACGGCCAGTGGAACCCGCGCGCTCAGCGGCCCGAGCTGTGGAACCTCTACAACGGGCGGCACCGGCGCGGCGAGCACATCCGCGTCTTCCCGCTGTCGAACTGGACCGAGCTGGACATCTGGCAGTACATCCGCGACGAGCGGATCGCGCTGCCGCCGCTGTACTACGCGCATCGGCGCCCCGTGGTCCAGCGCGACGGCATGCTGCTGGCGGCGACCCGCTTCCTGTCCCTTGTGGACGGCGAGACGCCGTACGAGGCGACCGTGCGCTTCCGGACCGTCGGCGACGCCACGTGCACCGGCTGCGTCGAGTCGTCGGCGTCGACACCGTCCGAAGTGGTTGCCGAAGTGGCCGCCACCCGCGTCACCGAACGCGGTGCCACCCGGGCCGACGACCGGATCTCCGAGGCCGGCATGGAAGACCGCAAGCGAGAGGGCTACTTCTGATGCAGCTGCTGCGGATCGCCACCGCCGGGAGCGTGGACGACGGCAAGTCCACTTTGATCGGACGGCTGCTGTTCGACTCGAAGGCGATCTTCACCGACCAGCTCGCCGCCGTCGAACGTGCCAGCCGCGACCGCGGCGAGGACTACCCGGACCTCGCGCTGCTCACCGACGGGCTGCGGGCCGAGCGCGAGCAGGGCATCACCATCGACGTCGCCCACCGCTACTTCGCCACGCCCAAGCGCAAGTTCATCATCGCGGACACACCGGGGCACCTGCAGTACACGCGGAACATGGTGACCGGCGCGTCGACGGCCGACCTTGCGCTCGTCCTGGTGGACGCGCGCAAGGGCGTGCTGGAGCAGTCGCGGCGGCACGCGTTCCTCGCGTCGCTGCTCGGGATCGGGCACCTCGTGGTGTGCGTGAACAAGATGGACCTCGTCGGCTGGTCGCAGGAGCGGTTCGACGAGATCCGCGAGGAGTTCCGCCGGTTCGCGATGAAACTGGACGTCGCCGACCTGACGTTCGTGCCGGTTTCGGCGCTGCACGGCGACAACGTCGTCCACCGCAGTGCCAGCATGCCCTGGTACGAAGGCACTTCGCTGCTGCACCAGCTGGAAGAGGTGCACGTCGCCTCCGACCGCAACCTGATCGACGCGCGGTTCCCGGTGCAGTACGTGATCCGCCGGTCCGACTTCCGCGGCTACGCGGGCACCATCGCCGGCGGGGTGTTCAAGCCGGGCGACGAGGTCGTGGCGCTGCCCTCGGGGTTCACCTCGAAGGTGCGAGCGGTCTGGGGCCCGGGCGGGAGCCCGCTTTCCGAGGCCTTCACGGGCCAGGCGGTGGCCGTGGAGCTGGCCGACGACCTCGACCTGGGCCGAGGGGCCATGCTGTGCCGCCCGGGCAACCGCGCGGAGTCGGCCCGGGAGGTCGACGCGCTGGTGTGCTGGTTCTCCGAACGCGCCGCCCTGACGCCGGGCGCGACCTACGCGGTCCGGCACACGACCACCGAGACGCGGGGCACGGTCGACCGCCTCGAATACCGCCTCGACGTGACGACCCTGCACCGCGACGAGACGGCGGAAGCGCTGTCTTTGAACGACATCGGCCGCATCCGGCTGCGCACGCGTTCGCTGCTGCTGTTCGACCCGTACCGCCGCAACCGGGCCACGGGCGGGTTCCTGCTGGTCGACGAGCACACGGGCGACACGGTCGCGGCCGGCATGATCACCGGCGCGGTCGCGTCCCCGGTCGTCTGGCACACGGCGGCGGTGCGTCGCGAAGACCGCCCGACCCGCGGCGCGACGGTGTGGCTCACCGGGCTTTCCGCGTCGGGCAAGTCGTCGGTGGCGGTCGAGCTGGAACGCCGGCTGGTCGCGGCCGGGCGTCCGGCGTACCTCCTCGACGGCGACAACCTGCGGCACGGGCTCAATGCCGGGTTGGGGTTCAGCCCCGAGGACCGCGCGGAGAACGTCCGGCGCGTGGCGGAGGTGGCTCGCCTCTTCGCGGACGCCGGCGTGGTGGCGATCGCGTCGCTGATCAGCCCGTACGAGGCCGACCGGGCGCGGGCCAGGGCCATTCACGACGGGCTGCCGTTCGTGGAGGTCTTCGTCGACACGCCCCTGGAGGTGTGCGAGGCCCGTGACCCGAAGGGGATGTACGCGAAGGCGCGCGCCGGGGAGATCAAGGGCTTCACGGGCATCGACGCACCGTACGAGCGCCCGTCGTCGCCCGACCTGGTGCTACGCCCGGGCGACGGCGACCCGTCGGCGATGGCGGCGGCGATCCAGGCCCTCCTCGACGACCTCGGCTGAATTCTGTTGCGCACGCCCCCTAGGGTGGGCCTCATGACGTCGGTCAGGCAGGTTCAGGTCACCTTCGACTGCGCGGACCCGGAGCGGGTCGCCCGGTTCTGGTGCGAGGTGCTCGGTTACGAGCTCCACAGCAGCGGGGTCGTCTGCAGTGACCCCACCGGGGTGGGCCCGCGGCTGTACTTCCAGCGCGTGCCCGAAGACAAGGTCGTCAAGAACCGCGTGCACCTCGACGTCCGGGTCGGCACGGGCCTCGTCGGCGCAGAGCGGCTGGCCGCTCTCGAGGCCGAGTGTGCGCGGCTGGAGAAGCTCGGCGCGGTCCGCGGGCAGCTCCTGCTCGCCGACGAGGAAAACGAGTCGTGCCAGAACATGCAGGACGTCGAGGGCAACGAGTTCTGCCTCGACTGAGTCCTACCCGGCTTCCAGAACGAAGAACAGGAAGCTCGGGAAGGTGTCGAGGGTTTCGAATTCGCCGGGGAACAGCTCGCGCGCGGCCGGCACGGGATGCGGTTCGCTGATCACGGCGATCCGGAAACCGGCCGCGGTGAAGGCGTCGGTCATCGCGTGCAGCGGCTTGTTCCAGAAGGTCATCCGCGCTTTTTCGCCGTGCAGCTCGAACTCGTCGGTCCAGGTGTACTGCTCGAAGTAGTCGGGCCGGGGCCCTTCCTGGCGGTGCGTGAGGTTGACCATCATCGGGTGGTTGACCGAGGCGATGAGCCGCCCGCCGGGCTTCAGCACGCGCCGCACCTCGGCGAGCACCGGGTCCCAGTCGCGCAGGTAGTGCAGCACCAGGGACGCCACGACGTCGTCGAACTCGCCGTCGGCGAACGGCAGCGGGTCGGCCAGGTCGGCGACCCGCAGGTCCGCGTCCTCGCCGAGCCGCTGCCGGGCCAGCTCCAGCATGGCGGGGCTCTGGTCGATCCCGGTGACGACGGCGCCCTCTTCCCGCAGCGCCGCGAACAGCGGGCCCGAGCCGCAGCCGGCGTCGAGGATGCGCCGTCCGGCCACGTCGCCGGCGAGCGCGAGGGCCGCGGGCCGCTCGTAGTAGGCGTTCATCAGGCTGGTTTCGTTCTCGGCCGCGTAGGCCCCGGCGAAGTCGTCGTATGCGGCGGTCATGCGACCCATGCTGCCCGAAATCCGCGCACCAGCGCCCCAAGGCGGCCTCGGGGCGCTGGGCCCGGGCTAGAAGGCGACCGTGCGCGCGGTGGTCTCCGCCGCGAAACCGTTCACCCACAAGGACTGCACCTTCGCCGCCTCCGCCGCGGACGGCTTCGCGTTCTTGCACGCCGTGCCGGGACCGTGGCCGGACATCAGCTCCGTGCACGGGCCGCTGTAGTGGTCCGGCAGGCCGAGGTTGTGGCCCAGCTCGTGCGCCGCGATGCGCGTCGGGTCGTAGCCCTCCGCCACCTGGCTCGTGTCCAGGTAGATCTGGCCGCGGCCGTGCCCGTCCGTGTTCGTGTACGACCCGCCGCTGTGCACTTCGTGGAACACGATCGTGGCGCCCGTGCTCCGCTTGGCCAGCTTCACGTCGGTGACCGCGGCGTTCCAGTTGGCCGCGCCCTGGTCGATCTGGGCGAGGTAGTCCGGCGCGCCCGAGGAGCTGTAGTAGAGCGTCGTGACAGCCGCCGCCGAAGCGGCCGGGGCCATCGCCACGCCCAGGCTCAGCGAGGCCGTGATGGCCAGCGCCGCCACACGACCCCACACGCGTCCGTTCATCGTGTCTCCTTCGTCCGGTTCAGAGAGCACTTCACCGTGGTTCGCGTGATGAGGTTAGGAGGTCACCACCCCGGTGGCCACGGCCGAAAGTAGTTCCTCGCGGGAGGGAACGCGGTCCCGCCCCCGCTTGAGCCGCCCAGCCGCACCGCCATAGTCTGCTCTGCGGCATGGACGTCTCGCTGGGCCTGCCGCCCCTTCGCTTCTACGCGCTCGTGCTGTTGCCGCGCGTGCCCGGCGTCTGGATCGGCACCGTGCGCGCGTTGTGCGGCGCCGGGTTCGGCTGGCTCGTCGCGGGCAGCATCGGGCAGGCGTCGCTGCTGCACACCTGATCTTCCTGTTCGTCGCGGAGAAGGCCGTGCCAAGCGGGGCCAGGCTGCGGTCGGCGCGGGCCAAGGCGTCCCGCGCCCGCCGGTACCCGCAGATCAGCCGGATCGCGATCAAGCACGGCCTGGGCCGCTACCTCACCGACGTCGCGAACCCGGCCTCGCGCCCGGCAGGCACGCCAAGCTCGCCCGCTCCCTGCGGCGCGCTCGAAGAGGGCGGGGTGACGTTCGTGAGGCTCTCCGAAGAACGCGACCGCGACGTCGTCACCGGCCTGGTGCACGAGGTCCTGCTGGCCTTCGTCGGCGCGGCCGCGGAGTCTGATGGCGGTCTTCCTCCTGACGGGCGCCGCGCTCCTGACGCTGCACCGGGTGTTCGGCTACAACCTCCTGGTGATCAGGGGCCTGATCGGCTTGCGGCTGCTCTTCGTCGTCTTCCGCCGCTCCGGAAGGCGGACACGATCACCCCGCTGAGCTCCGCTCCTCGTGGTGTGCGTGATCGATGATGCTCAACACCCGGATGCCGGTCCGCCCGAAGAGGCACAGGCCGCTCGAATCGGCGAGCCACGTCACGCCGCCCACCGACGAGTCGACGCGCAGCTCGGTGTACGGCAGGAATTCCCCGGCGGGGCCGAACCGCCAGACGGTGACCTTCTGGTTCCCCCGCGCGACGACCATCGTTCCGTCCGGGGACACGGCCACTTCGTGCGAGTGCGGAAGTCCGGCCAGTTCGGAGAGCTGCGCTCCCGTCGCCGGATCCCACAGGCGAAGCACGCCCATCCGAGGGCTGTTGAGCAAAAGCTCTTCGTCCAGGGAGACCAGCTGCCCGTGGTGCGGACGGTACTCGAGCGCTTCGAGGCAGTCCGGCACGATCAGACTGCGTTCGAGGGTTCGCGTCCGCAGGTTCCAGATCTCCACAGACCGGTTCGTCCGGCCGGTAGCCGCCAACCACTCCCCGCCGGGCGACGTCGCCCAACGACGCCCGCCCTCCAGGGTGAACAGGCTGTCGAGGGAGCCGGCAGCCGGGTCCCATTTGTGGACGTGCCGACCTCTCTTGAAGAGCTCGGGCATCAGCAGCACGGTGCCGTCCGGCAGGACAGCCCGGCCCAATCCGACGTCCGGCAGCATCACTTGAGCGATCTTCGAGCCCGACCGCCAGTCGACGATGAACACCTCGGCACCGCGACCGGTCGAGAGCAGCCAGCTGCCGTCCGGCCCGAATTCCGGGCTGAACAGGCTCCCGAGGGACTTCTGTTCGATCAGCCGGCCGTCGTCCGGCCGCAAGAACCGAACACTCTTGTCCGCAGCACCGATCGACGGCGTCGCGGCCAGCCACCGCCCGCGAGAATCGACGGCGACGTCGTTGAGGCCGCAAGAAAATTCAGCCGTCGCGGTGGTCGGACGCTCCCAGAGGTACACGCAATCCCGGCTGGTGGTGGCGAGCCAGGAACCGTCCGGGCCGGACGCAAGCGGCCCTCGGCCGACTACCGGCATCCGGAATAGCTCCTCGCCGCTCCGGGTGTCCCATCCGATCACGGTCGCGACCCCGCCGAGGTGCGGGGCGGCGAGGGCGGCGAGCCAGCCGCCGTCCGGCGCCACGACGATGTCGACCAGTTCTGTGGGAGTGGTCCACGCTTCCGTCGGCACCGGAAGCGCAAGTGTCGTCCGGCCGTCGCGTGGGTCGAAGAGCTGGATCCGGAGGTGGTCCAGGCCCCAGGCGACTCTGGCGAGCCAGCGGCCACGAGGATCCACCGCGAGCTGACCGATGCGTTCGGACACTGGGAATTCCCGCAGAATCGAACCGTCCGAAGCGGACAGCAGCCGGATTGACGGATCCGCTGGTCCGGCGGCGAGCAGGGAGCCGGGTTCCGGGCCGGGTGCGATGAACAGCGGCGGTCCAGGATAGTCCACCGTCTCACACCAGACTTGCGCCCTGAACGTGAAGCGTTCCTGACCGGTCCGAGCGTCGAGCACGGTGCCTCCTCCGCACGTCGCGTCGGCCACCGCCACCCAGTCTCCGGCCGGGTCGACGACGAACCGAGCCTCGACGTGCGCGGGCGTCGGCACGGCGAACCGTTCCGTGCCTTCGGCGAGGTCGATCAGCCTGATCATGTCGTCGACGTAGAACACGCCGGTGCCGTCTGCGGTGAAGGCAGCTCCGTGCGTCATCCGCTCGCCGCCGCGACCGAACGCTTTCACAAGTTCACCGGTCATCGAGCTGTGCACGGCCAGCAGACCACCGCGATCCACGATCGCGACGGAACCGCCGTCCGGCGAGACGGCGAGTGCCGTGATCCGCCAGGTGCTCTCGACGGAGAAGATGCGCCGCGGTTGCACGACGGACGGTCCGGGGTAGTGCCAGCGGGTCGCGAGCCGCGGACTGTCGTAGGTCCGGCGAAACCGCGCGGCCGCCGACGCCAGCTCCGGGACCGGGGAGACACACTCGAGCAAGGTCGCACCGATCAGTGCCGCCGTACTCGACTTCGCCAAGAGGTGGCTGTTGCGTGAAAGCGTCTGCTTCAGTACCAGAGCTTCTGGGGTACCGGCCCGCTCCAGGTCCTCCTCCGCGGCCACCACACCGTCGAGCCGTATCCTTTCCACGATCCACCGCAGGTCGAGCACCAGCTCACGAAACCGATCGGACAGACCAGCCTCGTCGAGGTGGTACCCGAGGTGACGGCGCACGTACGCGGACCCAACCGGCACGCTCTCCCAGTTCTCCCCCAGTCCGGCGGCTTCCAGCAACTGGCGGTTCAGCTGCGGCAGCGGGACATCGGAACTCATCCGGAGGAACCTCCGGACGACGTCGTGCAGCCTGACCGCCTGGCTGTCCTGCCGGAAGCTCGCGACCAAGGACAACTGCCGCAACTCCTCGCACAGCCGCTCGGCATCGGTGCCCCAGAGCGGGCGGAGTACGTCGAGCGGGATGTCGGTGTCCTCAGGAAACACCGCGAGCAGACCGAAATTCCGCCGGCTGGCCGGATCGAGCTGCTCGACGCTGGCTCCCAGGGTCGCCGCCACCGAATCATGCCGGTCGCCGCGGTGGTCGAGAGCGACCGGGCCGCCTCGGGCGATGCGGGCGGCCAGCCGGCCCGCGGCGACCCCGATCGCGGCGCCGTCGGCGCAAGCGCGATGGAGGTACCGGTTGGCCAGCCGGACGAGCAGGGCGTGCCGTGCGGTCAGCTCGAGCAGTTCACTCACCAGGGCAAGCGGAATTGCGGGCAGCTCAAGGCCGAGCAGTTCTTCGGCTTCCGGACGGGACAGCTCGGGCACCTCGATGACAGCGGCACGCGCGGGCAGACAGCCGCGGTTGCGGCCGACAGCCACCCGGGTGCAGCCTTCACCACCGAGCAGGAACGGCGTCAACTGCCCGGCCGACCAGACGTCGTCGACGACCAGCAACGCTCGGCCGCACATCTCCGCCAGCACTTGCCCGAGTCGGAACCCGGCTTGCTGCGGGTTGGTGAGGGCCGGCCGGGGAGCGCCGAGCTGCTCGGTGACGTCGTTCAGCAGGCCGGCCAGAGCGGCACCACAGGCGTCTTCTCCGAGAGTGACCCAATAGAGGCCACCGGGAAATCGACGGCGAAGCGCCCGCTCCCCGCAAACGGTGGCGAGAAGGGTCGTCTTGCCGAATCCGCCGCCGCCGACAACTCCCACGACCGGCTCGGAGAGCAAGGCCGACATCAGCGGATTCCGGACGCTGGGCCGGTCGACCACCGGCTGATCGATCCGCGGCACCGACCACACGCGTGCTGTTTCGTCTCGGGCACGCAGGAGCTCCCCGTGCTTCCGCCGCCAGATTTCGAGATCAACCGGAGGTAGCCGATCCCCCTGGGCCGCCGCGAAGGTCCAGCACGCTTGCAGGAATCCCCGCACGAGATCCCAGTTCGGGGCGGCGGTCTTCCCGTTGAGCAGATCGCTCAAGGTCGCTTTCCCGGGCTTTCCCGGTATCAGCGCAGCCAGCCGGGAAAGGCTCGGCCGGCCAGCCGTCCGCCGGAACTCCTCCAGCTCGTGGGCGAATGATGGTGACGTTCGGGATCGTTCGGTCACGGCGGGCCATTCTAATGCCCGGTCTCCGGCGAGAACCGGTTCCGTCCGGATGCGTTCGGTGCATCCCCGCCACCGCGGGCCGGTTCGGCACCCTGAGGGCAATTAACCGAGGAAAGGCGATGAACAATGGCGGTTGCCCTTCTCGTACTCTCCGGAGTCACCTGGCTGACGGTGGCTTTCGGGGTCGTCCTGCCTGCGGTGTGGTCCCGCAAGCGCGCTCGAAGGGCCGCGGCGATGGCAGTTCTGGAGCGGCTGATGTCCTTGTCACTACCCCGTCCGGGGCATGTACATGATCACCGCGACCCCCGCCAGGCAGAGGAGCGCGCCGATGACGTCGTAGCGATCCGGCCGGTACCCGTCCGCGACCATGCCCCACGTCAGCGACCCCGCGACGAACACCCCGCCATACGCGGCGAGGATGCGGCCGAAGTGTGCGTCCGGCTGGAGCGTCGCGACGAAGCCGTACAGCCCGAGCGCGATGACGCCTCCGCCGATCCAGAGCAGGCCGCGGTTTTCGCGCATCCCTTGCCAGACGAGCCAGGCCCCGCCGATCTCGAGGACGGCCGCGGCCAGGAACAGCAGGATCGAGCGCAGGACCACTCCGGGATACTAGGCCGGTGCCGTTCACGCTGAGTCATCCGGCCGCCGTGCTCCCGCTGGCGAGACGCCCGCTGGTTCCCTCGGCGCTCGTCGCCGGTTCGGTCGCGCCGGACGTCTTCTGGTTCGTGCCCGCGCCGGAAGGGCTGAACCTCTCGCAGACCCACGAGTTCACGGCGGTCCTCTGGCTGGACCCGCTGATCGCGCTGGCCCTGCTCGCCGTCTTCCACGTACTGCTCAAGCGACCGCTCCTGGCCCTGGCGCCCGCACCGCTGGCCGCACGGCTCCCCCGGCACTTCTCCTGGAGGCGGCCGGGGTGGATCGCGCTGTCACTGGTCATCGGCGCGGCCTCGCACGTCGGCTGGGACGCCTTCACCCACGAAAGCGACGGTCCGGCGTTCCTGCGGATCCCGATCGTCACGGGTGTCGACGTCGGACGGCTGATCCAGCTGATCAGCACCCTCGCCGGAGCCGCGGTGCTCGCCTGGTGGCTGTGGCGCTGGTACCGCACGGCGCCCACCGCCCCGGCGCCGCCGGGCGTCCGTCACGGGAAGACCGTGGTCGCGGCGCTCCTCGCCGGCGCGCTGGCGGGCGTCCTGATCGAGGTGCTGCCATTCCTGGCGGACCACGTCCCGATGTCCCCCGCGGGCGTGGTCGGCAACGCGACCTACCTCCTGGCGACCGGCGCCTGCAGCGGCTTCGCCGTCGCACTCGGCCTCTACGCGCTGGCCTGGCACGCCGCCGAAAAGCCGTGAAGGCCTCCTTACCGGCCATAAGAGCCGGTAAGGAGGCCTTCACGGACCAACGCTGTCAGACGGTGAAGCCCAGGGCGCGCAGCTGCTCGCGGCCGTCCTCGGTGATCTTCTCCGGGCCCCACGGCGGCATCCAGACCCAGTTGATCCGGAAGTCCTTGACCAGGCCGCCGCTGGTCAGCGCGGCCGACGTCTGGTCCTCGATGACGTCGGTCAGCGGGCAGGCCGCGGACGTCAGCGTCATGTCCAAAGTGGCCGTGTTGTCCGGCTCGACGCGGATGTCGTAGACCAGGCCGAGGTCGACGACGTTGATGCCGAGCTCGGGGTCGACGACGTCACGCATCGCCTCTTCGACGTCCTCGATCTTGGCGAGGTCGAGGTCCTGCTTGGCGGTGGCCTCCGCGTCGAGGTCGGCGGCGGTCCGACCTTCACGAGCGGCAGTGGCGGTTTCTTCGGTCATGCCTTCTCAGCTCCACTGGTCGTCCGGGCGACGGCGTCCTTGAAAGCCATCCAGCCGAGGAGGGCGCACTTCACGCGGGCGGGATACTTGGCGACGCCCGCGAAGGCGACCCCGTCCTCCAGCACGTCCTCGTCCGGCTCGACCTTTCCCTTGCCCTGCATCAGTTCCACGAAGGCGTCCATGGTGGTGAACGCCTCCTCAAGCGTGTGGCCGACGACGAGATCCGTCAAGACCGACGTCGAGGCCTGGCTGATCGAGCAGCCCTGGCCCTCGTAGGAGACGTCGGCGACCTTGCCGTCGTCGACCTTGACCCGCAGCGTCACCTCGTCGCCGCAGGTCGGGTTGACCTGGAACGACTCGGCGTCGAACGGGTCGCGCAGGCCGCGCCCGTGCGGGTTCTTGTAGTGGTCCAGGATGATCTCCTGGTACATGCTTTCGAGGTTCACCGGGCCACCCCGAAGAACTTCTGCGCCTCGCGCACGCCCGCCACCAGGGCGTCCACTTCGGACAGATCGTTGTACAGGTAGAACGACGCGCGCACGGTCGCCTGCGCGTGGCAGGCCCGGTGCAGCGGCCACGCGCAGTGGTGGCCGACGCGGACGGCGATGCCGAGGCTGTCGAGAACCTGGCCGGCGTCGTGCGGGTGCACGCCGTCGATCACGAACGACACGGTCGCGCCGCGGTCCTTCAGGTCGGTCGGGCCGATGATCCGGACGCCCGGGATGGCGCCGATGCCCTCGATGGCCGCCGCGGCGAGCTCGTGCTCGTGCGCCGCGATCCGGTCCATTCCGATGGCCGAGAGGTAGTCGACGGCCGCGCCGAGGCCGATGGCCTGCGACGTCATCGGGACGCCGGCCTCGAACCGCTGCGGCGGCGGCGCGAAGGTCGAGCCCTCCATCTTGACCATCTCGATCATCGAGCCGCCGGTCAGGAACGGCGGCATCGCTTCGAGCAGCTCGGTGCGCCCGTAGAGGACGCCGATGCCGGACGGGCCGAGCATCTTGTGCCCCGAGAAAGCGGCGAAGTCGACGCCCAGCTCGTGGAAGTTCACGGGGAAGTGCGGCACCGACTGGCAGGCGTCGAGCACGGTGAACGCGCCGACCGCCTTGGCCTTCTCGACGAGCAGCGAGACGGGGTTGACCGTGCCGAGCACGTTGGACTGGTGCGCGAACGCCACCACCTTGGTGCGCGGCGTGATCAGCTCGTCCACATCGGACAGATCGAGGCGGCCTTCCGGCGTCACCTTGAACCACTTGAGCGTCGCCCCGGTGCGCTGGCACAGCTGCTGCCACGGCACGAGGTTCGCGTGGTGCTCCATCTCGGTGACGACGATCTCGTCACCCGGCCCGACGACGAACCGCGCGGCTTCCGGGCCGGCCGTGGCCGCGTTGCCGAACGAGTACGCGACGAGGTTGATGCCTTCGGTGGCGTTCTTGGTGAACACCAGCTCCTCGGCGTCGGCGCCGACGAACTCGGCGATCTTCGCCCGGGCGGACTCGTACGCGTCCGTCGCCTCTTCGGACAGCTGGTGCGCGCCGCGGTGGACGGCCGCGTTCGATGTCACGACGTAGTGCCGTTCGGCGTCGAGCACGGCCGTCGGGCGTTGCGACGTCGCCCCGGAGTCCAGGTACACCAAGGGTTTCCCGTCGCGAACCGTGCGCGACAGGATGGGGAAGTCGGCCCTCAGGGCCGCCACGTCGAGTGGCAGAGAGCTGGCCGAGGTGGTGGTCATCGGGCCGACTCCTCTCTCGTTCTCGGTGTCGTACTGGGAAACGTCAGAGCGCGGCGGGCTCGGGCTTGCCCACGTACTTGACGTAGCCGTTCTCCTCCAGCTCGTCGGCGAGCTCCTTGCCGCCCGACTCGACGATCTTGCCGCCGGCGAAGACGTGCACGAAGTCCGGCGTGATGTGCCGCAGGATCCGGGTGTAGTGCGTGATCAGCATGACGCCGACCTCGCTCGAAGCCTTGTACGCGTTCACGCCCTCGGAGACGACGCGCAGGGCGTCGACGTCCAGACCGGAGTCGGTCTCGTCGAGGATGGCGAACTTCGGCTTGAGCAGCGCCAGCTGCAGGATCTCGTGGCGCTTCTTCTCGCCGCCGGAGAAGCCTTCGTTGACCGAGCGCTCGGCGAACTCCTGCGAGATCTCGAGCTTGCCCATCTCCTCCTTGACCTCCTTGACCCAGTGGCGCAGCTTGGGGGCCTCGCCACGGACCGCGGTGGCCGCGGTGCGGAGGAAGTTGGACATCGACACGCCGGGCACCTCGACCGGGTACTGCATGGCCAGGAAGAGGCCGGCGCGGGCGCGCTCGTCGACGCTCATCTCGAGGACGTTCTCGCCGTCGAGCAGCACCTCACCCGAGGTCACCTCGTACTTGGGGTGGCCGGCGATGGCGTAGGACAGCGTGGACTTGCCCGAGCCGTTGGGGCCCATGATCGCGTGCGTCTCCCCCGACTTGATCGTCAGGTTGACGCCCTTGAGGATCTCCTTGGCGCCCTCGTCGGTCGTGACCGAGGCGTGGAGGTCCTTGATTTCCAGGGTAGCCATTCTTCGTTTCCTAGAGTCTGTGGTGGACGGCGTCAGGCGCCAACGGCTTCGAGTTCGGCTTCGATCGCCGCTTCGAGGCGCTCGCGCACCTCGGGGACGTCGATCTTCACCAGGATCTCGTGGAAGAACCCGCGCACGACCAGCCGGCGGGCGGCTTCTTCGGCGATCCCGCGCGACTGCAGGTAGAACAACTGCTCGTCGTCGAACCTTCCCGTCGCGCTCGCGTGGCCGGCGCCCTCGATCTCGCCGGTCTCGATCTCGAGGTTCGGCACCGAGTCCGCGCGCGCCCCGGGCGTGAGTACCAGGTTGCGGTTGAGCTCGTAGGTGTCGGTGGCCTCGGCCGCGGCGCGGATCAGGACGTCGCCGATCCAGACCGAGTGCGCGTCGTCGCCCTGCAGCGCGCCCTTGTACATCACGCGCGACTTGCAGTTCGGGACCGCGTGGTCGACGAAGAGGCGGTGCTCCTGGTGCTGCCCCTTGTCCGCGAAGTAGACGCCGAGCATCTCGACGTCGCCGCCCTTGTCGGCGAAGGTCGCCGTCGGCGAGACGCGGACCAGGTCACCGCCCAGGGTGATCACGGTGTGCCGCAGCGAAGCGTCGCGGCCCAGCTTCAGGTGCTGCTCGGAGACGTGCACGGCGTCGTCGGCCCAGTCCTGGACGCTGACCACGGTGACCTTGGCGCCGTCGCCGATGACGAACTCGACGTTGTCGGCGTAGGTGCCGGAGCCGACGTGGTCGAGCACGATCACGGCTTCGGCGAACGCCTCGGCGCGGACCTGCAGGTGCCCGTAGGCGACCTGGCCCTCGCCCGGGCCGTGGATCCGCAGCACGGACGGCTTCGACGCCTTCGTCTCCTTCGGCACCGTCACGACGGTGGCCTTCTGGAAGGACGAGTACGCCTGCGCGGCGATCCGGTCGCTCGGGACGCCGGCCTCGCCGAGGCGCGAGTCGTCGCGGCCGACCGACTCGATCTTCAGTTCGGGCGCGGCCTCGGCGTCGAGCGTGATCTCGCCGGTGGCGACCGCGCTGCCGTCGTGCAGCCCGCGAAGGCGCTTCATCGGCGTGAAGCGCCAGTTCTCCTCACGACCGCCCGGGACCTCGAAGGCCTCGACGTCGTAAGAAGTGAACCGCTCCGCGCGGGACGCGGCCGGGATGACCGCGCCCTCGCGAAGGGCTTCGGAAACGTTGTTCTCAGTGACCGACATGACTAGCCGACGGACCCTTCCATCTGGAGCTCGATCAGGCGGTTCAGCTCGAGCGCGTACTCCATCGGCAGCTCACGGGCGATCGGCTCGACGAAGCCGCGCACGATCATCGCCATCGCCTCGGCCTCGTCGAGACCGCGCGACATCAGGTAGAACAGCTGGTCCTCGCTGACCTTGGACACCGTGGCCTCGTGCCCCATGGACACCTCGTCGTTGCGGATGTCCACGTACGGGTACGTGTCCGAGCGCGAGATCGTGTCCACCAGCAGCGCGTCGCAGACGACGCTGGAGCGCGAGTGGTGCGCCCGCTTCGCCACGCGGACCAGGCCGCGGTAGGACGTCCGGCCGCCGCCGCGCGCCACCGACTTCGACACGATCGTCGAGGACGTGTACGGCGCGAGGTGCTCCATCTTGGCGCCCGCGTCCTGGTGCTGGCCCTCGCCCGCGAACGCGACCGACAGGACCTCGCCCTTGGCGTGCTCGCCCATGAGGAACACCGACGGGTACTTCATCGTCACCTTGGAACCGATGTTGCCGTCGATCCATTCCATGGTCGCGCCCTCTTCGCACTTGGCGCGCTTGGTGACCAGGTTGTAGACGTTGTTCGACCAGTTCTGGATGGTCGTGTAGCGGCAGCGGGCGCCCTTCTTGACGATGATCTCCACGACCGCCGAGTGCAGCGAGTCGGACTGGTAGATCGGCGCCGTGCAACCCTCGACGTAGTGCACGTACGCACCTTCGTCGACGATGATCAGGGTGCGCTCGAACTGGCCCATGTTCTCGGTGTTGATCCGGAAGTAGGCCTGCAGCGGGATCTCGACGTGCACGCCCTTCGGCACGTAGATGAACGAGCCGCCGGACCACACCGCCGTGTTCAGCGCGGAGAACTTGTTGTCCCCGGCCGGGATGACCGAGCCGAAGTACTCCTGGAACAGCTCGGGGTGCTCGCGCAGGCCCGAGTCGGTGTCCAGGAAGATCACGCCCTGCTCCTCCAGGTCCTCGCGGATCTGGTGGTAGACGACCTCGGACTCGTACTGCGCGGCGACACCGGCGACGAGGCGCTGCTTCTCCGCCTCGGGGATGCCCAGCTTGTCGTACGTGTTCTTGATGTCCTCGGGCAGTTCCTCCCAGGAGGTGGCCTGCTTCTCCGTGGACCGCACGAAGTACTTGATGTTGTCGAAGTCGATCCCGGAGAGGTCGGCCCCCCAGTTGGGCATGGGCTTCTTCTCGAAGAGCTTGAGCGCCTTCAGTCGCGCTTCGCGCATCCACTCCGGCTCGGACTTCTTCGAGGAGATGTCGGTGACGACGTCCTCGTTCAGCCCGCGACGGGCGCTGGCGCCCGCCTCGTCGGAGTCCGCCCAGCCGAACGCGTACTTGCCAAGGGACTCGATGGTCTCTTCCTGGCTCAGTGGCGCGGTGGTGGGAGTGCGCTGCTCGGCAGCGGCAGTCATGCGGGTTTCCCTCCATTCGGGATCCGTGCTGTGTGCCCCTCGGGGGACACCGTTCTGGCCGGCTCGGGATGGGCCGGCTGACCCGCCGTGACGGGTACGTGGGTGGTGCACGCGGAGTCCCCGCGTGCGATGGTCGCCAGCCGCTGGACGTGGGTGCCCAGCAGCTGCGCGAACGCCTCCGTCTCGGCCTCGCACAGCTGCGGGAACTCCGCGGCGACGTGGGCGACCGGACAGTGGTGCTGGCAAAGCTGGGCCCCGACGTTCTGGCCAGGAGCCGGAGCGCCGACCTGGCGGGTCGACGCAGCGTAGCCTTCCCTGCTCAGCGCGGTCGCGAGGGCCTCCGCGCGCGCCGCCGGATCACCCGGGGAGGTGATCGCCGCGCGGTGCGGGCCGACCAGCTTCTCGATGCGCTGCTCGGCGAAGGCGCGGACGACGTCTTCGCCGGCGTGCTCGGCGAGGAAGCGGATGGCGGAGACGGCCAGGTCGTCGTAGGCGTGCCCGAAGCGGGCGCGGCCGGGCTCGGTCAGCAGGAAGAGCTTCGCCGGACGGCCCCGGCCCCGGGGTCCGCGGCGCGGGGCGTCCCGCGTCTCGGCTTCGCCGTCCGCGAGAAGCGCGTCCAGGTGCCGGCGGACGGCGGTGGGGCTGATCCCGAGCTGCTCGGCGACCACGACGGCGGTCATGGGACCCTGTTCCAGCAGGAGCCGGGCGACCTCGTGCCGGGTCTTGCCCTCGGCGCTGACCTGCGACGGGACGTGCGGATGCGGGGCACGCGGCTCGTCGCCGCACGCCGGGTCACCCGCCTCCGTCTTTTTCACAACACAAGTGTGTCTTATTTCCCCGTGGTCGGCAAAGGCGGGGTGTCCGGCAGTGACCCGACTCACGCCGGGGCGGCACCGATACCCTGCAGACGTGGCCGTGGGCGAACAGGAACAGCAAGTGGCACAGCTCACCACCGAGCGTGCCCGCGCGGTGACGCTGTCCCCCCTCCGGCCCCGCGACCCGCTCCCCCTGGAGGCCGACGAGCAGCGCGGGCTCAACGTCGTCCGCCGCTTCGGCACGGTCGGCTCGCTCTTCCTGGCGGTCGGCTCGCTCGGCGCCGGCGCCGCCCCGGTGATCAACCCAGTCCAGGAGATCCCGGTGCTGCGGCTGTTCGCCCGGATCCCGACGGTGTCGCTGGCCATCGCCATCTCGGGGATGGGCATCCTGGTGCTGAGCTGGCTGATGCTCGGCCGGTTCGCCCAGCCGAGCCGCACCCGGCTCGCGTCGCAGGGCCAGCTCGCCCGCACGATCGCCCTGTGGGTGCTGCCGCTGCTGGTGATCCCGCCCCTGTTCTCCCGCGACGTCTACAGCTACCTCGCGCAGAGCGAGATCGTGCACCGCGGGATGGACCCCTACACCCTCGGGCCGGCGCAGGCCCTCGGCGTCGCGGACAAGTTCACCGCGGGCGTGTCGAACATGTGGCGCGAGACGCCGGCCCCGTACGGGCCCGTGGTGCTGCGCCTCGGCGGCTGGCTCGCGCCGCTGTCGGGCAACAGCATCGCCATGGGCGTGCTGCTGCAGCGCGCGCTCGCCCTGGTCGGCGTGGTCCTGATCGTCTGGGCGCTGCCCCGGCTGGCCCGCCGCTTCGGCGTCCAGCCCGCGACGGCGCTGTGGCTCGGCGCCGCCAACCCGCTGCTGATCTTCCACTTCGTCGCCGGCGCCCACAACGACGCGCTCGCGATCGGCCTGATGCTGGCCGGGCTGGAGGTCGGCCTCTCCCGGATGCCGATCCGGGTGAAGGGCGACACACCCCCGCCTCTGGCCCGCGGCGAGCTGCTGTACATCGCGATCGGCGTCGCGATCATCACCCTGGGCGTCGCGGTGAAGATGCCCGCGGTGTTCGCGCTGCCGTTCTTCGCGGTGATGGTGGCCCGGCGCTGGCACGGCCGGCTCAAGGACCTCTTCCTGACCGGCGCGCCGATGGCGCTGTGGTTCGGCGTGGTCCTGGTCGCCGTCTGCTTCGGCACCGGGCTGGGCTTCGGCTGGTTCGGGGCGACGTTCAACACCCCCGGCCTGGTCCGCTCCTGGATCTCCCCCACCGCCGAGCTGGCCAACCTCTCCGGCGTCCTCGGCATCGCGCTCGGGCTCGGCAACCACACCGACGGGCTGGTGCCGATCCTCGGCGTGCTCGGCTACCTCGTCGCGGTCGCGATCACGTTCAAGTTCCTGTGGGACAGCTTCAAGTGGCGCTACCGGCCGATCATCGGCCTCGGCGTCTCCCTGGGCGCGGTGATGATCCTGCAGATCAACCTGCAGCCCTGGTACGTGCTGTGGGCGGTGATCCCGCTGGCCGCCGCGGCCGGGACGTCCCGGTTCCGGGTGGCGGCGGCGGTGCTGTCGGCCGCCCTGCCGTTCCTGCTCCCGCCGACGGGCAGCACGTTCGACGGCCGCCCGTACGTGCTGCCGTTCGCCTACGGCGCGGCGATCGTCGTGTGCGGCGCGGGGATGCTGGTCGTGCGGCGGCTGGCGCCGGTGTTGCTCACCCGGGCGTCCCCGCCGGTACCCGCGGCCGCCGACGCCGTATCGTGACCCGATGTGAGTGTCATGGCCGTCGAGATCAGCGGGCTGGTCAAAAGCTACGGCTCCACCCGCGCGGTCGACAGTCTCGACCTGCGCATGGAGCGCGGCAGCCTGCTGGCCCTGCTCGGCCCGAACGGGGCCGGCAAGACCACGACCGTCGAGGTCTGCGAAGGCTTCCTGCGGCCTGACGCCGGCACGGTGCGCGTGCTCGGCCTCGACCCGGTCCGCGAGTCGGCCGAGCTGCGCCCCCGCGTCGGGATCATGCCCCAGGGCGGCGGCGCGTACCCGGGCGTGCGGGCCGACGAGATGCTCCGGCTGGTGGCCTCGTGCGCGGCGTCGCCGCTGGACCCGGCCTGGCTCCTGGACGTCCTCGGCCTGGCCTCGGTGCGCCGGACGCCGTTCAAGCGTCTCTCCGGGGGCCAGCAGCAGCGGCTTTCGCTGGCGTGCGCCCTGGTCGGACGGCCGGAGCTGGTGTTCCTCGACGAGCCGACGGCGGGCATGGACCCCCAGGCCCGCCGCCTGGTGTGGGACCTGCTGGGAGCGTTGCGCCGCGACGGCGTCTCGGTGCTGCTGACGACGCACCTGATGGAGGAGGCCGAGGCGCTGGCGGACACGGTGGTGATCGTGGACCACGGCAAGGTGGTCGTCTCGGGCGCGCCCCAGTCGTTGACGGTGGACGAGAGCGGCACAGCGGGCCTGCGGTTCAAGGCCCGCACCCGGCTCGACACGGCCCTGCTGACGGCGGCGCTCCCAGAGGGCTACGCGGTGCACGAGTCGGCACCCGGGACGTACGTGGTGGCCGGCTCGGTGGACCCGCAGGTGGTGTCGACGGTGACGGCGTGGTGCGCCCAGCAGGGCGTGCTCCCGGAGGAGCTGCAGGTCGGCAGGCGGACGCTCGAAGAGGTCTTCCTCGAGCTGACCGGACGGGAGCTGCGGGCATGACCGTTTTCGAGCCGGGGGTCTTCACCCCGGCGCCCGGGCGGGGATCGCTGGGCCGGATGCTGCGCACGCACGCGCGGGTCGAGGCGAGCCTGACGCTGCGCCACGGCGAGCAGGTCCTGCTGACGCTGCTGATCCCGCTGGCGCTGCTGATCGGGTTGTCGCTGCTGAACATCCTGCCGGCGTCGTCGCTGGGTTCGACGTCCAAAGTGGACTGGATCACGCCACGGATCCTGGCGCTGGCGGTGATGTCGTCGGCGTTCACGGGCCAGGCGATCGCCCTGGGCTTCGACCGGCGTTACGGAGTGCTGAAGCGCCTCTCGGCGACGGCGTTGCCGCGGTGGCTGCTGGTGGCCGGACGTCTTGCCGCGGCGCTGCTGGTCGTCGCCCTCCAGTCGGTGATCATCGGCGTGGTGGCGGCGTTCCTGGGCTGGTCGCCTTCTCTGCCGGGTCTTTTGTCGGCGGTTCTGCTGCTGGTGCTGGGGACGTTGGCGTTCGGGGCTCTGGGCGTGCTGCTCGGCGGGGCTTTGCGGGCCGAGGCCGTGCTGGCGCTGGCGAACATCGTGTGGTTCGTGCTGCTCCTGGCGGGCGGGATCCTGCTGGCGCCGTCTTCGCTGCCTTCGGGGCTGGCTGTCGTGGTCGAGCTGCTGCCGTCGGGCGCTTTGGCCGAGGGGATGCGGACGGCGCTGGTGGACGGTTCGTTCGCGCCGGGGTCTCTCGCGGTGCTCGCGGTTTGGGCAGTTGTGGCGGGAGTCGTGGCTTCGCGGACGACGAAGCTCACCTGAGAGCGCCCTCTCAAGCGCCCCAATGTGGCGTTGGTTGCGTTCAACGCACCCAATGTGGCGTTCGGTGCGTCCAACGCACC
>NZ_JBFACT010000067.1:0-51427 GCF_040640995.1 Amycolatopsis sp. NPDC021455 | reverse complement strand
CCGAGGTAGACGCCGAAGGGGTTGAACAGCACCGGGATGAAGACCGCCCACACCGTGTCGACGACGCCGGTGCTCGAGGCGAGCAGGTACAGCGGCAGCGCGAGCACGGTCTGCGGCACCATCACCGCGGCCAGCACCAGCCCGAACAGCTTTTCCTTGTGCCGGAAGACGTACTTGTCGAAGGCGTAGCCGCAGGCGATGCTCACCAGGGCGCTGACGGCGGCGCCGCCGACGGCGTACAGCAGGCTGTTGAGGTACCAGCGGCCGTAGATGCCCTTGTCCATGGCGAACAGGTCCTGCAGGTTCTTCAGCGGCGAGAACCCCTGCAGCGAAAGGATGTCACTGCCGAACAACGCGTCCCGGTCCTTCATCGCGGCGAGCACCAGCCACAACGCGGGAAGCAGGGTGTAGAGCACGGAGATCGCCACGCAGGCGTTGACGGCCGCACGGCCGAGGAACTTCGGCGGGTTCACGCGGCCACCTCCCGGGTGCGGTTGGTCCAGCGGGTGACGCCGTAGGACAGCGCGATCGTGCACGCCAGCAGGATCACCGACGCGGCCGCGGCGAGCCCGTAGTTGTTGCGGGTGAACGCGGCGTCGTAGATGTACATGCTCGGCGAGAACCGCGCGGTGATCATCGGCGTGGCTTGCGACAGCAGCATCGGCTCGGTGAACAGCTGCAGCGACCAGATCAGCGTGAACAGCACCACCATCACGATCGACGCGCGGATCATCGGCGTCTTGACCCACAGCGCGGTCCGGACCCCGCCGGCGCCGTCCACCACCGCCGCCTCGACCACCTCGCGCGGCACAGCCTGCAGGGCGGCGTAGAAGACGACGACGTTGTAGCCGAGGTTGCTCCACAGCGCGATGTTCACCATCGCCGGGATGACGGTGTGGACGCCGAGGAAGTCCACCGTGATCCCGGCCTTGCCGAACAGGTCCACCACCGGGGACAGACCGGGGATGTAGAGGTAGAGCCAGATGATCGCGGCGATGATGCCGGGCACCGCGTGCGGCAGGAACAACGCGAGCCGCGCCGACCCGCGCAGCCGCGAGACCCCGGAGTCGAGCAGCAGGGCGAGCCCGAGGGAGCAGACGACCAGCAGCGGCAGGTACAGCAGGCAGTACAGCGCGACGACCCCGAGCCCGCTCAGGAACGTCGGATCGGCCAGGACGGCGGCGTAGCTGCGCAAGCCCACGAAGATCGTGTGTTCCGGGCCGAACCCGAGGCCCGGTTCGTCAGCGCCGAAGAAGCTCAGCCACAGCGCCGTCGCGGCCGGCAGGAGGAAGACCACCACCAGCAGCACGAAGAACGGGGCCATCAGCACCGCGCAGGCGGTGCCCTGCCGGTGCCGCTTCCGGACCCGGGGTACCGGCGTTCTGGAAGCGCTTTCCGGACGCGCGAGTGTCGTCGTCATCGGTCTCCCTCAGCTGCTGTGCTCGGTGGTCGCCAGCCCCAGGGCGATCAGGTCCGGCATGGTCGCGCGCTGGGCGTCGCGGACGGCATCCAGGAGGGTGCCCTGGCCGGCGCCCGCCCGGGCGAACCCGTCCTGCAGGACCCGCTGGGTCGCACTCATCCGCGGCCCCCACGTCCAGCCGTCCCGGATCTTCGCGGCCTCGGCCTCGAACAGCCGGTAGATGTCCTGGCCGCCGTAGTAGCGGCGGTCGAACGCCTTCCGCCCGACCTCGACCAGGCCCGGCGCGGCCGGGTACTGGCTGCTGGTGCCGCTGGAAAGCCGGGCGCGCAACGCGTCCGGGTGCGACACCTGCCATTCGATGAACTCCATCGCGGCTTCCGGGAAAGCGCTGTCACGCGTGACGGCGAACGTCGAACCACCGTGCGTCCCGACCGCCGGCCGCGCCGGATCCCACTGGGGCAGCGGCGCGATCGCCCACTTGCCCTTCTGCCCCGGCCGGGCCTTCATCTGCGCACCGGCGTCCCACGCGCCGCTGAGCCGGGCCAGCACGAGCCCCTGCCCGATCTGCGCGTCGCCTTGCCGGCCCGCGACCCCGTTGGCGAACACCAGCCCGTCGTCGATCAGGTCCTGCCAGTACCCGGCCACGCGGCGGGTCGCGTCGTCGGCGAGCGAGACGTTCCATGCACCGCCGGAAGTGTCGAACCACTGCGCGCCCGCCTGCCACGAGACCGCCGCGAACTGGGTCGCCCCGTCGGTCGCGAAGGCCACCAGCCGACGCCGGTCGTCGCGGACCTTGCGGGCCACCGCCGTGAACTCGTCCCACGTCCGCGGCGGGCCGGAACCGTGCTGGGCGAACAGATCCGTGCGGTAGTGCAGCACCATCGGCTCGACGTCCAGCGGCACGGTGAACACCCGCCCGGCGAACGTCGTCAGGCGCAACGCCTGCGGGAGGAGCTTGGCGCGCAGCCGGTCGGAGACGAGATCGGTGATGTCCCGGGCCACCCCGTCGATGGCGAACCCGGGCACCTGCGGGTATTCGATGGTGGCGACGTCCGGTGCGTTGCCCGCGCGGACCGCGTTGCTCAGCTTCGCGTACCCGCCCTGGTCCCCGGACGGGATCTGCTGGAACACCACGTGGATCCGGTTCTGCGACCGGTTGAACGCGTCGACCACCTGCTGGCTGCCGCGCAGCGCCGACCAGAACGTGATCCGGGTGGCACCGCGCGGGGCGTCCCCGCCGGGTCCCGAGCAGGCGGCCGCCAGCGGGAAGGCGAGACCCGCGGCGAGAACGGTCCGGCGGCTGGGTCGGACAGGCATCGATGCCTCCTGCGGGTCGCGAACTCCCCCGCAGTCTGGGCGCCTGAACGAATTCCGGTCAATAGGCCCGGACAACTCGGTCAATCGATCAGCGACCGCGTCGACCCCCGCACCTTCAGTTCCGGCAGGACGGCGACCCGCCGCGCCGGCCGGCCGGCCCGTCCGCGCAGCCGCTCCAGCAGCAGTTCCGCGGCCAGCCGGCCGACCTCGGCCTTCGGCGGCGCGATCGCGGTCAGCGGGGTGCTGCCCAGCGCCGCCACGACGTCGTCGTAGGCCACGACCGAACAGCCGCCGGGCACGGTGATCCCGGCGTCCGCCAGCTGCTGGACGAGCATGAGGGCGTCGACGTCGCCGTGCATGATCACGCCGGTCGCGGCGTGAGCGCGCAGCACGTCGGCGAGCGGCTCGAGATCGCACACGGGCTCCTGGCCGGCGCCCGGCGCGCTGAGCACCACGGTCCAGTCCTCGATCTCGGGGCGCCCGGCGCAGATGTCCGCGAACGCCGCGCGCAGCGCCCGCGCGGTGGGACTGTCGTCGCGCGCGGCCAGGACGATCCTCCGGTGCCCGAGGGCGAGCAGGTGCGTCACGGCGAGGTGGACGCCGTACCAGTGGTCGCTGCACACGGAATCCCTGGCGTGCAGGGCACTTCCCGGCCGCGGCCGGCGTTCCATCAGGACGACGGGGACGTCGGCGGCGGCCAGCCAGCCGTCGTCCGCCTCCTCGGCGTCCACGGTGCGCCAGCGCGGCGCGACGAGCACGCCCCGGGCGTCGTCGGCCAGCAGCCGCTCGACGATCGTCCGTTCGGCGCCGGGAACCTGCGGCGCCGGGTGCAGCACGACGCGGACGTCGGCCTCCTCCAGCGCGCCGCGGGCGCCGTGCAGGACCTCGGTGAGGTAGGCGTGCCGTTCGGGCACGACGAGCACCACCGGGCCGCCGCCGGCCGGGGCGGGTGCCGGCTGCGGCCTCAGCGGGACCAGCGAGCGGACGACGCCGTGGCCCCGCCGCAGCCGGCCGGCCCTGGCCAGCTCCTCGACGTCCCGGCGCACGGTGATGACCGAAACCGTCAGCTCCGCGGCGAGCTCGGTGACCCGCGCCTGGCCACGCGCCTCCACCACGGCCAGGATCCGCCGCCGCCGGTCCTCTCCCGACTCCCGCATCTCGACCTTCGTTCGCCGGCTGTTCGTTCGATCGTTTCGCCCAGCATAACGATCAGCGGAGGATCGGCGGAGCCAGTTTCCCCAGCGCCGCTACGACGTGACCACCTCGCTCGCGCGTCCCCGGGCCCGGCCGCTGAGTTCGGCGTCGAGGGTTTCCTGCGCGAACCGCATCTGTTCCTGGTACCGGGGCTCGCCCAGCCGGCGCATGCCCTCTTCCGGCGCCACCGTTTCGAGGGCGGCGGTGATCCACCAGATGTTGCCGAACGGGTCGCGGACCCGGCCGCCGCGCTGGCCGAAGGCGCTGTCCGACAACGCGGTCACCTCGCGGCCGCCCGCTCGCAGCGCGGCGGCGAACGCGATGTCGGCGTCGGGCACGAAAACCCGCAGCAGCGACGGCATGTCGGGCCAGTCCTCCCGCTGGTCGAACGCGAGCACCACCGTGTCGCCGATCCGGATCTCGGCGTGCCCGATGCTGCCGTCCGCCAGCGGCACCCGGCCCAGTTCGACGCCGTCGAAGGCCGCTTTGACGAAGTCCAGCAGCGCTCCGGTGTCCTTGGTGACGACCCAGGGGGCGACCGTGGTGTAGCCGTCGGGAGTGGCAGTCATCGTGAGTCCCTTTCGCGTGTTGGTGATCGCACGCTAACCGCGATATAGGACAGATCGTGTCCTCAGCATGGAAATGTTGTAGCCCATGGTGTTCAGGGCCGCGAAGGTGCCCGGGGCCGCGTGCTGGGCCTTCCGGCTCGCTGACCTGTGGAAAACTGAACGCGTGCCGGACGATTCGGAGTGGCTGCCGCCGGCGGGGGCGGACGGCCACGACAGCGTGGACCTGACCGCCGAGACCCGCAGGCTGCGCGTGCTGGGGTGGCGGGCGCTGGTCATCGCCGCGCTGTGGCTCGTGGCCGCCGGCGGCGCCTTCACCGGGCTCGTCCTCTACCGATCATCCGCCGACCGGCTCCTGCAGGACGGTGCCCGCGTGCCCGGGGAGGTGCTGCTGGTCGAACAACACCCACCCGGGATCCACGTCGCCTACGACGTGCGGGGCAAACTGCACTTCGCCTCCATCCCCCTCAGCTCGAACCGGCTCTACGCCAAGGGCTCGCAGGTCACGGTGGTCTACGACCCCGCCGACCCGTCCCGCGCGCGCACGACGCTGGAAGACGGCGTCGACCCCCGCGGGACCGCCTACTTCTGGATGCTCGGCGGGGGCTTGGTGGCGGCCGTGGTCTTCAGCCTGATCGGCTGGGGCCGGTGGTCGCTGCGGCACCAGGCCGTGCTGCGCACCGGCTGGCGGCCGGCCACGGTCACCGTCCGGCCCGACACGCACAGGTACGGGCACCGGCCGGACCTGCTCGTCGAATACCGCGACGGCAGCCGGGCCGCACTGCGGGCGACACTGTCCAGCCACGGCAGCACCAGGCTGCGGCACCAGCCCGACCGGCCGGCATGGGTGGGCGGCGCGGACCGGGAAATGGTCGTCCTCTTCGAGACCGGCCCTGGACGGCGGCCGTACGCGGTGCCGGCGTTCGGGACGGAACCCCGGACGTGGCCGGGAACTTAGGCCCAGGAGACAACCGGCGAGTACGGGTCACCCCAGCCGCGCGGCGCGGGTCAGGAGGTGGCGTCTCTCGGGCTCGCTGGTGGTGCGCCGGGCCGCCTCCTGGTAGCCGGTGCGGGCCGCGGCGTGGTCGCCGGCCAGCTCCAGCAGGTGGGCCCGCACGGACACGAGGTGGTGGGAAGCCGCGATGCGCTCGTCGGCCGAGAGGGCGTCGAGCAGGGCCAGGCCGGCCGCCGGTCCGTGGACTTCGGCCACCGCGACCGCCCGGTTGAGTGTCACCGCCGGGTTGGGGGCCACGCGCTCCAGAACCGTGTAGAGGGCCAGGATCTGCGGCCAGTCGGTGACGTCGGCGGTCTGTGCCTCGTCGTGGACCGCGGCGATGGCGGCCTGGAGCTGGTACGGGCCGACCGGGCCCCGCGCCAGGGCACCGGTCACCAGGGCCACGCCTTCGGCGATGGCTTCGGCGTCCCAGAGGGTGCGGTCCTGCTCGCTCAGCGGCACCAGCGACCCGTCCGGGGCCGTGCGGGCCCGGCGCCGGGCGTCGGTCAGCAGCAGCAGGGCCAGGAGCCCGGCCACCTCGCCGTCGCCGGGGACCAACCGGTGCAGCTCGCGGGCCAGCCGGATGGCCTCGGCCGTCAGCTCGGCCCGCACCAGCCTCGTCCCCGACGTGGCCGTGTAGCCCTCGTTGAAGACGAGGTAGACCACGTGGAGCACGACGCCGAGCCGAGCCGCCTGCTCGGCCGGTGGCGGCAGCGTGAAGCCGGCTCCCTTGAGGCGGTGCTTGGCCCGGCTGATGCGCTGGGCCATGGTCGCCTCAGGCACGAGGAAGGCGCGGGCGATTTCGGCCGTCGACAGGCCGCCGACGGCCCGCAGCGTCAGCGCGATCTGCGACGACGGCGTCAGCGCCGGGTGGCAGCACAGGAACAGGAGCGTGAGCGTATCGTCACCGGCTTCGGTCTCGCCGCCGGCGGGCGGCGTGCGGAGGGCGTCGGCCTCCTCCCGCCGGCGGCGGGCGGCGTCGCTGCGCACCTGGTCGGCGAGGCGGCGCGACGCCACCGTCACCAGCCACGCCCGGGGGTTCTCCGGCCACCCCCGCACCGGCCACTGCGCCGCGGCCTCCGCCAGCGCCTCCTGGACGGCGTCCTCGCAGGCGTCGAACCGGCCGTACCGGCGCACCAGCACCCCGAGCACCTCGGGGACCAGCCGCCGGACGGCCTGCCAGCCCGTCACGGCTCGACGTTCGCCTCGTGCATCAGCGGCCGGACCTCGACACCCCAGTACCGCGCCGAAGGGGCCCGGGCCGCGATCTCCAGCGCCCGTTCCGGGCTGTCGCAGTCGACGATCATGAAGCTGCCCAGGAACTCCTTGGCCTCGGCGTAGGGGCCGTCGGTGACCACCGGCGTCCCGTCGGTGACCCGGACCATCTTGGCGTTCTCCTGGTCGGCGACGCCGTAGGCACCGACCAGCTCGCCCGACTCGAACAGCTCCTGGTTGAGCGCGTCGGTCTCGCGGATGATCTCGGCGAGGGTCTCCGCGCCCACCGAGGTGAAGGCTTCCTCGTTGCCGTAGATCAGCAGCATGTACTTCACGGGTCGTTCCTCTCTCACTGCCGGGCCGGCGTGACCAGGTCGCCACTGGCGCCACGATCGTCCAGGACCAGCTTCGACCGCCCCGTGACGGTATAGCGGATGTGGGTCACGCCGGGCGTCTCGACGACCCGCGTGGGGACCAGCTCGATGCCGTCGTCCGCGCCGAGGCCGAGGCCGCCGTCGAACAGCCGCTGGCCGTCGCCCAGCAGCACCGGGGCGATGTGCAGCTCGAGCTGGTCGAGCAGCCCGGCGGTCAGCACCTGCCGCAGGAGCTCCCCGCCGCCGGCCACCGCCACGTCCTTGCCGCCGGCGGCGGCCCGGGCCAGCTCGACGGCCCGTCCGAGCCCGTCGGTGACGAAGGTGAAGGAGGTGCCGCCCCGGCGTTCGAGGACCGCCCGGGGCCGGTGGGTGACGACGAACACCGGGGCCCGGAACGGCGGCTCTTCGCCCCAGGGGACCTCGCCGGCGTCGAACATTCGGCGGCCCATGACGTAGGCGCCGGCCGCGGCGAAGGTCTCCGCGACGATCTCCGAGTCGGCCGACTGCTCGCCGCCGGCGAAGCCCTGCCGCTCGCGCCAGGCCATGGCGTCGACGGCCCAGCGGGTCACCCGGAAGAAACCGGGCGCTTCGGGGCCCCGCATCCAGCCGCTCATGTCCTGGGGGTTCCGCGTGTCCCGTGGTCCGGTGTAGAAGCCGTCGAGAGACACCGACATCTGGGCGGTCACCTTGGTCATCGTTCGTGCTCCACTCGCGGTGGCGGCCCCGCCGGCCGCCGATACCCTCCAGTCGGAGCCGACCGCCCATCCTCGACATGCCGACGGGAGCGATGTGACGACACCGGTGCGCCTGGTCGAGATCACCGACGAGAACCGCGACGCGGTGTGCGCGCTGCGCGTGCGGCCCGGCCAGGAGCGGTTCGTCGCTTCGGTGGCCAAGTCGCTGGAGGACGCCGCCACGACGCCCGAGGGCGAGCCCTGGTACCGGGCCGTCTACTCGGGCGGCGAGCCGGTCGCGTTCGTGATGCTCAGCTGGAACGTGCCGCCCGGCCGGCCCGGCATCCTCGGGCCGTACTTCCTGTGGCGGCTGCTCGTCGACGGGCGGCACCAGGGCCGCGGGATCGGCCGCGCGGTGCTGGACGAGGTCGTCTCGCTGGTGCGGGCCGACGGCGGCGCGGAACTGCTCACGAGCCACCAGCCCGGCGACGACGGACCGGGCGCCTTCTACCGGAAGTACGGGTTCTCGCCGACCGGGGAGATCGACCACGGGGAAACCGTGCTGCGGCTCGTGTGGTGACCGCCGGGCAACCGGTTGCAGCCGCTAAGCGATACCTCTTTTCCGCGCGTAGCGTTGAGCTGTTTCGCGCCGACCTCCGTGTTATGGGCAGGGTGGCCGGTTAGGGGAATGCGGGGAAGACCATGAAGAATCCCGGACCATTGTTCACACTGCTCGCCGGAGTCGTGCTCGCCGGCGGGATCGGAGTCGTCAACCTGGCGACCGGGACGGGCGCCGCGCCCGTCGCCGGGACCGCCAACGCGGCCGCGAGCGCCACGGCAGCGCCGCCCAAGACGTCCGAGACGCCTGGGGCGCCGAAAACCGAGGCGCCCCAAGCGGAAGCGCCCGCACGGGCGGACTACGCGGGGCGCGTCACCGGCGGCGGCGCGTCCGTCGCGGTGTCGGTGCGCGACGGCCACGCGATCGCCTACCTCTGCGACGGCAAGAAGATCGAAGCCTGGCTGCAGGGCGTGACGACCGGCGGGAAGCTCGACCTCAAAGGAGCGAAGAACTCCAGCCTGTCCGGTAGTTTCGATGCCGCGTCCGTCACCGGGACCGTGACGGCGTCCGGCAAGACCTGGCAGTTCACCGCGCCCACGGCGAAGAAGCCCGCGGGGCTCTACCGGGCGGCGCCGAAGGTCAAGGGCAAGACGGCGAAGGTGGGCTGGATCGTGCAGCCCGACGGCAGCCAGGTCGGCATCCTCACGACGGACGAGGACTCGGCGGCCGCTCCGGCGCTCGACGCCGCGGCCGGCACCGCGACGGTCGACGGCACGCCCGTGACCGCCGAGCCGGTCAGCGGCCTGACCGGGGCGGGTGACTTCTGATGACCACGGCGGGCAACCGCGCCGCGGCCGCGCTCCTGGTGCCGCTGGCCGTCGGCGCCGTCGTCTCGGTGGTGCTCGGCGTCTACGGCAGCCTGCACACGCCGACCGGCGTCGCGGTGAACGTCGCCGGCTTCTCCAGCCCGCAGTCGGTGAAGGCGTGGCTGGCCACGGTCGTCGTCGTGCTGGCCGTGGTGCAGCTGCTTTCGGCGCTGGCGATGTACGGCAAGCTCGGGCGCGCGGCGCCCGCGTGGGTCGCGCCGGTGCACCGCTGGTCGGGGCGGCTGGCGTTCCTCGTGTCGATCCCGGTCGCGCTGCACTGCCTCTACGCGCTCGGGTTCCAGTCGTTCGACACGCGCGTCCTCCTGCACTCCCTGCTGGGTTGCTTCTTCTACGGCGCGTTCGTCGCGAAGATGCTGCTGCTGCGGAAGGACGGCGCGCCCGGCTGGTCGCTCCCCGTCCTCGGCGGGCTCGTGTTCACCGCTCTCGTCGGGCTGTGGCTGAGCGCGTCACTGTGGTTCTTCACCCAATCGGGCTTGACCTTCTAGGGAGCGATCGTGGGCAACGACGACACGGGCCCGGAGCTCACCCGCCGCACGGCGATCGCGGCGGCCGGCGCGGGCCTGGTGGCGGGCTGCAGCACCTACGGCGGCAGCTCGGGCACACCGTCATCCGCACCACAGGCCGCGCCGCCGGGCGGGACCGAGCTGGGCGCCGCGAGCGAGATCCCGGTCGGCGGCGGCAAGGTGTTCGCGGACCAGCAGGTGGTCGTGACCCAGCCGGTGGCGGGCACGTTCGCGGCCTTCTCGGCGATCTGCACCCACCAGGGCTGCACGGTCGGCACCGTCGCGAACGGCACCATCGACTGCCCGTGCCACGGCAGCAAGTTCAAGGTCGCCGACGGCTCGGTGGCGAACGGCCCGGCGTCGAAGCCTCTCGGCAAGAAGGCGGTCACCGTGGCGAACGGCAAGATCACGCTGACCTAGGTTGTTTCCGCGGAGGCAGCCGGCTCGACATCAGCCGGCAGAGCCGAGCCGGGCGGCCACGGCGTCGAGCGCGAGGTCGACCGCGAACTCGTACTCTGCGGCGGCGTCGAAGCGGGCGAGGTGCGGCGCCGCGTCGGCGACCGCGGGCAGGCCGCTGCCCTTCAACGTCGCCTGGCGCCGGGCGATGCCCGCGATGTCGGTGGTGCCGTAGGTGGGGCCCGCGTCGACCTCCCGCAGCAGGGACCCGATGAGGGTGGCGACGAGCGCCCGGAGGAGGTGGACAGCCTCCCCGGCGGGACAGCCCGCGGCGCGCAGGACGGTCAAGACCGCGTCGATCGGGGCCAGCCCTTCGAACGAACCGAGCTGCCGGGTGAGCACGAGCGAAGCCGCCTCGGGATGGGCCAGTGCCCGTTCGCGGAAGGCGTAGGCGATCGCCCGCAGGTCGGCGCGCAGGTCGCCGGTGCGTCCGGGCAGCGCGATGGCGCCCAGGAGGTGTTCGGCGACCGCGTCGAGGAGGTCGTCCTTGCCCTCGACGTGGTTGTACAGGCTCTTCGCGTCGACGCCGAGGACCCGCCCGACCGCGCGCATGCTGACCGCGGTGACGCCCTCGGCGTCGATGACCCGCAAGGTCGCCCGGACGATCGCCTCGCGGGACAGCCGGCTCTCGCCCTTGGGCGGACGTCCCCGTCGTGCGGTGGTCATGGCCGTCATCCTGCCGGACGCCCTTGCCGAAATCCACACTGTGGGTATAACGTGCGGGGCATTAAACCCACGACGTGGACAAAGGTGGTCGCGATGCGCTCCCGCTTCACCCTGCCGCCCGAAGACGTGCTGCGGGCCCGCGAAAAGCTCGTCCTCGACCACTTCCGGGACGAAGTCCGCCAGGACTGGGACGCCACCCTCTCGACGTTCCCGCACCCGCACTACGAGCTCGTCGCGCAGATGACCGTCCACGACGGCGACCGCGAAGTCCGCGGGTACTACCACGACACCCGCGTGGCGTTCCCCGACCAGGACCACGAGATCATCGCCTTCCGCCACGCCCACGACGCCGTCATCGTCGAGTTCTGGCTCACCGGCACCCACCGCGGCCCGCTCGGCAGGATCCCGCCCACCGGCTCGAAGCACCGCACCCGGATGACCGCGTACTTCGTCTTCGACGCCGAGGAAAACCTCGTCGTCGAGCGCATCTACTTCGACCAGCTCACCATCCTCAAGCAGCTGGTCGGCGGGCTGGACAAGAAGAAACCGGCCGACCTGCTCAAGCTCGGCCGCGTGGTGGCCGGGGCGCTCGCCATGGCCGGCGGCGAACCGGACCCGCGGCTGACCCGCACCGTCGCCCCCGACCTCGACGACTGACCCGGGAGGACCACGCGCGCGAACCGGCGCGTGGGACAGTGGTGGTGTGGCCGACCACGAAGCTCCAGGCGCGGCCGCCGCGGAAGCGGCCCGGCGTGCCGGCCGGCGTGCCGAAGAGGCCCGCCGGCGGTGGCACGACCTTGCCCGGATGGCAGCGGCAGGCGATTGGCGGCCGGCAGAGAGGGACGGGCCGGCGTGGAAAGGTCCGGAACTGGCGGCGGCTCAGCAGCGTGAGCGGACCTCACGGACCCGGCTGCGAGCCGCTCTGCAGCGTTCGGCGAACGCACATGACCGTGCCGCCGAGCAACACGACGTGGCCGCGCGAGCAGGCGGCCCCACTGCCGCCGAGCACCGGGACAGGGCCGCGACGCACCGGCAGGACGCGGATCTCGACCGGCGGCGCGCGGCCGAGATCCCCGCTGCGGAAGATCCCTCCCCCTGACCGGACGCCGGGCAAGGGGCCGCCCGGCGGGTTACGACCGTGCCCCGTCGGGTAACCCCGGTTCGACGCCCGGACGGGGAGGTGGGACATGGCTGCCGAGATCGAAATCGCGCCGGTGGCGGCCGAGCAGGCACTCGTCCTGCGGGTCACCGGAACACTCGACACCGGCTCCGCCGCGGCCACGCTGGACCGGCTGCTCGAGGCCACCGGTGCCGTCCCGCCACCGCGCCTGGTGGTCGTCGACCTGCGCGACATCGACGTGCTCACCGCCGCCGGTGTCCGTGCCCTGGGGCGAGTTCGCGGTCACCCGGGCGGGCCAGGGCGTCCGCTCCGCGGCCGTGCTCGACCCCGGCAGCGTCACCGCCCGGCTCCTCCGGACCGGCTTGCCCTCCGCCACCCTGCCCGTGTTCGCCGGTGTGGCGGAGGCGATCACCGCCCACACCGGCGAGCGACGGCTCGGCGAGCAGCTGGCGGACCTCACCCGGCTGCTGCTCGGCGCCACGAGCGTCACCCAGGCCCTGCAGCACGTGGTCGCGGCGGCGACCGTCGTCGTCCCGCACGCGCGGCTGGTCAGCATTACCCTGCGCGACCCCGGCGGACACTTCTTCACCCCGGTCGAAACGCCGGACGTCGCCGCCGACCTCGACAACGTCCAGTACCGCACCGGATCCGGTCCCTGCCTGGACGCCGCTCGCCCCGACGGCCCCGCGTACGCCCTGGATCAGGACCTCGCGACGACCTCGGCGTGGCCGCAATTCGCCGCCGTCGCCACCGCTCACGGCCTCGGCGCCGTCCTGTCCACCGCCCTGCTGCCGTCCCGGCCGGCCGGGCTCAGCGGCGCGCTCAACATCTACGCCCACCGCGGCGGCATCACCGAGACCGACCGCCACCGCGCGCTGCTGCTGGCCACGCACGCCTCGCTCGCGCTGGCCCACACCCACGGCGTCGAGACCGCCGAACTGGAGCGCACCCACCTCCGCCGGGCGATCACGTCCCGGGACGTGATCGGCCAGGCCAAGGGAATCCTGATGGCTCGCCAGGGCCTCGACGCCGAGGCGGCGTTCGCGCTGCTGCGACGTACCTCGCAGGACCTCAACGTCAAGCTGGCCGACATCGCCGGGGCCCTCGTCCGGGACCACAGCGTGCTGGCTCCCCCGGCCGAAGAGGACTGACGGCGCCGGCGCGAAGGTGCTCAGCCGCACGCCTTCCCGTTCACCGTGAACGCCGACGGGTTCGGGTTGCTCCCCGTGTAGCCACCGTTGAAGCCGATCGACACCGACTTCCCGGGCGCCACCGAGCCGTTCCAGGGCATGGCCGTCGCGGTCACGTCCGGGCCGGACTGCGACCACGTCGCCGACCAGCCCTGCGTCACCTTCTGGTTGCCCGGGAAGGAGAACTTCAGCGCCCAGGTCGGCCAGGCCGTGGTGCCGGTGTTGGTCAGGGTGAGGGCGGCGGTGAACCCGCCGTTCCAGGTGTTCGCCGTGTACGTCACCGCGCACCCGCCGGCCGGCTTGTCGGGCAGCGTCGTGAACTGCGCGGACGGCGAGTCCGGACCGGCGAGACCCGCGCCGTTGCGGGCCACCACGACCAGGGTGTAGGCGGTCGACGGCGTCAGGCCGGTCAACGTCGCGCTCGTCCCGGTGACGGTGGCGAGGACCTTGCGGCCCGAGCCGGTCACACTGACCACGTCGTAGCCCTTGATCCCGCTCTCCGGATCCGCGGACGCCGTCCAGGTCACCGTCGCTCCGGTGCCGGTCACGGCGGAGACCGCGGGCTTGCCCGCGGCGGCGGGCGGGGTCGTGTCCACAGTGGACGGCGACTTCTCCGCGGTCCAGTTCGCCAGCCAGGCCAGCGCCGAGTTCCAGTTGATGGCGACCTCGTTCACCGAGTACGCCTGGATGTCGTCGACGAAGCAGCGCTGGGGCGCGCAGCCGGTGAGCAGCCGCGCCGCGGTCGGGTCCTGCAGGCCGCTGTTGGGGCCGCCGGACAGCGCGCCGGGCGGGGCGGTCGGCAGCGACGGGTCCAGCTCGTGCGCCCAGAACCGGTGGTGCACGTTCTGCACGGCCTGGTCGCCGTGGCCGGAGACGTAGGAGTAGTTCGCCGGGTTGCGGCCGAGCAGGTAGTCCATCGCGGCGAACGCGCCGTCGCGGTACTTGTCCTGCTTGGTGAAGTCGTACGCCAGGCCGAGCACGACGCCGTTGTTGGCCACCAGGCCGTTGGAGCCCCACTCGTAGGTGCCGTCGGCCGTGCGGTAGGGCGCGGGGTAGCCCATGGCGGCCATCTGCGCCAGGTGGCTGTCGGCGGTCGTGGTGATCGCCGTCTTGATCGCCGCGACGTCGGCCGCCGGAAGGTCGTTCGGCACCAGGGCGAGCGTGATGTCACCGAGGGCGCCGGTCGAGCCCCAGTCGAAGCCGTGGGTGTTGAAGCTGACACCGCGGTAGAGCGAGGAGCCGGTGACGTCGGCGCGGTAGGCGCTCTTGAGGGTCGTCGTGTACAGCTCCGCGGCGGCCCAGTAGAACTCGTCGGTCACGGTGTTGTCGCTGTAGGTGCCGCCCCCGGTGCCGTCGTTGGGATCGGCGAGCACGGCGGGGTTGGCTTTCGCGGCGGCGTAGGCCTTCTCGGCCGCGGCGAGCAGCTTCGCCGAGTACGCCGGGTCGATGGTCCGCCACAACCGCGACGCCTGCGCGGCGACGGCGGCCATGTTGAGCGTGGCGGCCGTGCTCGGCGGGGAGAGCCGGCGCGGCTGGCTGTCCTGGTCGGGGCGGGTGGGCAGGCTCGTCCACTGCGCGTCGTGGATCTTGTGGTGCACCATGCCCGCGTTCGGCTTGCCCTCGGGAACCTGCATTTCCAGCAGGAAGTCGACCTCCCAGCGCGCCTCGTCCAGGATGTCGGGTACGCCGTTGCCCTGTTCCGGGATCGCGAGCTTCCCGTCGCCCAGCGCGCCCGGGTCCCCCATCCGCAGCGCGCGCTCGTACTCGTCGAGCAGTTCCCAGGTCGCGATGCCGCCGTTGACCACGTACTTCCCGTGGTCGCCGGCGTCGTACCAGCCACCGCGCACGTCGAGGGTGTAGCCGCAGTTCAGGTCCGACCGGCAGGGAACGTTGTCGTCCCCCTGGTTGGGCGCGACGTTCAGGTGCCCGGCGGGCCGAGCGTAGGCCGCGCCCGCGTACCGGGCGTCGATCGCGATGCCGCTGCGCTGGTGGTAGAAGAACGCGAGCGAGTCGTAGCGGAGTTTCTTCAGCCCGTCCGCGGAGATGGCGAACGGGAAGCTGGTTTCGGAGCCGACGGTCAGTGTGTAGCCGGTCCCCGCGGTGTCATAGGCGGAGAAGTCGATCTCGTGCACCTTCTCGCCGGAAGCGGCGTCCGCCCCGCGCGGCCGGGTCTGGCCGGTGGCCACGGCGGCGCCGGCGGAGTTCTTCAGCGTCCACGTCAGAGGTGAGGTGGAGTCGCTGATGACGGTGGCCTTCTTGGGCAGGCCGGGTGTGTAACTTTCCTGGTTCACCCGGATGCCACTGGTCGGCGGCAGGCCACCGGGCGGGATGACACCGCCGATCAGGGAGATGTTGTCGAGGCAGACGGTGTTGTTCGCGGCCTGGCCGCCGAACCAGAAGGCCAGCTGGCCGTTGCCGGCGTTCGGGAAGTCCAAGGTGGACGTGAAGGTGACGGTGAAGTGCTGGGTGGCGGGCGTGACCGTCAGGTCGGTCCGCGAGATCTGCCGGTAAGGTGAGACGGCTTCCCCGGCGACGGCGGAGATTTGCTGGGTGGTCGTGGCATGCGCGTCGAAGGTCAGCGTGTACTGCTGCCCGGCCTCGAAGGGAACGCCGTTTTGTCCGGCCAGCGCGTCGTAGCCGTTGGCGCTACCACCGGTGACATCGGTGCAGAACTCCCCACCGGCGACGCGGCCGGTGGTGCCGGACCCGGCCCACCAGGGATCGATGGTGCCACCGGAGAAGGTCCCGTTGAGCAGCCGCTCGTAATCGGCGGCCGACGCGGGTACGGAACCGGCCGTCAGCCCGAGCGCCGCCGCGGCCAGCAAGGCCAGACCGGTCCGCAACTTCCTTGCCCGCATTCGCCATCTCCTCGTCATCGAGTAGGACGCAGGTTGGGAGCGCTCCCAGGAAGGAGACTGTAAACGGCTCGGCCTGTGGTTGGCAATATCCGCACTGGACTGGTCTGCTGGTCGAGACGCCTGGAGGGGATGGCAGCGTCGGCGGGTAGCCGCCCCGCTGTGGATGCGGTCGGGATGTCCGCATCAGGTGGGGCGGATCGGCTGCTACGGACCTGTTGGTCGTTTTGGCGAGACACCCGGATGGCCAGGCGCACTGCCGGGCGGCCGCCCACTGGACGCCTGGCGCTGCCGGATGCAGGCTTCTTGGGGTTCCGGGGCTCGGCGGGAACGAAGCGGTCCGCGCCGACTTCGTCTCCCCCACCACGGTGACCTCGGGCAAATGTCCACACGGGACACGGAATGAGATTCCGCGATGGCTGTCGGCATCGGAACGCTCCGCCCGTTGGCCTGTCCACTATTGCAGCATCAAGGCGTGGGTGTAGGCCCGTAGCCGTGTGGCTGCGGGCCTGTCCCGTGTTCGGTTATGCCGCGAAGGGCAGGGGTTGGTGGAGGTTGTTGCGCCTCGGTTTTCGTCGCCTGTCCAGGAACACCGGGGGCAGGAACTCCGGAAGACCGTCGGCGGCGATACGGACCTCCCACCCGGAGCGGTGCAGCAACCGATGGTGATGGGCGCACATCAGCACCAGATTCCCCAGCTCGGTGGGACCGTCATCAGCCCAGTGCCGAACGTGGTGGCCTTGACAGTGCCGCGGTGGCCGAGGACAACCCGGAAACGCACAACCCCGATCACGCAGGTACAGGGCGTGGCGGATACCCCGCGGAACCAGGCGACGCAGCCGCCCCACATCAAGGGGCTCACTGTGGGCACCGAGAACCGCGGGGATGACCGTGCAGTCGCAGGCATGCAACCGGGCCTCGGCCGCCGAGATCGTTCCCGTGTCCCCCAGCAGCGCGGTACCGATCCCGGACCGCAAGTCTGCGAGGGAGACCGCGACCATGACATGTGCGCGTTCCCCGGCCTGCACCGGCAGGTCCGGAGAGTTCAGCGCCAGGTCGATGGCGTCGGAGAAGGCGTCGCCGTAGCGTTCCTGCGGCGACCGCAGATCCGGGCCCTCGCCGGTGCTGCGACGCTGGGCGAGGGAGTCGAGCAGGGCGCTGGCCCGGGCACCGGTCTCGTCATCCAGCTTGCCGCTGATCTCCCAGATCCCAGACCGCTTACGCTGCAACGAGATTTCGCGGGTGGGGGTGGCGGGTTCGGTGTCGTCGGGTTCGGGGCCGTCCGGATCCAGGTGGGCCAGGATCCGCGCGCCCAGGGCGGCGACCTGCCGATGCCCCGCCTCCTCCGCGAACGACAACAGATGCCGCTCAGCACCCTCCCGATGCTCCGGCGGAATGTCCTGCAACACCCCGACGATCACATCGATCATCGGATTACTCAACCGCCCGGAGCGGGCGGTCACCCCGGTGGCGGTGGCCACCGCGGGGATCGGGGTGCCGTCGAGGTTCCGGCCGGAATTGACCGCCCGGGCCCGTTTCACCATCCGCTCGGCCGACGATTTCGGGACATCCGCCAGATGCTCGAGCAGCCGGGGCACGGATCGGTAGCCGAACAGCTCCAGCACACCCCGCTGCTCGATCTCCACCAGCAATGCACCCAGCTCGGCCTCGGCAGACCGCACGGTCGCGAGCAGCGAACCGACACGGTCGGCCAGAGCCACCTCGTTCTGCCACATCGCGCGTTCGGTCATAACTCCATGATCACCAACAATCGAACACCTGTCATCACACGATCAGGTGCCAATCAAGCAGAAGCGCCACCGCTACAGAACACCCCACGAGAAAGGCGGCAGAGAGACTCGGCGCGTGGGGAATCGGCGCCGGCGACCACAAACACAAGCAACCACAGAGAGCGCCGATTTCCCACGCCTCGGCGAAGCCGTCATCTTGAAAGCCGCTCAGCATCCCCAGCGAGAAGAAGGTAAGCACTGGCCGTCCAGGTGTACGCACGATCGCGCAAACCCTCACCGCTCAAGGCGTCGAAGTTCTCCGCGAACCCGGACTTCTCGCACACCGCCCTGAACCGGGCACTGACCCGATCGGCGAGCTCAACAGCACCAGCCCGCCGAAGACCGTCTTCGATGAGCACGGTCGCAGGTGCCCAAACCGGACCCCGCCAGTAACCATCCGCTTCATAAAAGGAAGACGCCGGCTGCTCGGTGGCCAGCCCGATGTCGGTGAGGTGCTCCTCGAGCCCAGCCACGACCTTGTCGCGCACGTCCGGCGGCAGCTGCGAACCGAGCACGATCGGCATGAGGTCGAGCAAGCTGGCGCCGGGCGAGGCGGGCCGGCTGACGAACCGGCTGCCGTCCCACAGCTGGTCCAGCAGCGCCTTCAACAGCTCGTCCGCGAGAGACCGCCATCGCGCGGCAGCGTCCGTGTCTTCAAGCGAGGCAGCCATGGCAGCCAGTTCGTTCAGCTGCAGCACCAGAAAGGCAGCGAGGTCCGGGGTCCGCACGAGCCGATGTGAGGCGAACGGTGTCGCGTTGTCCCAGCCGCTGTCGTTTCCGTGCTCGTAGTGCGCGAACGGCTGGCCCGGTACGCGGCGGTGGTCCAGCCAGAACGTCGTCCACGCCGCCAGCTGTTCGTAGGCCCGCTCCGTTTCCGGCAGGCCGCCGGGAAGACGGCCGCGCAGGCGGCTCAGCGTCCAGCCGTGGATCGGGGGCTTGACGAAGTTGCGCAGCACCTCCGCGTGGGTGATCGAGTCCGGCAGGGCACCCTGGTCGTCCTGGTGGTCGAACACGACCTGGAACTGGTCCCACGCCAGCCCGGGGCGGCCGCCGGCGAGGGCGAGGGCGTTGAAGCAGTGGTCCCAGCTCCACACCTTGTCCATCCAGTGCTTCGACATCAGCACCGCCGGGCGGCCGACGAACCCGGACGGCCCCACGACGGCCGACCAGAGCACGTAACAGGCCAGCTCGGCCGCCGGGGTGCGGTCGCTACGCCAGGGCGCCACGTCGTCGGTGAACGTCATGAACTCCGCCTGGGCCGCCGCGACCACCTCGTCGAACGTCCGCTCCGGCACGTACGGTGCGCGGGCTCCGGGCAGTTCCTCGATCGCCACCTCCCACGCGTCGCCGCTGACGACGACGGCGCGCTCGGCCGTGCCCAGTGCTTCGGCTCCGATGTGCCGCGCCTGTCCGGAAAGGACGGTGATGCGGTAGCGGTAGCCGGTTTCGTAGGAGGTGAAGATGCCCGAGCCGTCGACCGGGTCGGTGAAGAAGTACGTGCCGGTGAACGGCGTCAGCGTGGGCTCCGCCGCCCTGATCCGCAGCTCGAGGCCGCGCCCGGTGATCCGGAGCGCCTCCGGGGACGCGAACGCCGCTCTGATCCGCCCTTGGGCCCACGCGAGCTCGGACGGCGTGGCCGTCACCTGGTCGCCGCCGTCGCCGGGGACCAGGGCCAGGACCGCGTGCATGCCGTGGCGGTGGGACACCAGGTGCAGGTCGTCGGCGAGGGTGGCCTGGGCCACCACCGGGGAGACGTCGAGCCACGATCCCGGGTAGCTGAACGGGATCTCCCGCAGCGAGAATTCGCCCGTGGGCACAGAGGTTGTCCTTTCCGGAAGGGGGCCTAGTCCTTGACGGCGCCCGCGGTGACGCCGGCGGCGACGAAACGCTGCGCCAGCACGAGGAGCACGGCGGCCGGCACGGAGGCGACCACCGCCGTCGCCATGATGGAGTTCCACTCCTGGTTGTTGTTGCCGATGTAGCGGTAGATGCCCAGGGTCAGCGGCCGCATCGAGCCGCCGCCGTCGAGCGTCGCCGCGAAGACGAAGTCGGACCAGGCCCACAGGAACGAGAAGAGCCCGGCGGTCACGACCCCGTTGCGGCTCGCGGGCAGCACCACCGACCAGAACGTGCGCACCGCGCCCGCGCCGTCGATCGTGGCCGCCTGGACGAGCTCGTCCGGCACCGAAGTCATGAACGACGTGAGGATGAGCACGGCGAACGGCACCGCGATCGTCGAGTCGGCCAGGACCAGTCCCCAGGCCGTGTTCGTGACGCCCAGCTTGACGTAGATGCCGTAGAACCCCAGCGCCATGATGATGCCGGGGACCATCTGGGCGACCAGCAGCACGAAGCCCAGCGACCGGTGGCCGCGCGGGCGGAGCTTCGCCAGCGCGTACGCCGAAGGCGCGGCCAGGGCCAGGGTCAGCGCGACCGTGCCGAGCGCGACGAACAGGCTGGTCGCGAAGTACGGCAGCTGTTCGCTCAGGACCCGTTGGTAGCCCTCGAAAGTCGGGTCGGCGGGGAACCAGTCGGGCGGGGACTTGCGCATCCGCCCGGCCGGGGTCAGCGACACGTTGACCATCCAGTAGACGGGGAACAACATCACGGCGGTGAGGACGAGCCCGACCGCGGTGCGCCAGTGCCGGGTCACGCTTCCTCCTGCCTGCGCTGCGTCCGGATGTAGAGCAGCCCCGCGACCAGGGCCAGCAGGATGAGCACGTTGCCCACGGCGGCACCGGGCCCGAACCGCGGGAGCATGCTGCCGAACCCGAGCTGGTAGGACCAGGTGGCCAGGGTGGTCGACGACCCGCCGGGGCCGCCCTTGGTCATGATCCAGATGACGTCGAACACCTTCAGCGTGTAGACCAGCCCCAGCAGCAGGGTGATCGCCGAGACCGGCCGCAGGAGCGGGAACGTGATGTGCCGGAACCGCTGCCAGGCGCCGGCGCCGTCGAGCGACGCCGCTTCGTAGACCTCGGCCGGGATGTTCTGCAGGCCGCTGTGCAGGACGACGAGGTTGAAGGGCACGCCGATCCAGATGTTCGCGATGATCACCGAGACCAGCGACCACGACGGCGACGTCAGCCAGTCGATCCGGCCGGCGCCGAACCAGCCGAGCACGGAATTGACGACGCCGGATTCGCTGTTGAGCAGCCACGCCCAGGTCGAGCCGGAAACGATCAGGGGCAGCAGCCAGGGCACGAGGAACAGGGCCCGCAGGGTCGGGCCCAGGCGGAAGTTCCGGGCGAAGAACACCGCCATCGCCAGGCCGATGCCGTACTGGAACAGCAGCGACGCGGCGGTGAAGACGAGCGTGTTGAGCAGCGCCGTGCGGAACGTCGGATCGCCGAACACCGTGACGTAGTTGTCGAACCACACCAGCGGCGCCCCGCCGTGGACGAAGGTGCGGACCGTGTAGCCGCGGAGGCTGAGGTCGATGTTCGTCGCCAGCGGGTAGCCGTAGCACAGCACGAGGTAGGCGACGAGCGGCAGGAGGAACGCCCACGCCAGGAGCTGCTGCCGCCGTCGCCGGACGCTCCGGCGCCCGGCCCGCCCGGGCGCCGGAGCGTCCGGACGGGCGGTGAGCACGACCGGCTCGCGGATGTCCTGCATGAGCCGGCCTACTTCGCCGCGGCGGCGGTCGCCTGCGCGGCCGAGAGCGCGGCGCCGGGGGCCTTCGCGCCGGTCAGCGCGGACTGCACGGCACCCCACAGCGGCTCCGAGATCCGCGGGTAGCGCGTGCCGAGGTTGTCGCCCGTGCGGCCCTTCGCGACCTTCACCGCGTCGACCCACACCTTCAGCTCCGGCTGGGCGGCGACCTGCTTCTCCTGCACGGACGGCACCGCGGAGACGTAGGTCAGCGCCGAATCGGAGTCGAGGACGTTGGCCGGGCTGGTCAGGCAGGACGCGATCTTGCCCGCGGTCTTCTCGGCGTCCGGGCTGCTCTGGGCGGGCACGGTGACGAACTCGCCGCCGGTCGGGGCCGGGGCCGCTCCCCCGGTGCGGCCCGGGATCGCGAGGACGCCGTAGTCGAAGCCGGCCTTCTTCGCGTTCTGCAGCTGCCAGGTCCCGTTCTCGGCGAAGGCGTAGTCGCCGGTGGCGAACTCCTGCCAGCTGGTGGTCTGCGTGTTGCCGACGACGGAGTTCGGCGCGTAACCCTGGTCCAGCCAGGACTTCCACTGCGTGAGCGCCGAGACGGCGTCGGCCGAGGACAGGTCGGTCAGGTTCGCGCCCGCGCCCCAGAACCACGGGAGGAACTGGAAGGTGCCTTCCTCGGTGCCGATGGCGGAGAACGTGATGCCCTTCTTGCCCGCGGCCTTCACCTTGGCCAGTGCCGCGTTGAGCGACGCCCAGTCCTTCACCGACGCCGGGTCGACGCCGGCCGCGGTCAGCACCTTCTTGTTGTAATACAGCGCCAACGTGTTCGCGCCGATCGGGACGCCGTACACCTGGCCCTTGACGTCGGCGGCGGCCAGCAGGTTCGGGGCGACCTGCGCGGCGTCGAGGCCGGTGTCGGAATTGGACTTCAGCACCCCGGCCTCGGCCAGGGTCGAGACCACCGGGTTGTCCACCACCAGCACGTTCGGGGCCGTGTTCTGCTGGGCGGCGAGCAGCACCTTGTTGGTGAGGTCGGTCGTGTCGAACGCCTGCCTCGCGATCTTGACGCCGGCTTCGGCGCCGCACTTGTCGATGACCTTCGCCCACGCGGAGCTCGCGTCGAACTGCGGGTAGGGGTCCCAGACCGCGAAAGTACCGCCGCCGGTCGCGGTGGGAGCCGTTCCGGAGGAGCAGGCGGCCAGTGTCGTCGCGGCGACGGCCACAGCCAGCAGCCGGATGATCGGGTGACGCTTCATGGGAGGTCCTTCCTGTCGGCACCTGCGACGACGTTCCCGGCCGCATCGAACCGGTTCGATGCTGGCGAGCGGCGTCACCGTAAACCGCGAAGGCACCACTGCGCAATACTGCGTGTACTACGATCGAACCGGTTCTGGACGACGGGTCGGGAGTGGCATGAACATCGGGGAGATCGCGCGGCGCGCGGGAGTTTCGCGCAGCACCGTGTCCTACGCCCTCAGCGGCAAGCGGCCGGTTTCGGCGGCCACCGTGCAGCGCATCAACGACGTCATCGCCGAACTCGGCTACCGGCCCAACGCCAGCGCCCGCGCGCTGGCCGAAGGCCGCACGCGCACCCTGGGCCTGGTCGTGCCCCCGGCCAGCCGCCGGCTGACCGACGTCCAGCTGGGGTTCGTCGGCAGTGTCGTCGACGCGGCCGCCGCCCACGACCTCGACGTCCTGCTCTCCCCCAGCGGCGGCGACCACGACCGCTCGTTCGAGCGCATCGTCACCGGGCGGCGGGTCGACGGCGTGATCCTGATGGAGATCCTCCTCGAAGACCCGCGGGTCGAGCGGCTGAGCCAGGCGAGCCTGCCGTTCGTGACCATCGGCCACGTCGAGCACCCGGGGGCGTCCTGGTGGGTCGACGTCGACTACGGCGCCCTGATCACGCGCTGCGTGCACCACCTCGCCGACCTCGGGCACGAGGAGGTCGTGCTCATCAACCGGTCGGCCGAGCTCGTCGCCGCGGGCTACGGCCCCGCCCTGCGTTCGGCGACCGGCTTCCTCGAGGCCACGGCCGCGCGCGGGCTCACCGCGCGCACCGTGTGCTGCGCGGACGAAGCGGCCGCCGGCCTGGCCTGCTTCGAAGAGATCCGCACGCAGTGGCCTTCGGTGACCGCGGCGGTGACGATCAACGAAGCCGCCCTGCCTGGCGTCCAGCGCGCCCTGCACCGGGCCGGGCTGGAAGTGCCCCGCGACTTCTCGCTCACCGGCGTCATCGCCGAGCGGCTGGCCGAGGACTTCCACCCGCCGCTCACCGCGGCCGACGTGCCGGCCGTCGAGCTGGGCCGGCTGGCCGTCGACCTGCTCCTGGCCCAGATCGCCGACGGCGACGCCGCCCCGCGGCACGCCCTGCTGGAGCCGCCGATCTCGCTGCGCTCCAGCACCGGCGCCCGTCCACGCCACGCCTGATTCGCAACCCGAAATCGAACCGGTTCGATGATCCCGGCTTCCGACTCCGTAACCGTTTCCCGCCGCCCGGCCCGACCGGCGGAGAATGACCTCGCGGCCCCGCGTTTCCGGACCGCGGCGCCGGGGTAGATCGTGCCGGAGGGGTCCGCGGACTTGTGCTGAGAGGCTTCGATGTCGTCCCTCGACCACCTGATCATCACCGTCGTCGGTGCGCGCCGGGCGGCTGCCCGTGAGCCCCGGTCCGCCCCCGGTTCCGACACACGCCGGTTCCCGCTACGCCGTTCAGGCGCACGGAAACAGCGTCGCGGCGCACCGGATCCGGAGCCCGGCCACGACGAAGCGACGCCGGAGTAGCCCCGGCTTGTGGGCCGGACCGCGGGACCCCTACGGTGGGCCGGGTCGACGCGGGGAGGGGCAACTGTGCGGGTTCTCTTGGCGGTCCTGGTAAGCGCTCTCCTGCCGGTCGCCGGCACACCCGCCGTGGCGGGCACCGGCTGGTCGCCGTCGCCGATCACCTGGACGGCCTGTCCCGACGACCCGGACAGTCCCGAGCCGCCGGACGGCGAGTGCGGCACGCTGCGGGTGCCCCTGGAGTGGAACCGGCCGTGGGGGCCGGCGATCGACCTCGCGCTGGCCCGGCACCGGGCCACCGATCCCGCGCACCGCATCGGCGTGCTGATGATCGATGCCGGTGGTCCCGGCAGTTCGGACGCGGAGTTCGCGCTGGCCGCGGGCCACAAGTTCAGCCCGGAGATCCTGGCCCGGTTCGACATCGTGGGCCTCGACCTGCGCGGAACCGGCCGCAGCTCGTTCATCGAGTGCGACGACTCGGTCGCCCCGCCGAGCGACGAACCCGCGAACCGCGCGGAGTTCGACGCTCTCCGGCAGTACAGCCGGCAGGCGATCGCCGATTGCCGGGCCCGCAACCAGCCCGTCTTCGACCACGCCGACACCGCCGTCAACGCCCGGGACCTCGACGCCGTCCGCCGCGCGCTGGGGGAAGACAAGCTCAGCGTCCTCGGCATCTCCTACGGCACGCTGCTCGGCCAGCAGTACGCCGAGCAGTACGGCGACCGGGTGCGGGCGATGGTGCTGGACAGCGTCATCGACCACAGCGTCGACGTCCGGCGGTTCATGGTCGACCGGGCCGCCTCCGCGGAAGAGCTGTTCCGGCAGTTCGCCGCGTGGTGCGACCGGACGGCGACCTGTGCGCTGCACGGCCGGGACGTCGTGGCCACCTGGAAGCAGGCCCTCGCCGTCGCCGACGGGATGCCGGAGCCCGACTGGCTTCCCGACCGGGTGTTCTCGGACATGTACACCCCGGACTGGGACGACGTGGCCCGGGTGATCGCGGACACCGCGGCCGGCCGGCCGCCGATGACGGCCCAGTTCTCCTACAACTACCGGTCGATCCGGCTGGCCGTCGTCTGCCAGGACTTCGACCTGCGGATCGGGACCTTCGCCCAGTACTCCGCGTTGCACGCCGAAGAGCTGCGCCGGGCGCCGCTGATGCGCGGCCGTTCGATCGGTCACTACGAAGCCACCACGTGCCTCGGTCTCCCGGGGCCGCCCGCGAACCCGCCGCACCGGCTGAACATCTCGCGAGCACCGCGGATCCTGCTGGTGAACTCCCGCTTCGACCCGGCGACCCCGTACGCCTGGGCGGTCGGCGTCCACCGCCAGGCCGCGGCGAACACCACCCTGCTGACCTTCGAAGGTTCCGGCCACGCCGTCTTCGCGCGCACTGCCTGCACGCGGACGACGGTGGACCGCTACCTGCTTACGCTGGAGGCTCCCCGGCAGGACGTCAGCTGCCCGGGGGACTGAGCCCCGGGCCGGTCTCCTCGACCCGGCCCCGCCGCTGCCCGTCGACCGCCAGCTCGTCACCCACTTCCGCGGCGACGACGAAGGTTCCGTCGTCGGCCACCGTCGTGGCGCCGTGCGGGGTCGAGACGACGGTGCCGGGCGCGGCGGTGCTGTGGCCGCCGACGAACAGGCGGTTCTCGGGCGCCGAGCCGGCCGGTGTCACGGCGACCTCGTACCGCTGGACCTCCTCGCCCACCGGGACGAGCAGCGCACTGTCCACAGTGGCCGTCACGGTGATGTCGAGCCCGGGTTTGAGCTGGCCGCCCAGCGCCGACCAGAAGTCCGAGTTGTCGCGGCCGTCGCCCGCGCCGACCTCGATCGACGGCAGCGGCCGCACGGCCTGGTAGGCCCCACGCAGGTAACGGCTCTCCAGCTCCGGGTACCGCAGGAACACCGCGAGGGCGTCGCCCAGCAGCGAATGCTCGTCGCGGATGTCGGACGTCCACGCGGTGACCAGGTACCGGCAGTCCACCCGCGGCAGCCGCGCCCGCCGGTAGCGTGCCCCGTCCGCGCCGGCGACCGTCTCCACGCCGAATTCGCGGTCGTCGAGGTTGCGCCGCACGTCCCACAGGTAGAGGTTCAGCGTCGGCCGGGAGACCTTGGCGGCCCAGTCCTTGTCCGGCGCGGCGAAGGCGACGTCGACCTCCCGCTTGGCCACCGGGCCGACGGTGGCGCGCAGGAACTCCTCCAGCGACTCGTCAAGCAGGTGCAGCATCGTCGTCCCCGTTCACCAGTGGGAAGTACGGGCCGAACTCGGCCTCCGTCCGCAGCCGGCCCAGCTTCTGGAACTCGCGCTTGAGGGCCAGCGCCACGCGGTCCATCGTCACGGCGGCGCCGTCCTCGGCGGCGAGGAACGCCGCGCCCAGCGCCGCGTTGCGGATGACCCCGCCGGTGACGCGGAACTGGCGGGCGAGGAAGTCGAAGTCGAGGGGTTCGCCCAGCGGCGCGCCGGCCGGGAAGGCGCGCTCCCAGATCAGCCGTCGCCGCCGCTCGTCCGGGGGTTCGAAGTCCACCGCCACCGAGATCCGCCGCAGGAACGCGTCGTCGATGTTGCGTTGCAGGTTGGTCGCGAGCACGACCAGCCCCTGGTAGGCCTCCAGGCGTTGCAGCAGGTAGGCGACCTCGATGTTGGCGTACCGGTCATGCGCGTCGGAGACCTCCGAGCGCTTGCCGAACAGCGCGTCGGCCTCGTCGAAGAACAGCACGAGATCGCCGGCGGACGCGGCACCGAAGATCCGCTCGAGGTTCTTCTCGGTCTCGCCGATGTACTTGCTCACCACGGACGACAAGTCGACTTTGTAGAGGTCGAGCCCGAGCCGTCCGGCCACGATCTCCGCGGCGAGCGTCTTGCCGGTGCCGGACGGGCCGGCGAACAGCGCGACCACCCCCGCGGCGGCCACCGGCGCGAAACCCCAGTCGTCGTGGACGATCCGCCGCAGCCGGAACCGCGCGACCAGCTCGTCCAGCTGCGCGGTCCGGTCGTCGGGGAGCACCAGGTCCTCGGGCCGCCGCCGCGGGCGGATGCGGACCGCGAGGCCGTCGAGGTGCCCGCCGGCCAGCCGCCGCACGCCCGCCTCGAGCCGGGCGGGATCGCCGCCCGCGGCCGCGCCGACCAGCCGGATCTGGTCGCGGCTCAGCAGGTACGCGGGTTCGGGCCGGGTGCCGAACGCCGCTTGCCAGTCGGCTTCGTCCGCCACGGCCGACTCGAGCCGCAGCTCGGTCCACGGCCGGTCCGGCAGCGTGTCCAGGGCCAGTTCGCCCGCCGAGCCGAGCACCCAGTCCAGGTGCGCGGCGCGGTCGATCCGGTCGGCGGCGGCGCGCGTGAGCGGGGCGGTCAGCTCCAGGAAAGCCGCGCGGCCACCGAGCCCGGCTTCGCGCACCACGGCGGCCCACTCCGCGTCGTTCGCGGGCAGAGGAGATACGAGGAACGGCTTGTGCGGCAACGCTTTCCTGGCCGCCGCCAGCCGGCTGGCCCGGTCCGCGCCCGCGACCAGGAGCAGGTGCGGCGGCGCCGGAACGCCGTCCTCGGACGCGGGCAACCGCCGGGCGCCCGGGGGCAGCGCGGGATCCGCGGAGTCGTCGCCGGTCAGGGCCCACAGGACTCGCGGTGCGGGCCAGCACATCCGTGTGGCCCACGGCCCTTCGGCGCCGGACTCGGCGAGTTCGGCGCGGCGCAGCGGGGCGTCCGGGGCCAGCGCCCGGGCGCCGTCGCCGAGCAGCCGCCCCAGGCTCGCGAAGGTGAGCCGGGGCAGCTGGACATTGTCCTGAAAATAGGCCACCAACCGCATCCGGTGCGGTGAACATTCCACCGCGGCGAGCAGGGCGAGGGTTTGCGCCGACAATTCGTCGAGCCGCGCGTGCCGCACGATTCCGGCGAAGACGGACGTGCCGGCCAGGTATTCGGAGAATTGCTGACGAGCCGTGGTCAATCCCGGTTCGAGCTGCCGCGCCAGCGCCTCGGCCCGTTCCGCGGACGGCCCCGAAATCCCCGGCAGAGCACGCAGAATACGGTCGATTTCTTCGGAAACCACGTAGAGACCGGCGAAATCGTGGGGCAGCAGCCCTTCCCCGAGCCGGCACAGGAGTGCTTCGCGTTGCAGCAGGATGTCGGCCATGAACTGCCACGGCGGAGCTTCCTCTGCCACGTCACCCCCTGTCGGTCCGCCTCGAACCTAGCACCGGCCAGGCGGAACGCCACCACGAACCGATCGGCCACCCTAGTATGGGGTCGTGGCGCGATTTACGGCCGAGCAGATTTACGCGTTCGCCCGCGAAGCCGGTTTTTCCCCGGATCGCGCCGCGACGATGACCGCGGTCGCCCTCGCGGAGTCCGGGGGCAACAGCGGGGCGCACAACCCCCACGGCGAGGACAGCCGTGGCCTGTGGCAGATCAACGTGCGCTCCCACGCCGCGCTCGGCCAAGGCGACCTCTACGACCCGCTCACGAACGCGAAGGCGGCGTACGCGGTGTCCCACGGCGGCGCGGACATCTCGCCGTGGACCACGACGCACGGCGGGCTTTCCGCGCGCTACCTGCGGTACCGGGCACAGGCCGAAGCGGCCGCGGTGGCCTACGGCGACGGCAGCGGCCACGGCATGTGGACCGGCACCGCGGGCTACGGCGACCACGTCGGCGCCGGGTCGCCCACGGGCGGCGGGAAGCCGGCGGGGCCCGCGACCGGCGACGGCAGCGACGCCGTCGTCGTCTCGCACCCGGCCGCCGGCACCGGCCCGGCGCCCGGTGCCCGCGCCGGTGAGGAGTACGGAATCCCCCTGGACGAGCCCGATCCCGGCAACGGCGTGCACACCGCCGCGGCGACGGACGGGACGGGCGGGCGGGCCGGGCAGGAGTACGGCATCCCGCTCGGGGACGAGCCGCCGGCTTCCGGCGACCACCCGGCGTCCGGCCACCCGGCCGCCGTCGGGGACGCCTCGAAGCTGCAGCGGTTCCTCGACGTCGCCGTGGCCCAGACCGGCGACCACTACGTCTGGGGCGCCCACGCCGGCATGAACGACCCCGACCCGGCCGCGTTCGACTGCTCGGACCTGGTGCAGTGGGCCACCCACCAGGTCGGCGTCGACCTGCCGCGCACCGCGTGGGAGCAGTACGAGTTCCTGCACAAGCGGGGCTTCACGATCCCGGTGGAACAGGGGATCCACACGCCGGGCGCTCTGCTGTTCAGCTTCTCCTCCGATCCCGACAAGGGCCTCCCGGCGCACAACCACGTGGCGATCAGCCTCGGCAACGGCCGGACCATGGAGGCGAAGGGCACGCAGTACGGCGTCGGCTCCTGGGAGGCGAACACCAAGCGGTTCCAGTACGCCGTCGTGATCCCCGGCGTCTCGGACGGCGCGGCCGGCTCCCACCCGGCGCCCGCGCCCGCCGCGCACGTCGTCGACGACTTCCAGTACCACCTGGCCAACGATCCCGCCGTGCTCGACGCCGATCCGGCCGTGGTCACCGCGAGCCAGCAGCTCACCGCCGCCGAACCCGCACCGCACGTTCCCGAAGCGCCTGCCGAACCGGAGCCGGAGCCGGAACCGGACCACCTGAGCGGCACCCTCGACGACCTCGACCACGACGGCGTCGACGACGCCCTGCACCACGCGGAACAGTGGTCCGCCCAGCTCGACGACCACCACGCCGACCCGGCGGACCACCACGACGTCTCCGGGGCGCACTGACCATGACCTCCGCCGCGGACACCGCCGACCTGCTCACCCTGCTCGACGCCGCCGTCGGCGAGACCCGCTCGGCCGGGCGCGAAGACCTCGCCGAGAAGCTGGTGGCGTGCAAGCACCGGCTGACCTCCGGCGCCTGGCACGTGCTCGTGGCGGGCGAGTTCAAGAAGGGCAAGAGCACGCTGGTCAACGCGTTGCTCGGGGTCGAGGTGTGCGGGACCGACCCGGTGGTGTTCAGCGCGGTGCCCACGCTGGTGCGCCACGGCGAACGGGCGGGCGCCACGCTGGTGCCCGACGACGAGTCCGCCGGCCCGCGGCCGGTGGACGTCCGGGCGGCCGCCGAGCACGGGCGCACCGGGCTCACGGGGGATGGCACCCGGTTGCGCGCGGTCGAAGTCGCGCTCCCCCGGCAGCTCCTCGCCGAGGGGCTGGTGCTCGCCGACACGCCGGGCCTCGGCGGCGGGTTCGCGGCGGCCGCCGCGGCCGCGACCATGCGCGCCCTCGCGCTGGCCGACGGCGTGATCATGGTGACCGACGCGTCGCAGGAGCTCACCGCCACGGAGGTCGAGTTCCTCCGGCACGCCGTCGAAGCCTGTCCCACGCTGCTGGTCGCCCTGACCAAGATCGACTTCTACCCGCACTGGCGGCGCATCCTCGACCTCGACCGCGAACACCTGCGCGCCGCCGGGATCGACGCCGAGATCGTCGCGGTGTCGGCACCGCTGCGCGAACTGGCCGTCACCACCGGGGATCCCGCGCTCAACGCCGAATCCGGCTACCCCGTCCTGGCCGACCGGCTGCGCGCGTGGCGCGCGGCGGAACGGTCGGCCAAGTCCGCGCCGGCCGCCGCGGCCCTGGTCCGCACCGCGCTGCGGCAGGTCGCGGGTTCCCTCGCCGCCGAGCACAGCACGTTGACACGGCCGGAACAGCGGCCGGACACCGAGCGCCGGGCCGAGCGCGCCCGGGGGCTGGCGAGCCCGTCTTCGCGCTGGCTCAACACGATCACCGACCGGTTCGCCGACATCCAGGTGCGGATGGAGAGCGAGCTGGCCACCCGGACGCGGCAGCTGGAGGCCGAGCTGACCCGGGGCATCCGCGAAAGCGACCCCACGCGCGAGTGGGCGGGGATCGTGCCCCGGATCTACCGCCGCACCAACGAGGAGCTGACCGACGCGCACGCGTCGCTGCTCCGCTCGATCGACGAGCTGGCCGAGGAGATCGGCGCCCTGTTCGACGCCTCGGCCGACGAGGTGGGGGCGCTGGGCGACCGCACGGTGGCGCCGTCGAGCGACGTCCAGGTCGGTCAGCTCGGCGCGCGGGCGGGCAGCAAGCTGGAGGTCGGCATGCACGCCGCCCGCGGCTGGTCGCTGTCCAGCTCGGTGGTCACGACGCTGCTCGTCACGACGCTGCACCCCGGCCTGCTGATCGCGCTGCCGGTGACCGCGGTGCTCGGCAGCATCTTCGCGGTGAAGGCGGTGCGCAGCTACCGGAACACAAGGCTGGACGCGGCCCGCAACGAAGCGGTGCGGACGGTCGTGAACTACCTCAACCAGGCCCGCGCCGACGCCCACCGCGCGTCCCTGGACCTGATCCGGCACAGCCGCAGCCGCATCCGCGACTACTACCTCGACCAGGCCGCCGAGCTGGTGTCGGCGGTCAAGCACGAGCAGGCGGCGGTGGCCAGGGCGGCCAGTACGGCCGACGGCGACGCGGCAGCCCGTGGTGCGGCGGCGAAGGCGGAGCTGGATCGCGTCAACGCGCTGCTGGTTACCGCCGACCGGTTCACCGGCGGTGCGCGATGACGCCGGGGCTGCCCGCACAAACCAGCCAGCCCAAGCTGGCCGGGGCGCGGCCGATAGTGGCGCGCGTCACAAGCTGTTGGACGTTCGGGCGGAGCGCCCCAATGTGGCGTTGGTTGCGTCCAACGCACCGAACGCCACATTGGGTGCGCTGGACGCACCGAACGCCACATTGGGTGCGCTGGACGCACCGAACGCCACATTGGGGCGCACCCGGGCCGCTGTCAACGAACCTCGGACGCGCGAGACCAGCTGCTGCGGACCGGTTCGCCGGCGGTGCGCGATGACGCCCGGACTGCCCGCGCAGGCACGGTCGCTGCTCACCGAAGCCGCGCACGCCTACCGGGGACGTCCCGCCGAAGCGCGGCTCGGGCAAGCCGTCCGGCAGCTGGCCGGGCCGCTGCGCGTGGCGCTGGCCGGGCGGGTGAAGGCCGGCAAGTCGACGCTGCTCAACGCGCTCGTCGGGGCGCGGGTGGCGGCCACCGACGCGGGCGAGTGCACGAAGATCGTCACCTGGTACCGGCACGGTCCGCAGCCGGCCGCGACCGCCTTTCCGCGGTCCGGGCCGCCGATCCCGCTGAAGGTCACCGACTCCGGCGGGCAGTGGCTCCTCGAGCTGGCCGGCCTGCGCGCCGAGGACCTCGACCGGGTGGAGGTCGCGCTGCCTTCGGCGTGGCTGAGCCGGATGATCCTCGTCGACACGCCCGGCATGGGCTCGCTGACCGAGTCGGCGGGCCGGCGCACCCAGGACTTCCTCGGCGAGACCGGCTCGGTGGACGCCGTGCTGTACCTGCTGCGGCACCTGCATTCGTCCGATGTGGACTTCCTGGACACGTTCCACGAGGCGGCGTCCGGGGGCGGCACCCCGGTCAACGCGGTGGGCGTGCTGTCGCGCGCCGACGAGCTCGGCGGCGGCGATCCCGGCGCGCTCGGCCACGCCGCTCGGGTCGCCGCCGGTTACCGCGCCGACCCGCGGATCCACAGCCTGGTGCACACGGTGCTGCCGGTCGCCGGGCTGCTCGCCGAGACGGCGGCCACACTGTCCACTGAGGACTTCACCGCACTGGTGGCGCTCGCCGGCGCCGGTGAGCCCACGACCCGGCCGCTCCTGCTCTCGACGCGGCGGTTCACCTCGCCGGTGCGCGGCCTCGACGTCACCCCGGAAGCGCGGCAGCGGCTACTGGACGTGCTCGGGGTGTACGGCGTCCGGTTCAGCCTCGGCCGCGTCCGCGCCGGGGCGTCCACTGTGGACGCCTTGCGGGCGGCACTCGAGGAGCACAGCGGGCTCGGCGAGCTGCGCCGCCTCCTGCTCACCCAGTTCGCCGAGCGGCGGGACGTGCTCAAGGCCGACGGCGCGCTGAGGCTCGTCGAGGCGGTCTGCCGCGAGGACCCGATCCCGGCGGCGCCGCGGCTGCGCCAGGCCGTCGAACGGCTGCGGGCCAACGCCCACGAGCTCACCGAGCTCAGGCTGCTCACCGACCTCCGCCTGGGCGCGGTCCCCGGCCCGCCGGCGGAGCTGGCGAAGATGGAACGCCTCCTGGGCGGCGCCGGCGCGGCGCCCGCCACCAGGCTGGGCCTGCCGCCGGACGCCCCGGCGACGGCGGCCCGCGCGGCGCTGACGGAGCTGCACACGCACTGGCGGCGCATCGCCCAGAACCCGCTCACCGACCCGGCGCTGGCCCGGGCCGCCCAGGTGCTGCAACGCACCTGCGAAGGTCTCGACGTCGGTGGCCCGCCGTCGCCGCCGCCGCGTCCGGAGCGGGTGGACGTCGAACGGACCGTATCGCTGCGGGTTCCCCCGCGACCGGGAGGGCCGCGCCCATGACCGAACTGACCCGGCGGATCGGGCCCGCGCGCCAGGCCGAACCCGAGCAGGTACCGCAGGGGCGCGGACCACGGCAGGCGGCGGTGGGGAACGCGGCGCTCAGCCGCTTCTCCGGCGGTCCGCTGCCGGGCGGAACCGACTTCACGGCCGGTGGCAACGCCGCGGCTTCCCGGCTGCTCGGTGCGCAGGTCCGGCGGTGCGGGCCCGGCCCGTGCTCCTGCACGGAAGACGAAGAGCCGGAACTTCGCGTCCACCGGTCGGCGATCGAGACGCCGGTCCGGCGCTGCGGCGGCGCCCCATGCTCCTGCACCGACGAAGAACCGGAGTACCCGGTCCGCCGGTCGGCCACCGGGACGGCCGGGCCTTCACCCGCGTTCCTCGGTGCCCTGGACCGCAGCGGCGCGGGCAGTGGCCTGCCGGACGCGTTCCGCTCGGTCGCCGAAGACCGCTTCGGCGCGGACTTCGGCGACGTGCGGCTGCACACCGACAGCGCCGCGGCGGCCGCCTCCGAGGTCATCAGCGCCCGGGCGTTCACCATCGGCGACGACGTCTACTTCGCCCGCGGCGAGTACCGGCCGGAAACCGTGCGCGGGCAGCGGCTGCTGGCGCACGAGCTCACCCACGTCGTCCAGGGTGGCGGGCCGCGGGCGGCCGGGTCGTGGCTGAGCCACCCCGCCGACCCGGCCGAACGGGCCGCCGAACGAGCCGCCGAGGCCTTCCTGGCCGGTGGCACGGTGTCCACAGTGGACTCCGCATTGGCGCGAGTGCACCGCGACGGTCCGCCCGCGCCGGACACCTCCGCGGCACCCGCGATCATCACCGCCGTCCGCGGTGACGACGTCCCCGGCGTGGTCCGGCTGCTCGACGGGCACACCCGGCCCGAGCTGACCGCCCTGCGCGGCACGGTCAACGCCGCGATCGGTACCCGGCTGGAGAGCTGGCTGTTCACCGGCGGCTCCGCGGCGATCGCCGACCCCGACGGCTTCGGCATGGTCCCGCAGGGCCCCGCGCCCGAGGCCGAACACGGGATCCGGCTGCTGTGGCCCGCCCTCACGCTGGTCGAGCGGCTCCGGTTCTACGACGAGGGCTGGCGCGAACTGGAACAGGCCCAGCTGGACGTGATCAGGGCGGCGAGCGCCGACGAACGGGCCGTGGCCCGCGGCGACACCGCCGCGCTCTCGCCGGTCTACGCCGCCATGGAACCGAAGGAGGAGTTCCAGGCGCGGTCGCTGATCGACCCGACGCCGGACGGCCGGTACGCCGCGGCCGAACAGCTGCTGCGCCGCGCCCCCGGCGTTTTCCACGACGAGGAGGACGCGGTCTTCGACTCGCTGATGGACCTCTCCCCCACCCAGCGCCGTCAGTTCTACACCGCGCACGAACCGGCGATCTCCAGCCTGATGAGCGACTCCCGGCGCGATCTGCTGCGCAACCTCGCGTACGGCAGCGAAGCCGACGCGCTCATCGCCCGGCTGCGCGAAGCCACCGAAGGCCGCCGCGACGACATGGCGGCCGTCCAGGACGTCGTCGACCGTGCCGTCCAGCTCTTCCAGGAACGCGGCACGCTGCGCGCGTCCCTGCAGGCCGGCGCCCTGCCCCCGGCCGACCGGGCCACGATCGAGGCGCGGCTGCGCGAGCTGGACGACCTCGACAAGCTGCTGCGGTTCGACCGGGGCAGCGACGGGACGCTGGACGCCACGGGCTTCCTCGGCCGGCTCGCCGATGCCCGAGGCGACGCGGGCGCGTTCGCCGCCGACGCGCAGCGGCTCGGCCAGTTCGCGACCCCCGCGGAGGCGCGACGGCAGGCGTTCGAGACCGCCAAGCAGCGCGTCCTCATGGCCGGCGGCGACGTCGACACCCTCCGCGCCGCGCTGATCGGCTTGCACGCACCGCGCACCACCGCGCCCGGGCCCGGCGGGCCGTCGGCCGCCGACCAGGCCGAAGACGAGCGGCTCCGCCGTGAGCTGCTGGCCGACCCGGCGGTCGCCGCGGTCATCGACGGGCTGACCCCGTACCAGCGGATGCGGGTGACCGACGCCGTCACCGCCGACGCGTTCGTCGAGACGCTGGGCCACCTCAACGACGCCTTGCAGGGCGGGCAGTGGGGTCCGTTCTTCGTGGAGCTGGTGCGCATCGCGCGCAACCCCGCCTGGCGGGCCCGGTACCAGGCCACCGCACCCGACCCGTTCGGCGTCTACGCGCAGGTCCACGGCGACCAGCGCGCGATCATGGAGACGATCCTCGCCGATCCCGCGCACATCCCGCTGCGCGCGCTCCTGGCGTTCACCGGCGACGCCGACGTCCTCGCCACGGCCGCGTCGGAGCTCACCGACGACCAGCGTGGGCAGCTGCGTACCGGGTACCTGCTGGTCACCGAGCCGCGGATCGGGCCGCCGACGGAAGCCGAAGCCGCCGCGGTCACCGCGTACCGCGAGTTCGAAGCGCAGCTGCGGTCGTCCCAGACGACCCTGCACATCTCCTTCGACGACGCCGGCTACCAGCGCGTCCTGTGGGCGGTGCTCGGCAGCGACCCGACCCGCGACGAGATGGCCACCGGCGAAGGCCGGTTCCGCGCGGCCGAGCTGATGTACCGGCAGGAGCAGGACAAACTGGGCCTTGACCGCGGCGGGGCCGCCGGGTTCACCGAGGCCGACGAGACGATGGTGGCCGCCGGACGCGAGTTCGCCGCGCGGTTCGAGCCGCTGCGGGCCGCCCGCACGCTGTCCGCTGTGGACTTCGCGGCGCTGGCGGCCTTGCACGACCGGTTCACCGGCCGGGCGGGCGAGTTCGAGCAGGCGAGCAACACGGTGGGCGAGCTGGCGGGCATGATCGCGGCGACGGTCGCGGGTGTCGTCGTGATCGCCGCGACCGGCGGCGCCGCGACACCGGGCGTGGTCGCGCTCGCCGCGGCCGCGGGCGCCGGTTCCCGCGTGATCACCCGGGAGATGATCGGCGGCGACTTCTACACCGCCGCGTCGGCGACCGGCGCCCGGGACGCGCTGCTCGGCGCGGTCGACGCGGCGCTGGCGGTGGTCGGCGCCTCCCTGGCCGCCCGCGGCGCGCAGCTGCTGGGCGTCGGCGGGCACGCGCTGACGAGCGGGGCCGCCCGCGTCGCCGGAGCTGTCGCCGAGGAGGCGAGCGGGGCCGCGGTCGAGGCCGGTTCGTCGCTGGCCAGGCGGGTCGCGGCCGGCGCCGTCGAGTCCGCTTTGGACGGTGCGTTCTCCGGCGCGGTGAGCGAAGCGTTCGGCACGATGACCGACGAGGCCACCTGGCGCCGCGGCGTCTGGTCCGGCCTGGTCCGGGTCGGCGAAGCCGCCTTGGTGGCCGGGCTGACGGGCCTGGCGACCGGCGGTCTCCTGGGCGCCGCGATGCCGCTGGCGGGCGCGGGCGCGAGCCGGCTCTGGAACGCCGTCGTCGGCCAGGGCATCGAGCGGAAGCTGGCCGAAGCGGGCGCGTCGGCGCTGCTGGCGGACGCCCGCCGGGCGGCGCAGGCGGGGCAGACCGCCGAAGTCGACCGCCTGCTGGGGCAGCTGGAGAGCCACCTCACCGCCGACGAGGCGGGAGCGCTGCGCCAGGAACTCAACGCCGAGTTGCGGGAGGTGCTCGGACACCCGCCCGGCACCGCGCCGTCCGGTTCCGAAGCCCAGACCCGCCTGCTGGCCGAGAGCTCGGCCATCGAGGACGGCGCGGCGTTGCGCACCGAGCAGCTCGAGGCGGAGTTCGACATCGTGCGCCGCAGCGAGCCGCAGGCCAGCACCGCCGACGGGTACGTCGACGAGGTCGACCTCGGCAACGGTCACACCTGGCGCCGCCGGGAGGACGGCACGTGGTGCCGGTTCAGCAGGCGGAGCCTCTGCGGCACGACCATCCCCGGAAGCCGGGAGATGTCCCCGGCCGCGCTGGAAAAGATCGCGGCCGCCCGCGCCGGAGTCCGCTTCGCCCAGGAGCAGGCCGCCGCGGCGCGTGTCCTCGCCGAGGAGTACCCGGCCGTGGTGGAGCGGCTGAGAGCGGCGCAGGTCCCCGGCCATCCAACGATCAACTTCGAAGCACTCACCGAGCACGAACAGGCCGTCCTCGCGGACGTGTTCCCCGGCCGCGAGCCCGAAACACTGACACTGCGGGAAGTCCGGGCCGCCGGGGGCGTTCCGGGAGCGGAATTCAACAGGCTCGCGACCGCCGAAGAGCGGGCTCTCGACAACCTCGCGGACGCGAGCCTCCCCCTGTACGACCGGATGCGCGCCCGCACGGTGACCGAGCGCGCCCGGTACGCCGTGCTGCGCCGGGGCAAGGTCGACCAGATCTCCCTGCTGCCCCCGCCCTCGGGAGCGCTGGACGTCGACCACGTCTACCCGCTCCGGCTGATCGTCGAGCTGCCCGGGTTCGAACGACTCGGCCTGGCCGAGCAGCGGATGATCATCAACGACCCGGAGATCCTGCTCGCGGTCGACTCGAGCATGAACCGCTCCCGCGGCGACCGGCTGTGGACGTCGGATTGGCGCGGCCGCAGCAACTACGACGCGCGCGCCCTGCAACGGGCCGCGGAGGCCGAGGAACGTGCTATCGCCCACATCCGCAGCGAAATCGCCCGTCTTTCCCGGAGGTGAGCCGCACGATGAGCCGACAGCGACCGCGTGAGCGGGCCCGGGCCGGCGCCGTCCCGGTGCCGGTCCCCGAACCACAGCCGGTCCGGGTGGCCGCCGGGCCGGGGAACGGCGCCCTCGGCCGCCTCTACCGGTCCGCCGCCGGGGAGGCTCCGGCGGGGTTCGCCGAAAGCCTCCCCTCCGGTGGGCAGCCGCTGCCCGCCGGGCAGCGGGACAGCCTCGAAGCCGGGCTCGGGGCCTCGCTGGCCGACGTCCGGGTGCACACCGGCTCGGCCGCCGCCGGGCTGGCCGAGCGGGTCAACGCCCATGCCTTCACCGTCGGGACCGATATCTACTTCGGGCGCGGGCACTACGATCCCGGCTCCGCCGCCGGGTACCGGCTGCTGGCCCACGAGGTCACGCACACCCTGCAGCAGCCCGCCGCCACGAGAAGCGGGCCGCTGTCGGTCAGCACTCCGGACCACCCCGCCGAACACGAAGCCGAACGGGTCGCCGGGCTGCTGGCCGCCGGGCGGACCAGTGACGTCCACAGTGGACAGCAAGCGGGCCTGCACCGCTTCTCCGGTTTCGAACACGAACAGCTCGGCGACGCCACCTACGCCGACATCGACCTCGGCGGCGGGGTGACCCTGACGTGGGGTGAAGTCGTCGCGCTGGCCGGGGACGAGTACGGCTCCGTCGGCGAACTGCAGGCCGCCGTGGCCACGCCCGACGGCAAGGCGCGGCTGCGGCACCGGCTCGAGCACGACGGCGTGCGCGGGCCCATCCCGGCCGGGCTGCCCACACCGACCGGGGACCAGGCGGGCAACAGCCGGTACATCGACCTGGCCATGCACAACATCGCCCACTTCGCCGGCGGCGGCACCGCGATCGACACCTGGCGCGGGCACCACGAAGCCGCGCTGGCGGCGGCGATGCAGGCGGGGATCGACGGCAGCGAGCCCGGCTGGCAGACCGCCCAGCTCACCGAGGCCTTCGGCCAGCACTTCCTCACCGACTCCTTCTCCGCCGGGCACGTCCGCACGCCGCGCGCGGAAATCGTCGCCTGGTACCAGGACGACTTCACGCCGCGGGTGCTCCCCGCGTTCGTCGCCCACGTCCGCGAACGGATCACCCAGGCCCTCACCGACGACCTCGCGCGGCAGATGAACGCGCCGGCCTTCCTCGCGCGCCAGGAGTTCGACCTCATCCTGCGCGCCGTGCTGGCCTACCTCGACGACCGGATCCACGCGCAGTTCGAGCCGCTGTTCGGGCTCGGCATCTCCGGGGCGATCAGCGGCACCCTGCACGACCACGACAACGAACGCGGCCTGTGGGTCGCCAGCGACGCGCACCCGGCGCCGTGGCAGGCGTTCGGCGACAGCAGGCTCGCCTGCAGCCCGACCAGCCGCGACCAGGCCGAACTCGCCGTGATCACCGCACGGGAACAGCTGGTGCGGGCCCGCGCGCTCGGCGAGATCCGCGGGCGCGACCATGGGCGGCCCGCGGGTGACCGGCCCGGCGTCGTGCACTTCGCCTTCGACTCGGCCGCGCTCGACCCCGCCGCCGCCACCGCGCTCGACCGCGCGGCGGACCACCTGACCGCGCACCCGGAGATCGTGCTCCGGATCGTCGGTCACACCTGCCCGCTCGGGACCGACCAGTACAACGACGCCCTCGGCGCGCGGCGGGCCGAAGCCGTCGCGACCTACCTGATGAACCGCGGTGTCGCGCCGCACCAGCTCGTCTCGGTGACGGCCGGGGAACACCAGCTCGTCTCCGCCGAGCAGGCCCAGTACCCGGCCGACCGGCGGGCGGAGCTGCAGTACGTGGCCACCGGCGAAGAGCCACCCGACCTCGTGTGGGCGCAGCAGAAGCTCGTGGAGGAGTTCGGCACCCCGCCGTACGCGGCGATCGAGCGGTACGTGCCGCGGGAGGTGCCCGGCATGAACGATCCCCAAGAGGACTGGCACTGGGGCACGCTCACCGACGTGATGGCGTCCGAAGTGGACGCCTGGATCGCGCATTACGTCGCCGACGCCCGCACGCAGGCCGCCACCGCGCCCGAGCTCGCCGACCGGACCATCCCGGTGCCGGACCTCGGCCTGCCGCTCATCCCGGGCGGGCCGCCGATCACCGTCACGCCGGTCGTCGTCCACCCGCGTCCCGCGGTGCTGGCCCTGCTCGATGAGCTAATCGCCCACCCCACCGACTTCGTCGGCAAGCTGGTCGGCATCCCGGCCGCGAACCGTTCGGCCCCACCGCCCGCGCCGCTGGTGCCGTGCGTCCCACCCGGCCCGTGACGACGATGCGGCGCGATGTCCTGAACGACTCGTTCAGGACATCCGACGACAGGAACGAGTCGTTCAAGACATTCGGCGAGCCCGGGCGCCCGCTCAGCCGGGGTGCGCCGTCCACAGCCCGGCGTCCACTGTGGACCCGTCGCGGCCCGCGCCGGCGAGCACCACACCGTCCGGAGTGGACACCAGGCCGTAGAGGTACAGCGGCGACGGCGTGCCCTTGACCGTCCAGGGTCGCCACGCCTCGCCGTCCCGGCGGGTCCAGCACCCGGCCGCCGGCTGGTCCGCCGCGCCGACCGAGCCGCACGCGAGCACCGTGCCGTCGGCCTGCTGGGTCAGGCCGAGCAGCGACGGCGAGCCGGGCGGGACCGACGCGTCCGGTGTCCACGCGACGCCGTCGGGGGACGTCCAGAGCGCCGGGCCGCGGCGCGCGCCGGTCAGGGCCGACCCGGCCGCGAGGAACCGGCCGCCGGCCGTGCGGATCAGGCGGGTGACCGCCTGCGGGCCCGGCCCGCCGAGCCCGGTGGCCGGCAGCCGGTCCCACGTTTTCCCGTCCGCGGAGGCGAAAATCGCGACGTCGCCGTCGGCCGGGTCGCCGCCGCGGTCGACGCCGGCCGCGTACAGCTTCCCGTCGCCGCCCGCCGTGACCGCGGTCAGCTCGGTGACCCCGCCGCCGGGGACGAACGAACCGCCCGCGGGCAGCAGCTGCCACTGCTCGCCGGTCGCCGACAGCCACACCGCCGGCCGCCGGTCACGACCGCCGCCCGTCCAGCCCACCGCGACCACGCCCGGCCCGGAAGCCACGACGTCGGCCAGCGCCGCCTGCCCGTCTCCCGGCGGCGATACCGCGGCCACCGCGGCACCGGGACGGCGCAGCCACGCGCGCGGCTTCTGGTCGGCGGACAACCCCACCGCCACCAGCGTCCCGGACGGCAGCCGCGCCACCGCGCGCATGACGTCCGCGCCGTCCGGCGGGACGACCAGCTCGCCGGTCAGCTCCAGGGTGCCCGCCGCCGCGGCGCCCGGTCCGCCCGGCACCGGACGGGCCGGGGACTTCGGCGCGGCGTCGCCCGCCGGCCGGGTGACGAAGAACGCCACGGCCGCGACGATCCCCAGCACCAGGACGGTCACCAGGACGGCGACCAGCCTGCCGTGCCCCTTCGCCGGAACGCCGGCGTTCCCCCGGGTGCGCAGCACCTCCCGCGGGGCGGCGGTGCCGGGCGGGACCAGCACCACCGGCACCGGCACGTCGGGGGCGCCGGTCAGCCCGGTGCGGACCAGGTCGACCGGCGCGCTCACCTCCGGACGGCCCGGCACCGGCACCGGCGGCCGGGGTTGCCGCACCGGCCCCGGCACCACCGCGGGCGGGCCGGCGACGCGCGGCGCCGCGGCGATCGCGGCACCGAGGCTGACGGTGTACTTCGGGTGCGCGTCGACCGCGACCCTGATGCCCAGCTCGGCGGACAACAGCTCGCGCACCAACGGGATCCGGCTCGACCCGCCGACCAGCAGCACCGCGTGCAGGTCCGACGGCGAGACCCCCGCGCGGCGGATCACCTGGCCGAACACCCCGACCGTGCCTTCCAGGCGGGTCCGGATCAGGTCCTCGAACTCGGCCCGGGTGACCAGCACCTGGCGCGTGATTCCGGGCAGCACCACCGGAACCCGCACCTCGATGTCCGCCGACAGCGCCTCCTTGGCCTCCACCACCGACGCGAACAGCTGCGCCAGCGCCGCGGCGGCCGCGCCGTCGCCCGGGTCGAACCGCGCCGGGTCCACCCCGGCGTTCGCGCAGACCCGCCGGAACAGCGCGTGGTCGAAGTCGATCCCGCCGATCCGGTCGTCACCGCCGGGCTCGCCGTGGATCTGCACGCTGTCGGCGGTCTTGCGGACGACGCTCGCGTCGAACGTGCCGCCGCCGAAGTCGTAGATGGCGATCAGCGCGCCGGGTTCGACGCGTTCCTGGGCCGCGTACCAGGTCGCCGCGGCCACCGGTTCCGGCAGCAGGCCGACGTCGGTCAGCCCGGCCGCGCGCGACGCCTCCGCGAGCCGCCGCTTCCGGTAGTCGCCCCACTCGGCCGGATGGGTCAGCACCACGTGTCCCGGTGGTCCGCCACGCTGCTCGGAAACGCGTTCGACGACCGTCCGCAGCACGCGCCCGGTCAGTTCGTGCACCGGGAAGCGGCGGCCGCCGAGGAGCACCGGGACGTCGTCGCCCATGCGGCGCTTGAACTCCCGCGCCATCCGGTCCGGTTCGAGCACGCCGCGCCGGGCCGCGGCCTCGCCCACCAGCACCGCGCCGTCCTCGCGCAGGAACAGCACCGACGGCACCGCGTTGGCCCGGTCGCCGAGCGGCACGGTCTGCGCCCGCCCGTCGTGCCACAGCGCGGCCGCCGTATACGTGGTCCCGACGTCGATACCGAGGGGATAGCTCACCGGCCAACCGTACTGGGGACGCCCGGTGATCCCCCGGCCGACGTCAAATCGGTATTCGGCGGACGGATTTTAGCCCGAACGGACATGGACGCCCGGCGGAAATCGAGTAACCTTCTGCTCCGGAACACCCGGAGCCTGGGGGAGCGAATGACCTACAGCACTGACCTCGGGGAGCGGGTCGGCTGGGTTCAGCGGCGCTGCAACGATCTTGTCCGCAACATCGAGCATTTCATCCACGGAAAGACGAACGTGGTGTGGAACGTGGTGGTCGGGCTGCTCGCCGAGGGGCATATTCTTGTCGAAGATGTTCCCGGTGTCGCCAAAACTTCACTGGCGAAGGCCGTGGCCCATTCCATCAGCGGTTCGATGCACCGTATTCAGTTCACTCCGGACCTGCTGCCCTCCGATGTCACGGGGGTGCAGATCTACGACTCCGAAAAGCGGGAATTCCAGTTCCGCGAAGGGCCGGTGTTCGCCAACATCGTGCTCGGCGACGAGATCAACCGCGCCTCCCCCAAGACGCAGTCCGCGCTGCTGGAGGCGATGGCCGAGCGCCAGGTGACCGTCGACCGCGTCGCCTACGCCCTGCCGCGCCCCAACTTCGTGATCGCCACCCAGAACCCGGTCGACCAGCAGGGCACCTACTCGCTGCCGGAAGCGCAGCTCGACCGGTTCATGATGCTGCTGCGGATCGGCTACCCCAGCCCGGAGCACGAGGTCCGGATCGTCGCCGACGCCGTCGCCCGCCGGCTGCCCGAACAGCTGCGGCCGGTCACGACCGTCGAAGAGCTGCAGCAGATGATCGACGTCGTGCGCGGGGTGTACGTGGCACCGGCGCTGCAGGCCTTCATCGTCACGATCACCAACGCCACCCGCACGATCCCGCAGCTCAAGCTCGGCGCGAGCCCGCGCGCGAGCAACGCGCTCGCGGCCGCCTCGCAGGCGCGCGCCGCCGTCGACGGGCGTCCGTTCGTCACCGCCGACGACGTCAAGCAGATGGCGAAGGCGGTGCTGTGCCACCGGCTGGTGCTCACCCCGGAGGCGGCGGTGCAGGAGTTCACCGCCGACGGCATCGTGGACCGCATCCTCGCGGCCGTGCCGGTGCCGCAGTCCCCGGCCGGTGTGTGACGCGCGATGCCCACCGGATCGGGACTCCTGCTGGCCGCCACCGCGGTCGCGCTGCTCGCGCTCGGCTGGCTCGCCGACTACCCGGAACTGGTGGCCATCGGGTTCGCCTGCCTGGCCGCGCTGCTGCTCGCGGCCGCGTGGATGCTGCTGCGCCCCGACCTGGCCGCGGTCCGCGACGTCCGGCCGCAACGGGTGTCGCCGGGCGAGGAGGCGTTCGGTGTCCTCACGCTGACGAACGAAGCACGGCGGCGCAGCCCGCCGATCCTCGCCGGCGAAACGGTCGCGGGCGGCCGGCTGCAGGTGCCGGTGCCGAGCCTGCGGCCCGGTCAGGAGCACACCGCGAACTACCCGCTGCCGACCGGGAAACGCGGCATCTACCAGGTCGGCCCGCTGACCATCGGGCACACCGACCCGCTGCGGCTGATGCAGGTCGGCAAGACCTACTCCACTTACTCCACCTTGTACGTCCACCCGAAACTGCACCGGGTGGAACCGGTGCCCACCGGGCAGACGCGGGACATGGACGGCCCGACGTCGAGCTACGCGCCGCAGGGCGGGGTGGCGTTCCACAGCCTGCGCGAGTACGTGCCGGGCGACGACTACCGGCTGATCCACTGGAAGTCCACCGCGCGGACCGGCGGGCTGATGGTGCGCCACAACGTCGTGCCGAACCAGCCGCGGCTGCTGGTCGTGCTCGACACCAGCCCGGCGGGCTACACCGACGCCACGTTCGAGTACGCGGTCAGCGCGGCCGCGTCGCTGGCCGTGGCGGCGATCCGCGGCGGCTTCCCCTTGGAGCTGCGGACCACGGCGGGTGGCGCGGTCGCCGGCGACGGGCGCAGCGGCGGCGTCCTCGCGGCGATGGACCTGCTGGCCGCCGCCGAACGCTCCCCCGGCGACCCCGGCCTGGCCGCGCTGCCGTCCATGGTGACCCTCGACGACAGCGTCTCGCTCGGCGTGGTGACCGGTGAGCCCGACCCGCGCACGCTGAGCGTGCTGCCCGTCGTCCGGCGGCACTTCCTGATGGCCAGCCTGGTCCAGTTCTCCGAGCGGCCCGAGGCCTGGTCCACCGGGCTGCCGGGGATCGTGACGCTGATGGCGCACAGCACCGAGGAGTTCGTGCAGGCCTGGAACAAGCTGACGCGGACGTCATGACGACCGGCCACACCACCCCCGTCCGCATCCGCGAGGAGACCGTCCCGCGGGGCGAACCCGCCGACGGCGGCCGGATCACCCAGACCGTGGAAGCCGCCCAGACCGCGCTCGCCGACGACGGCGGTCGCCGTCCGGCCAGGCCGCGGTCGTCCACCGTGGAACGCGTGCTGCGCGCGGCGGCCTACCCGCAGCTGGTCCTCGCCGCCGTCGCGGTGGCCACCACCGCCCTGCCGTACCTGTCGTTCTTCGGCGGCCTGGACTTCCTGATCGCCTTGCTCGTCGCGGCGGGCGGCGGCGTGCTGACCGCCGGCGTCGCCGGGGCCCGGCGCCTGGGGACATGGGCGACGCTGCTGGCCTGCCTGCTCGCTTTCCTGCCGGTCGCGGTGTTCGCGGTCGGGCACACCACGCTGCGGCACGGCGTGCCCACCTGGGAAACGCTGCGCGGCCTCGGCACCGGGCTGACGTCGGGCTGGGCGCGGATGCTGAGCGTCACGCTCCCCGCCGACGCCACGCCCGAGCTGGTGTTCACCCCGGCCCTGCTGACCTGGATCGCCGCCACGGTCTCGGCGACGCTCGTGGTGCGCACGAAATCCCTGCTGGCACCGGCGGTTCCGCCGCTGCTGACCTTCGTCGTCGCGCTGCTGTTCACCGCCGGTCACCCGCTCGGCGGGTTCCTGCCCGTGGGCGCGTTCCTGGTTTCCGTGCTCACCCTGGTCCTGGCCCGCGCCGGCGCGGCCGATCCGGCCGCGCGCATCGCCGACACCCGCGCCGCTTGGGGCCGGTTCGCGTTCGGGGTGCCGGTCGTGCTCGTCGCGGCCGCCGCCGGGCTCGCCGGGATGCACTACCTCCCGCTCGCCACCGGGCAGCACCGGTTCGACCCGCGGACGGTCCTGCCGGTGCAGCTCGACATCGGGGACACGATCTCGCCGCTGGCCACGCTCAAGAGCCAGCTGCGCGCACCCGCCCGCGAGCTGTTCACCGTGCGCTTCACCGGCGACCCGGCCGGCGTCGACCGCGTCCGCACCGCCGCGCTGGACGACTACGACGGCGCGCTCTGGGCGGCGCACGACCGGTTCCTGCTGGCCGGGAAGAGCCTTCCGGCGAGCGACAGCCTGACCGCGCCGCGCCAGGTGTCGCTCAGCGTGCGGATCAGCGGGCTGTCCGGTCCCTACCTGCCCGAGGCCGGCGAGCCGGTCCGCACCACCGCGTCGCGCGTGGGCTACAGCGCGGAGTCCGGGGTGCTGGCGACGGACGCGCCGACGTTGTCCGGGCTCGCCTACGACCTCGTCACCCAGGTCGGCCGCAAGGACGGGCTGGAGCACGCGGTGCCCGCCGCCGACGACGGCCACGACTCGGCCCTGCCACCCGGGCTCCCGCCGGAACTGCAGGAACAGGCCGCGGCGCTGGCCGGCGCCGTCGACGAGCCGTGGGCCAAGCTGATGGCCATGCAGGAGCGCCTGCGCCGGCTGCCCTACAGCCTCGACGCGCGGCCCGGCCACTCCTACGACGCGCTGCGGCGCCTCTTCGGCGCCAACCCCGCCGATCAGGTGGGCTACGCGGAGCAGTTCGCCGCCGCGTTCGCCGTGCTGGCCCGTTCGCAGGGGTTCCCCACCCGGGTGGCGGTCGGCTACCTGCTGAACCCGGCGCGCCTCAAGGACGGCACCTACACGGTCACCTCGGCCGACGCGCACGCCTGGCCGGAGGTGCACCTGGCCGGCTACGGCTGGGTGGCGTTCGACCCCACGGACCCGCTGCGGCACGGCGGGGTCGCGCCGAAGCAGCCGGACACCCCGCCGGCCGGGAACACCGCGAACGACCGGCCCGACGACCACGGCAAGGCGTCGCAGGTCGGCGTCGACCCCGACCTGCCGAAGCTCGCCGGCGGCCGGCTGAGCGCGCTCGACTGGGCGTTGATCGTCCTCATCGGACTCGGCGCGCTGGTGCTGCTCACGCCGATCGCGGTGGCCGTCGAGAAGGTCCGGCGGCGCCGGGCCCGCCGGAGCGGCAGCCGGGCCGCGCGGATCACCGGCGCGTGGCAGGAAACCACCGACCGGCTGACCGAGAACGGGGTGCGCGTCTCGGCGTCGTCGACCGCCGGCGAGGTCGCGCACCAGGCGGGCGAGGTGCTCGGCGAACGCGCCGGTGCCGTCGCGCTGCTGGCGCCGCTGGTCACCGCCGCGGTGTACAGCCCGGTGGAACCGGACGACACGGCGGTCGCCGAGGCCTGGGGCCTGGACGCCCGGCTGCGCCGCGAGCTGCGGGGCACGCGCGGGCCGTTCGTGGCGCTGCGGGCCTGGTTCGACCCGCGCCCGCTGTTCGACCGGCGGCGCGATGCCCGCCGCCGGCGGCGGGCGCTGGAAAAGCTGACAAGGGGATGACCGAGGGGATGACGTGGTGATGGCTGGTCTCGGGTTCCTGCGACGGCGCTGGGCGAGGGGCGGATTGCTCGGGCTCGCCGCGGCGGTGGCGGTGGGCGGGATCGCCGTCGCCGGGGCCGGGTACCCGGAGCAGGACGTGCGGCTGCTGTCCGGCTCGGCGTGGCTGGCGTCGTCGAACGTCGGCCAGCTGACGCTGCTCGACGGCCCGTCGGCCGAGGTCGCCGCCCAGGTCCAGGTCGCCACACCGGGCCACGCCGTGGACGTCGTCCAGCAGGGTTCCACCGCCTACGCGGTCGACCGCACCGCGGGGACCGTGCGCCGCGTCGACGGCGCCACCTACGACGCCACCCCGCCGGTCGCCCCGATCGACGCGGCCCGCGGCGGGCTGACCGCGTTCGCCGGCCGCACCACGCTGTACACATTGGATAGTCAGCGCGGGCTGCTCGCCAGCAGCGACCCGCGCACGCTCCAGCCGCGTGGCGAGCCGCTGCCGCTGGCCGCCAAGCTCGCCGCCGGCACGGCGGCGCTCGACGACGCCGACCGGCTCTGGACGCTCGACGACGCGACCGGCGACCTCACCCGGATCGCCGACGGCAAGCGCGTCACCCACCGGCAGTTCACCCGCCCGGGCCGCAACCTGCTCACCGTCGCACACGGCAACCCCGTCGTGGTCAACCCGGCCGAGCGCACCGCCACGACGGTCGACGCGCTCAGCGGCGAAACCACCGGCTCGATCCCGCTCGACCTGCGTCCCGACGACGCCCTGCAGATCAGCGGCTCACCGCACGGCGACCGCCTGTACGTCGTCGCCTCCCGCGGCGTTCTCGACATCTGCGACCTCGGCGCCGCCACGTGCGACACGACGGTCCCGCTCGACGCCGCCACCCGGCGGCTCGGTGCCGCGGTCGAGGCGGGTGACCGGCTGTTCGTCCCGGACTACACGACCGGCCAGGTCTACATCGTCGACCTCACCCGGCCCGCGGTGATCGCGAAGACCCAGGTGCTCACCCCGCCGACGACGTTCCAGCTGCTCACCCGCGACGGCATCGTCTTCTTCAACGACCCCGCGACCGAGCGCGCCGGCGTCATCCACCTGGACGGCACCAAGCGGGACATCGCGAAGTACGACCCGAAGGACCCGGCGAAGGGCGTGCATTCCGACAGCGGCCAGGCACCCGCACCGCAGCCGCCGACCGGCCAGCAGCCGCCGCCGGCGTCACCCGGCAGCACCGACAACCCGCCGAGCGGCACGCAGGTCCCGCCGGGCGGCCAGGTCACCCCCACCGACGGCCAGGTGCCGCCGGGCGGGATCCCGCCCACCGACGGCCAGTTCCCGCCCGGCACGGACGTCCCGGGGCCGCCGACCGACCCCGGCGTCCCGCCGAGCACCACTCCCCCGGAGCCGCCGGTCCTGCAGGTCACGCTGAGCAAGAGCAGCCCGATGGCCGGCGAGGACGTCACGGCCAAGGTCGCCGACCAGCACGGCACCGCCCCGGCCACCGCGCACTGGGACTTCGGGGACAGCACGCAGGGCGACGGCGCGCTCGTCGTGCACCACTGGGCGACCGCGCGGACGTACCAGGTCAGCGTGCAGGCCACCATGCCCGACGGGCAGCAGGCCACCACGTCCGTGAGCCTCACGGTGAGCGAGATCCCGAAGGCCCGGCTGACCGTGAACGTCACCGGGACCGGGAGTGTCACCGGCGGTGGGATCAGCTGTCCGTCGACCTGCACCGTGACCGTCGACAAAGGACAGTCGATCACCCTGGCCGCGCAGCCCGGCCGGGACTTCGCCTTCTCGGGCTGGGGTGGCGCCTGCTCCGGCGCGGGTCCGTGCACGGTGACCATGGACGCCGACAAGGCCGTGAGCGCCACCTTCACCAGCACGCTGCCGCCGCCGTCCCCGGAGGACTGCGTGAGCCACGACCCGAACCAGCTGACCATCGTCGACAAGGGCGCGGCCGGGTTCACCCTGGTCGACAGCGGCAACCACCTCATGGCCACGCTGGACAACCGGCAGGACGCGGACAACGCGCTGTCGGTCGCCCGGGGCTTCACCCAGCACTGCTTCGACAGCCGGAACAGCCCGAAGAAGTCGCGCTGGCTGATGGAGTACTGGAAGGGCGGCCGGGGTGTCGCCGGGCCGGTGTCGAACGAGGACTGCCTCTCGTTCAACCGCTCGAACCTGACGATCGTCGAGGTCAACGACGCGGACGGGCGCTGGTGGTCGCTGCGGGACGGCGGCATGCTGATGGAAGCGTTCACCTCGCAGGCCGACGCCGTCCGCGGGCTGATCGTCGCCCGGCAGTACAGCAAGCAGTGCTTCATCGGCCGGGACAACAAGCGCTCCGACCGCCGGGGCTACATCCTCGAGTACTGGCGCTGACCCATGGCCGGGGCACTGAAGGTCACGTTCACGCCGGAGCGGCTCACGCTGGGGCCCGGCGAGTCCGCCGAGCTCGAAGTGACCATCCAGAACGCGAGCCGCGTCGTGGAGCACTTCGGCACGACGGTCGTCGGGCTGCCGCGGGACGACCTGTTCTCGGCCGAACCGGCCGTGATGAAGCTGCGGCCGATGGAGACGGGCACGGTCCGGCTGCGGGTGAGCGTGCCGGACCACGGTGGGATGGTCGCCGGGGCGTACGCGCTGGGTGTCCTGGTGCGGTCGCCGTACCAGCGGGAGGTCTCCCGGTGCGAAGAGCTGCCGCTCGACGTGCGCCCGGCTCCGGGGCTGACGCTGGGCGTGCAGCCGGAGATCGTCACCGGCGGCAAGAACGGGCTCTACGTGCTGAACCTGGCCAACGAGGGCAACACACCGCTGGCCGTCGCCCTGGCCGGGCGGGACCAGGAGAACCGGGTCGGCTTCGAGTTCCGGCCCCGCGAGGTCTACCTCGAACCGGGCATGTCGGCCGGCGCCGAAGTCGTCGTGCGGGCCGATCCGCCGTTGACCGGCCAGGAGGCGCGGCGCGGGCTGACCCTGCGCGCGCACGCCGGCGACGTCGAGGCGGAACGGCCGGTGACCTTCCTGCAGCGGCCGCGGATCGCGGGCGGCCTGCTGCGGGTCGCCACCGTCGCGGCCGGGGTCGCGGTCCTCGCCGGGGCCGCCCTCGGTGGCGCGTTGCTGATCCGCAGCGGCAAGGAGACACCCACGGCGCAGGTCGCGCCGCTGAGCCAGCCGGCGGCTCCCGGCGGAGCGCCGTCCGCGCCGGGCAGCCCCTCGCCCTCGCAGCCGGCGTCATCGGCTTCTTCGGCTGCGCAGCCGTCGTCTTCGCCGCCACCGGCGCAGTCTTCGGCGCCGGCGGCGTCGTCGTCCGCGAGCACGGCGACCCCGAGCGGGGCGCGGCTGGTGGACTTCAGCCGCCTGCCGGACGGCTCACCCCCGGGCAACCGGATCATCTCCGGCGACCTGTACGCGGCCAAGGGCGTCAAGCTGTCGGCGGACACGCAGAACGCGCCGCCGGGCTGCAAGGACGCGACGGCGGTGGCGTTGCGCACCGCGGGCAGCTTCGGCAGTTTCCTGACCAGCTCGGGCCAGGCGGGCGCGGACGTGTGCAACACCGACCCGGTCCGCATCGACTTCACGGCACCGGCGCACTGGGTCCGGGTGAGCTTCACCGGCTCCCCCGCGACGACGAGCTACACGCTGACGGCCCAGCTCGACGACGGCTCGACCCAGCAGGTCGCGGCCACCGTGCAGGCGGGCAACGTGGCGTTCGAAGCGCCCGCGGGCACGTCGGTCGCGTCGGTGACGTTCGGCCACACGAACCCGGACCCGACGGCCAAGGAGTACACGGCGATCAAGGCCCTGTCCTACACCGTGGTGCAGTAAGCGCCCCAGCGCCCCAATGTGGCGTTGGTTGCGTCCAACGCACCCAATGTGGCGTTGGTTGCGTCCAACGCACCCAATGTGGCGTTCGGTGCGTTGGACGCACCGAACGCCACATTGGGGCGCTTGCTACAGCAGCAGC